>LAEA01000195.1 GCA_000961745.1 Rhodospirillaceae bacterium BRH_c57 | reverse complement strand
TCGCGCGGGCCGAGGCGCGGCGGCGGCGGCAGGCGGCCGTCCTTGCCGATGGCGGCGACCAGCACCCCGGCGCGCAGGCGTTCCAGGGTCAGCAGGTGCGTTTCGACCATGCCGTGCAGGGACCACAGGCCCATCATGACCGCGATGAGCAGCCCCATGGCGCCGCCCAGCCACAGCGGTTCGACGGCCCCCAGGGAATGAAGCCGCATCAGCGCCACGACGGCACCGCCCAGCACAAGTGCGGCGATCAGCCCGAATCCGATGGTGTAAAAGCGCCCGGTCGCCCCCCGCATGACGTGTATCCTCCCATGGTTGCCTGTGTTGGGCCGTATGGCGGCCTCTTGTCGTGTATCGCGCCATGCTTGTCGATTTCGCAGCGGCTGTCGACCCATCGGAGGGTATAGGTGCCTCAGTGTCGCCAAACAAACGCCCATAAAGGGGCTAAAACTTTCTTGCGCGGAAGGCGTGTCTCAGGTAGGAACATTGCGGTAGAGCCACTTCCACAGTGGCGACTTGGCAACGACGCGTCCGTAATCGCGGTGGCGGCCTCCCGTTAAGGGAAGCACGACAACGCCGCGACGGACCAAGTCAGCGCCGGTTGGGTGGGCCCTTGTTACCTTGGGGGCCTTGTCTGGGCGGAACTGACCATAACGTCGCGGGGCAACCGCGCATCGCCGCTCGTTCCGGATCCTCGCTTTGTGCGGGGACGCTGGGACGTGACACCATGGACCCGCAAATTCCAAGGACTGAGACCAGGTAGCCGCGTCGGTTCGGTGGATGGTTCGCGTGATCGCAGGGGGGGACCCCGTGGAAACGCTGCCGGCGCCAATTTGATTGCGGACCGCGCCGCGCCTTTGGACGCACCTGATGCCTGGCGCGACCAGACTTTGAGACATGTGGGGCTGTGGCACCCCAATACAGGGAGGAACGTTTACGATGCTTGACAAGACCGCGGCCGCATATTGGCGCGCCAATCTCAAGACTGTGGCCATTTGCATGGTGATTTGGTTCGTCGTGTCCTACGGGTTCGGCATTCTGCTTGCCGATGCCCTGAACGCCTTCAGTCTGGGTGGCTATCCCCTGGGCTTCTGGTTCGCTCAGCAGGGCTCCATCTACGTGTTCCTGATCCTGATCGCTTTCTACGCCTGGCGTATGAACGCGATCGATCGCGAATTCGACGTTCACGAAGAGTAGGCCGGACCGAGGGAGTTCTATTGCAATGGATGAGTTGAAACTTCTCACCTACCTGGTGGTCGGCGCGACTTTCGTGCTGTACATCGGTATTGCCGTTTGGGCCCGCGCGTCCACCACCGGCGAATTCTATATCGCAGGCAAGGGCGTTCACCCGATTGCCAACGGCATGGCGACCGGCGCTGACTGGATGTCGGCCGCGTCGTTCATCTCCATGGCCGGCCTGATCGCCTTCCTCGGCTACGGTGGCTCGGTCTACCTGATGGGCTGGACCGGCGGCTACGTGCTGCTGGCGATGCTGCTGGCCCCGTACCTGCGCAAGTATGGCAAGTTCACGGTGCCCGAGTTCATCGGCGACCGCTACTACAGCCAGGCCGCGCGTACCGTGGCCGTGATCTGCCTGATCTTCATCTCCTTCACCTATGTCGCCGGTCAGATGCGCGGCGTCGGCATCGTGTTCTCCCGCTTCCTTGAAGTGGACCTGCTGACCGGCCTGATCATCGGCATGAGCGTCGTGTTCGTGTACGCGGTGCTGGGCGGCATGAAGGGCATCACCTACACCCAGGTGGCGCAGTACTGCGTGCTCATCAGCGCCTACATCATTCCCGCCGTGTTCATCTCGTTCCAGATCACCGGCAACCCGATCCCGCAGCTTGGCTTGGGCGGCACTGTCGTCGAGCCGGTGGCCGAGGGAAGTACATACCTGTTCGCCCAGCTCAACGCGATTGTGACCGACCTTGGGTTCAACGAGTACACCCTGGGCGGCAAGTCCACGATCGACATCTTCGCCATCACCGCCGCGCTGATGGTTGGCACCGCCGGTCTGCCGCATGTGATCGTGCGCTTCTTCACCGTTCCCAGCGTGAAGGACGCCCGTTCCTCCGCCGGTTGGGCGCTGCTGTTCATCGCCCTGCTGTACACCGTGGCCCCGGCCGTTGGCGCCATGGCCCGTTACAACCTGACCACCACTGCCTGGCCGGGCGGCGTCGCCACGGCTGACGGTGCCATGTCCATCGAAGACCGTCCGGAATGGATGCAGCGTTGGGAAGCCACTGGCCTCATCAAGTACGAGGACAAGAACAACGACGGCCGCATCCAGTACTACAACGACGCCTCCGATGCCGGTAAGGCCCTGGCCGCCCAGCATGGCTGGCAGGGTAACGAGCTGACCGTGGACCGTGACATCCTGGTCCTGGCCAACCCGGAAATCGCCGGTCTGCCGAACTGGGTCATCGCCCTGGTCGCCGCCGGTGGTATCGCCGCCGCTCTGTCCACTGCTGCCGGTCTGCTCCTCGTGATCTCGTCGTCCATCTCGCACGACTTGATGAAGAGCATGCTGACGCCGGACATGTCCGAAAAGGCCGAGCTGATGACCGGCCGTATTGCGGCTGCCGTCGCCATCCTGATCGCAGGCTATCTTGGCTACAACCCGCCGGGCTTCGTCGCCCAGGTGGTGGCCTTCGCCTTCGGTCTGGCCGCATCGTCGCTGTTCCCGGCCATCATCATGGGGATCTTCTCCAAGACGGTGAACCGTGAGGGCGCCATTGCGGGCATGCTCGCCGGTCTGATCTTCACCATGGGGTACATCCTGTACTTCAAGGGCATCTTCATCACCCCGATGGCCGAGAACATCCCCGCCAACTGGCTGTTCGGCATTTCGCCGGAAGGCATCGGCTTCGTCGGCATGCTGCTGAACTTCGCCATCGCCTTTGGTGTCTCCAAGGTGACCGCGCCGCCGCCGGTGCGTATCCAGGAACTGATCGAGAGCATCCGCTCGCCGCGTGGGGCTGGCGCCGCCACCCACCACTAAGCTTGCAAATGTTCTGATATGCTAAGCGGGCGGACTCCGGTGGGGTCCGCCCGTTCCTTATGGTAAGACCAGAACCAATGTCATCTGATTTATCGCCGGGGGGCGCAATGACCGTCGAGATACTGGAAATACGGGATTTCATCGCCGCGCGGCATCCCTTCGACCTGTTGCCCGAGAATGAACTGGCGACCCTTTCGGCTGCCATCACGGTGCGCTACCTGCGCCGCGACTCGGTGCTGATGGAGCCCGGCGACAATGTCGATGCGCTCAGTCTCGTGCGCAGCGGCGCCCTGGAGACCATCACGCCCGAAGGCGCCCTGCTGGCCCGCCTGGGGGAGGGGGAGGCCGGCGGCGTCCGCGCCCTGCTGCGCGGCGGCCGGGCGGTCAACCGCATCGTCGCCATCGAGGACGCGCTGCTCTACCAGCTTCCGGCCGAGCACTTTCATCGCCTGCGCGACGCCTATCCGTCTTTCGCCTATTTCTTTGCGCCACACGCTGGCGATCGCCTGCGCGGCGTGCGCGGCGGGTCCGACACCTTGGGCCTGACCACCCGTCGGGTCGGCGAACTGATCAGCCGCGAGCCGGTCACCGTCACCCCCACGACGACGGTGCAGGACGCCGCCGCCATCATGAGCAACGCCGGGATATCCTGCTTGCTGGTGGTTGAGGATGAAGTCCTGTGCGGCATCGTCACCGACCGTGACCTGCGCTCCCGCGTGGTTGCCGCCGGGCTCGACATCACGCAGCCGGTCAGCGCCATCATGAGTTCCCCGCCGCTCAGCGTGCAGGCCACCGACTGGCTGTTCGAGGCCATGCTGACCCTGTCGCGCCACAACATCCATCACCTGCCGGTGGTGCGCGACGGCAAGCCCATGGGCGTGGTCACCACCACTGATTTGCTGCGTACCCAGACCCGGTCAGTGGTGTTCCTGGCCAGCGACATCCACCGCCGCACCACGGCCGAGGGCATCCGCGACACTCTCATCCATATCCCTGATCTGGTTAACGAACTGGTCGAGGCCGGGGCTTCGGCGCGCAGCGTGGGCAACGCCATCACCGCCCTGGCCGACGCCGCCACTCAACGCCTCATTCAGTTGGCCGAGCAGGACATGGGGCCGGCCCCGGTGCCCTATTGCTGGATCGCCTGCGGATCTCAGGCCCGCTTCGAGCAGACTGCGCGGTCCGACCAGGACAACTGTTTGGTCATCTCCGACGACTACCGGGCCGAGGAACACGGCGCCTGGTTCAAGGAGTTCACGACGCGGGTGTGCAGGGGCCTCGACATCGCCGGCTATGTGCTGTGCCCCGGCGAGATGATGGCCATGACCGACCAGTGGCGCCAGCCCCTGGACCAGTGGAAGCGCTACTTCCGCCGCTGGATCGGCCAGCCCGAGCCCAAGGCCCTGATGCTGTCGTCGGTGTTCTTCGACATGCGTCCCATCGCCGGCAACTCCACGCTGTTCAATGAACTTCACGACGAGGTCCTGACGCGGGCCAAGGGGGCGCGCATCTTCCTGGCCCACCTGACGTCGAACGCCCTGACCCACCAGCCGCCGTTGGGCTTCTTCCGCAACTTCGTACTGATTTCCGGCGGCGACCACGACAAGACCCTGGACCTCAAGCACTCCGGGATCGTGCCGATTGTCGATCTGGCGCGCATCTACGCGCTGGATTCCGGGCATCCGGCGATCAACACCTATGAACGGCTGGAGGTGGCGCGTGAGGCCGGCAAGATCAGCAAGCAGGGGGCCGACGACCTGATTGACGCCCTGGAGTTCCTGGGGCTGGTCCGCCTGCGCCATCAGGCCCGGCAGATCCGCGAGGGCGCGCGGGCCGACAACTACGTGCCGCCGTCCGAACTGTCGGGCTTCGAGCGCAGCCACCTCAAGGATGCCTTCGCCGTCGTCAAGTCCATGCAGGGCGCCGCCACCACCACCTATCGCGGCGGCATGGGCTGAGCATGGTGTTCGCCGCCCGCTGGCTTCAGGCCCTGATCGGACCCGATCTCGTGCGCTGGGGACTGGCGGCGCGGCACCGTGGCACGCCGCTGGGCGACTACTACCGGGTGGACACGCCGACCATCCGCGAGCCGTGGGACGAGGTCGGTTTTCTGGCCGTGGATCTGGAAACCACCGGCCTCGACCCCCGCGCCGACGCGATTGCCAGCATCGGCTGGGTGCCGGTGACCGGCGGCGGCATCGTGCTGGCCGAGGCGCGCCGCCACTTGGTGAAGGTCTCCGGTCCCATGCCCGAATCGAGTGCCGTGCTGCACGGCATCCTTGACGACCAGGCCGAGGCGGCGCCCGATCTCGCCGATGTCATGCCGGAGTTTCTGCAAGCCCTGAAGGGGCGGGTGCCGGTGGCTCATCACGCGGCCTCGGAACGGGGCTTTCTGGACGCCGCCTGCGGCCGGCTCTATGGGGCGCCGCTGGTGGTGCCTTACGTTGACACCCTGGCCCTGGAGGGGCGGCTGCGCCAGCGCCGGGGCGAGGTCCTCACGCCCGGATCGTTGCGTCTGGACGCCTGCCGCCAGCGCTACAATCTGCCGCGCTACCGGGCGCATGATGCGCTCGTCGATGCCCTGGCCTGTGCCGAGCTGCTGCTGGCCCAGGTGGCGCATATGAATAAAGCCGGACGCATGGACGGTAGCCATGCGATTCGGCTAGAACACCTTCTCACGTGATGCTGGAGACCGTGCCCGATGTTCCTTGATGTGGTGATCGCCGTCTGCGCAGCCTTTGCAGGCAGCGGTATCGTCTACGCCCTGTTCCGCCTGTTCCGGCGCAAGCCGCCGAAGTGGGTGGTGCCCGTGGTTGCCGCCATCGCCATCGTCGGCGTCACGGCCCACCTGCGCTATGACTGGGAGCACCGCTCGGCGTCCCTGCTGCCAGCCGACTTCGTGGTGGTCGAACGCCTGAGCACCAGCACGATCTTTGAGCCGTGGTCGCTGATCCAGCCGGTGGTGACCAGCCTCTTGGCGGTCGATACCATGTCGGCCAAGCGCAACCAGGCCCGGCCGGAAATGGTTATGGTCGATCTGGTGATGCTGCGCCGCGCCGACGATACCTTGATCATCCGCCATGTCGTTGATTGCGCCGCCAAGCGTGTCGCCCCCATGCCGGCCGAACCGGCGTTCGACGCCGACGGACTGCCGACCAACGCCACGTGGCGCGAAGGCGCCCCCGACGCTCTATTCACGGCGGTTTGTCCGGCGGGGTAGCGTAAGAAGGCGGGGCGAAGGAAAGCGGGCTCTGCCCGCACCCGCCAGGAACCACGGGTTCCTGGACCTCGGGAATAAGGAACGGTAAACCGCGCGCAGCGCAAAAAGCGAGTGAGGGGGGCCTGCGGCGCAAGGGACAGCACAGGTGTTCACATGGGTTCCAAGGGCCGCTCGGCCCTTGGCGGGGCTGGGCGGCGCCCAGGTCTTCCTTTTAGGGGAGTGCGGATGCCCTAGCTGCGTGACCCGGCGCAGGGCATGACGGCCTCGGTGGCTTCGACCTCGCGGGCGGCATAGGCCTCGATCTCGCGGGGGTCGAGGCCGGACAGCGCCTCGAACACGGAACCCGCTGTCTGGCAGTAGGACGGCTCGTCGAAGCTGCGCAGGGCGGCTTGGTTGGCCAGCGAGGTGATGTAGGCATCGAAGCGGCGGGAGTGCTCGCGCCCGTGGTTGCGCTGGAAGTGGCCGCGCAACACGGTGGCGGTGGAATTCAGGCTGCCGCCGAACTTCTGGACGAAGGCATTGTAGCGGTCACGCAAGGCGAGGTCGGGGTATCCGGTGCAACTCAGCGCGGCAACCATAAGCTCGGTCTGGAGTTGGCGGACCTGCGACGCCCGAACCTCTGGCGTGGTGTAGCAGGACCCTGCGGTAACGACGGGCGGGGCCGGCGCCACCACTGGCGTGGCCCCTGGCGAGGCGGCGGCGCTCGGAAGGCTGGCCCCACCGACCACGGCGGCCATTAGTGCAACTGCGGCAACTGTACCGGTTGCGGACCTGCGAAGCGTGCCCATGCCCAACACCACCCTGCCCCTTGATGAAGGGCGCAGTGTGCCGCACTCATGCCCCAAAAATCAAGCCCCTCCACTTCAGCGGGGATATTCAGGGGGTGTCGGAAGGATTACGCCGCCCGCCATTTTATGGAGCATCCCATGGACGGGATCTGGTCCGACGGCCCGCGCCCGGTGGCGGCGACGGTGGCCATGGCCTCAAGCAGTTCGCGCCGTGCGTCGGGGGCTGCCGGTGCCCGGCCCGAGGCGTCGAGTCGCCCGCGATATTGCAGGCCGAGGTCGGTGTCGAAGCCAAAGAAGTCGGGCGTGCACACGGCGTCATAGGCCCTGGCGACCTGTTGCGTGACGTCGTGCAGGTAGGGGAACGTGAACCCGTGGGCGGCGGCGAATGCCTGCATGGCCGGGAAATCGTCTTCCGGGTACTGCACGGGGTCGTTGGAACAGACGGCGGCCACTCCGATGCCCAGGTCCTGCAACGCCCGTGCGTCACGTACCAGACGGTCGATCACGGCCTGGACGTAAGGGCAGTGGTTGCAAATGAACATCACCAAGGTGCCCTTGGGGCCGCGCACGTCGGCCAGAGTCCAGGTTCGCCCGTCGATGCCGGGCAGGGCGAAGTCAGGCGCGTGCCAGCCAAAATCACAGATCGGAGTCTCGACAGCCATGAAATGGCCTCCTATTGGTGGGGACTGTTCAATGTTCCTTAACCATAGGCCGCGACACTGGACTGTGGAAACGCCCGAACGGGCAGGGTGGCACCTGGAAATGAGAGAACAGGTCATGGGGCGGAACGCGTTGACTGGGGTGGCCGCAGTGGCTCTGGTGCTGCTGATGGGGGCCTGCGATCCGATGACCAAGGCCGCTCCGCCGCTGGCCATTGCCGAGGCCGCGCTGCTTATCAACACCGACAAGACCCTGACCGACCATATCGCCAGCCTGGCCAACGACATGGACTGCTCGACACTGCGGGCGCAGAAGGGCGGCCACTACTGTATGCCGCGCTATGAGAACCAACCTGAGGTTCCGGCCCTGTACTGCTATCGCTCCCTGGCCGCCGTCACCTGTTATGACCGCCCGAGCACCAATCCGGCCGACCGTCTGGTCGGCGTGCAGTCGGGCGGCAGGCTGGAGACTTACTGACGGTTCTGGCTGACGGCTCTGGCTGACGGCCTCTTGTTCTTGAGTTCTCCCTCTGCGCTGTCACGTTCCCTCGATTCGGGCTTGCCCAGGCGCGCCTTGAGGCTCAATATTTGACCAAGAGATGACACCGGGAGAACGGCAGCCATGGCACGAATCGTGCGCCTGACCGAACATCGGCCCAAACGACAGCTGGCGCCCGTCTTTTTTGACCGCAACGAACTCAATGCCCTGCTTGGCCTTTACAGTCGCCACGTCGCCAAGGGCGAATGGCGTGACTATGCCGTTGGGCACGACCCCGGCATGGCCCGGTTCTCGGTGTTCCGCCACGCCCACGAGACTCCGCTGTTCACCATCACCAAGCGCCTACAGGGCGGCAAGGCGCTTTACGCTGTTCACGAAGGTGCCAAGAAGGTGCGGCAGAGCGGAAAGCTGGCCGAGGCCCTGGCCGTCATGAACAAGCCCCTCCGCCTGGTCCTGGGCTAGGTGTCCGAGGTCCGGTCAGCCGGCATCTGTGATGCCGTCAGGGCGGCTGCACTTTCGAGTTCTTCCAACTTGGTGACGGTTGGGCTGGACAGGTTCGAAAGCTTGCGATATCACCTCTCGCTATGTGGTTTTTTGGGGGACCGGAGCGCGCCGCCCTTCGCCGAGCGCGCTGCCGGTATGGTTCAGGAGAGAGAAGCCCATGTCTGTGACCGGTAAAACCCTGGGTGTCGTCCTTATCGGCCTGGTTGGCCTGCTGGCTTATGTCGGCGTCTACGTTGCCGGCGCCTTCGCGCAGTCGTCCGGCCTGGCGCTGGGTGTCGCGCAGGGCGCTATCATGCTCGGGCTGTTCCTGACCGCCAGCCTTCTGGTGATCATTGTCATCCTGACGGCCAACAAGTCCGAATAGACCATCCTGTCGTTGCCGGACCCGTAGCGCCGCTACCATGGTTGCCGCGTGTCCGGCGCGCAGGCCCTGTCCATCCGTGTTCGTCCTGACGCGGCCTCATGGTCACGTATTGGCTTACTCTTGGGGTGAGCCAGGATAAGGAGCAGGCAGGGCGGCTACGGCTTCATTTTCGGTGTTGTTTCAATCACTGGGGACTGTTTGTCCACCGGTGGTTTTAGTGCATGTCTGATCTGCGCCTTTCGGCGGCCCGGTCGCTGTGGATAAGCCGCTGGAAAACCGTGCGGCATCGGCTGCGCTACAGCGGTTTTCTTATGATATGAAGCACGACCTGTTCCCGTGCATTTTGGGCTGCCGGCCAACTCGCTTGGGGCAAGCCCCAAACCCCTTTTTCTTCCTCAAGAAAACAAGGGAGGCCTGGAGATGCCTCCAGGCTGGCGGCAGCCATCCGCGACAACGGACCAGCGGTGCACATTAAAAGCACGCCGCTTTACCTTATGGGCTGCGCGCGGCTTCTTCACCCTGTTTACAGCCAGACCTTCTTGCCGCGCATGTACTCCCCGATGCGGCGGTCTTCCTTGATGATGTGCTCGACCAACCATTTGGCCAGGAAGTCGATCAGTTCGCGCTTCACCTGGACGGTCGGGTTGCGCAGATAGTTCTGGGCGAACACCAGCACCTGCCGGGTCAGAGCGTCGTGCAATTTTTTGTGGCGGGGGAAATCCGGGTAGCCAGCCGCCTGCATGACCTTTTCTTCGCGCGCGAAATGATCGCGCGTGTACTCTATGAGTTGCAGCATGATGGCGCCGACCACCTTCTCGCTTTCCGAGGCGGTCACGGCGTCGTGCAGCGCGTTGACGAAGCCGATCAAGTTCTTGTGATCATCGTCGATCTCGGAAGAGCCCACGCTCAGTTGGTCCCTCCAGGTCAGTAGCGCCATCAGATGCCCTTTCCACTGGTTCTCCCCTACAGTTGTAGAGGATTTCGCACGGCCCGCCAACGGGGAGTGAGCGACGCGTTGCACTGCGGTGCCACGCCGCCGTAAGATGCCTCCCTGAAATCATCTTTGGGAGTATGCTCTAGTGAGCGCCGCCGGGCCATATGCTGAACGGCCATTTTCAGAAGCCCTGCTGGCTGCCCAGTTGGCACGCCTGCGGGATTCCGAGGCGCAGTACCGCAGCATCTTTGAAAACGCGCAGGAGGGGATCTATCAGACCACACCTGATGGGGGCTATCTGCGCGTCAACCAAGCCTTGGCGCGCATCTACGGCTACCCCAGCCCGGATGCGCTGATTAACGAACTCACTGATATTGCGGGGCAACTTTACGTCGATGCCGAGTCCCGCGACCGTTTCAAGACGATCCTGGAGACGGACGGCCTGGTGAGGGATTTCGAGGCGAGAATTTATCGTCGCGACGGCGCCATCATTTGCATAACCGAGAATGCCCGCTGCGTGCGGGATGCTGCCGGCGCCATCCGCTACTACGAAGGTACAGTCGAGGACATCACCGACCGCAAGCGGTCCGAGGAGGAAATCCGCCTGCTGGCCAAGGTGTTCGAGAGTGTCGCGGAGGGCATCGTGCTGCTGGACGAGGCCGGCGACGTGCAGGCCGTGAACCCGGCCTTCATGACCTTGACCGAGGCCAAGGGGGAGGATCTGAAGGGCAAGCCCCTGCGTCTGGTCGCCGATGGCCTGCACGAAAAGGACTTCATGGCCCGCGCGTTGGCGGCGGTGCGCGAGCATGGCTGGTGGAGCGGCGAAATGATGGCCGCCCGCGCCGACGGCACGGCATTTCCGGCCGAAATCTCGATTACCCCGGTGCGCGCCCCCGACGGCAGCCTGACCCACAGCGTGGTCAAGGTGGCCGACGTGTCGCGGCGCAAGCAGGACGAGGAGCACATTCGCTTCCACGCCTTCTTTGACACCCTGACCCGGCTGCCCAACCGTCGCCTCGTGCTTGACCGGATGGAGGCCGCGCTGGCTGCCGCGCACGATCACGGTCGCCGTGGCTGCGTTCTGTTCCTCGACCTCGACCGTTTCAAGGCGGTCAACGACACCCTCGGCCATGCCGCCGGTGACGAATTGTTGCGGCTGGTGGCCCGCCGCCTGCGCCATTGCGTGCGGCCGACCGACACCGTGGGGCGCTTGGGCGGCGATGAGTTCGTCATCCTGGTGCCCGACTGCGGGCCGGGCAACATCGGCACTTACGTGGCCGAAAAAGTGCTCTACAACATGTCCGAGCCGTTCAGCCTGACCGGATCGGAGCAGTTCTGCATCCCGTCCATCGGCATTACCTATTTCCCCGACGACGCCGCCCAGGTGGAAGATGTGCTGCGCTGCGCCGATGCCGCCATGTACCACGCCAAGAAAGGCGGCGAACGGCGCTATGCGGTTTACACGCCATCCATGGGCCGGCGCAGCGCCGAGTTGGTCAACCTGGAAAACGACTTGCGGCTGGCAGCGGCGCGCGGCGAACTGGAACTGCACTACCAGCCCAAGGTTGATGCCACCACCCTCAAGCTGGTCGGCGCAGAAGCCTTGGTGCGTTGGCGCCATCCCATCCACGGCATGATCAGCCCGGCCAACTTCATTCCGCTGGCCGAGGAGACCGGCCTCATCCTGTCCATCGGCCGGTGGGTTTTGCGTACGGCGTGCCGCCAGCTTGGCCGGTGGCGGGCCAGAGGTTTTGATCTGGCGAGCGTGTCGGTCAACGTCTCGGCGTTGCAGTTCACCGATCCGACCTTTGCCGCCACGGTCCAGGCGGCTCTGGACGAGACGGGCATCGACCCCGCCCGCCTCGACCTGGAAATCACCGAGACGGCCATGTCCGACGACGTGGAACGTGCCCTGAACATGCTGCACACCCTCAAGGACATGGGCGTGACGCTGTCCATCGACGACTTCGGGACGGGGTATTCGTCGCTGAACTATCTCAAGACCATGCCGATCGACACCCTCAAGATCGACCAGTCCTTCGTGCGCGACGTCGTGGCCTCCGCCAAGGATGCCGCCATCGCCAGCACCATCATCACCCTGGCCCACAACCTGGGTTTCTCCGTCGTGGCCGAGGGCGTCGAAACCGAGGACCAGGCCGCCTTCCTGCGCGACCGGGGCTGCCACTACCTCCAGGGCTACTGGATATCCCGGCCGTTGCGGGTGCCAGACTTCGCAGACTTCATGGCGGGGCGGTAGGGGAAGGAAGTGGGGGAAGGAAGTGGGTGAACCACAGAGGACACAGAGGACGCAGAGAAGAGAGAGAGGTCAGGGGTAGGCACGCAGCGCAGTAAGATCTCCGGGATTATCTGCCTGCGGTGCCAATCTTCTCCACTCTCTCTGTGCCTTCTCTTCTGACTCTGTGTCCTCTGTGGTTCACCTACTTCCTTCACTTCTTTTTCCTTCAACCACGAAAAAGGCCACGCCCCTTGCGGAGCGTGGCCTTTCGTAACACCGGAACCCGGCGGCTGGATTAGCCGGCGATCTCGATTTCGGAGAAGAAGAACGAGATTTCGCGGGCGGCGTTCTCGGCCGAGTCGGAGCCATGCACGGAGTTGGCTTCGATGGATTCGGCGAAGTCGGCGCGGATGGTGCCCGGATCGGCGTTGGCCGGGTTGGTGGCGCCCATGATCTCACGGTTCTTCAGGACGGCGCCTTCGCCTTCCAGGACCTGGGCCACGACCGGGCCGGAGATCATGAAATCGACCAGCTCGCCGAAGAACGAGCGCTCGCGGTGGACGTCATAGAAGCCCTCGGCCTGTTCCTTGGTCAGGCGAAGACGCTTCTGCGCGACGATGCGCAGACCGGCTTCTTCGAAGCGGGCGTTGATCTTGCCGGTCAGATTGCGGCGGGTAGCATCCGGCTTGATGATCGAAAGCGTGCGTTCGACGGCCATGTCATATCCCTCTAACTTGCGTAATGGGCGTCCGGCCCAGGCCTCCGCATATCCGGGAAGCCCGGAGTCGGTCTGCCTTGGAGTCGGTCTGCGCTGCAGGCCGGTCGCAATGGTCGGGCCTTATATCCTCACTGCGGGTCCGTGACAACCGGCCTTTTCGCAAGCGCACTCCGCTACCGGCCCCGTGCCCGCTTCTTGCCCGGTTCACGCCCGCGCCCGGCTGTGCTAAGACGCGTCCATGCTTCACATCAACGATCTCGTCTATCGCATCGGTGGCCGCCTTATTTTTGACGGCGCCACCGTTCACATCCCCGCCAATTCCCGTGTCGGCCTTGTTGGCCGCAACGGGACGGGCAAATCGACGCTGCTCAAGCTTATCCTGGGCGACCTGCCCATGGATGGGGGCGACATCGCCGTGCGGCCGCGCGCCCGCATCGGCCACCTCAAGCAGGAAGCGCCCGAGGGCAGCACCTCGCTGGTGGACACGGTGCTGGCCGCCGACACCGAGCGCGCCGCCCTGCTGGCTGAGCTGGAGGCCGAGCCCGACGCCCTGCACATGGGCGAGATCCACGAGCGCCTGAACTCCATCGGCGCCCATGCCGCGCCGGCCCGCGCCGCCGCCATCCTGTCCGGTCTGGGCTTTCCGGCCGAGGACCATGGCCGCGCGGTCGGCGAGTATTCCGGCGGTTGGCGGATGCGCGTGGCCTTGGCCGCCGCGCTGTTCTCGCGTGCTGACCTGTTGCTGTTGGACGAGCCGACCAACCACCTGGACCTTGAGGCGACCATTTGGCTGGAAAGTCATCTGGCCAGCTATCCCGGTACCCTGATCGTGGTCAGCCACGACCGCGAACTGCTCAACACCGTGGCCACCCGCATCGTGCATCTTGAGGGCAACAAGCTGGTTGCTTACGGCGGCAACTACGACGCCTTCGTCAAGACGCGGCGCGAGAAGATGGACCTTCAGTCCAAGGCCTATTCCAAGCAAATGGAGCAGCGCAAGAAGATCGAGTCGTTTATCGACCGCTTCAAGGCCAAGGCGTCCAAGGCCCGTCAGGCGCAAAGCCGCGTCAAGATGCTCGAACGCATGGAAACCGTGGTCAACGTGGTCGAGGACCGCGCGTTTACCCTGGACTTCCCCGATCCCGAACCGTTGTCACCGCCGGTGCTCTCGGTCGAGGGCGGCGTGCTGGGCTATGACGGCAAGCCCGTGTTGCGCAATCTGACCTTCCGCATCGACATGGACGACCGCATCGCCCTGCTGGGCGCTAACGGCAACGGCAAATCGACGCTGGCCAAGCTGATTACCGGCCGCCTGGACCTCATGGAAGGGTCCATCCACAAGTCCGGCAAGCTGCGGGTGGGGTATTTCGCCCAGCACCAGACCGACGAACTGAACATGGACGACACGCCGCTCGGCCACATGGCCCGCGCCCTGGGCAACCCGCCGGAATCCAAGGTGCGCGCCCATCTCGGCCGGTTCGGCTTCGGGGTCGAGCACGCCAACACCAAGGTCGGCAAGCTGTCGGGCGGCGAAAAGGCCCGCCTGCTGATCGCCCTGATGTGCCGCGAACAGCCGCACCTGATGGTTCTCGACGAGCCGACCAACCATCTGGATATCGACACCCGCGAGGCGCTGATGTCGGCGCTGAACGCGTTCGACGGCGCCGTGGTCATCATCTCGCACGATCCGCACCTGATCGAGGCCACCGCCGACCGCCTGTGGCTGGTGTCCGACGGCACCGTCGCGCCGTTCGACGGCGATATGGCCGACTACCGTCGCTGGCTGCTCGATCAGGCGCGCACCGCCCGGAAGGACGCCAAGGCCGAGGCCAAGCCCGACGGGAAGGCAGGCTCGAACAGCAACCGCAAGGACGACCGCCGCGCTGCCGCCGAAGCCCGCCAGCGCGTAGCGCCCCTGAAAAAGCTGGCCGAGGCGGCGGAAAAGAAGGTCGAAACCCTGACCGCGCGGCACGCAGCCGCCGAAGCCGAACTGGCCGACCCGGCACTCTACAACGCCCCGCCGGAAAAAGTCGCCGCCCTGCAAAAAGACATCGCCACCCTGGCCAAATCCATCGCCGCCGCCGAAGCGGCCTGGATGGAGGCGATGGAAACGTATGAAAAGGCCAAGGTGGAGCAGGGGGTGGCGTAGGATTGAAGGGGAAGTCGGGCTCTGCCCGCACCCGCCAGGAGGCTTGCCTCCTGGACCTCATGAAATAATACCAACGGCCATTAGCAATGACCTTTAGCTTTCCGCTGGCGCGAACGGGCTCCCGCCCGAACCCGGCTGGAGCAAGCTCCAGACCTCCTTGTTTTTCTTGAAGAAAAGAAAGGGGTTCGGGGTTTACCCCGAGCGGGCGTGGGCGGCAGCCCACCTTTCAAAAGGGACCACGAGTCAGATTATTTGGCGCTTGGTATAATATGAAGAAAGCCGCGCGCAGCGCAGTAGATGCTGAGGCCTTGTCTGCTTGCGGCGCAAGTGAAGGTGCAGAAAACCGAGTGGGATCAAAGGGCCCGTGGCCCTTTGCGGGTTTGGGCAGAGCCCAACTCTTCCAAAAAGTAGCACCTATGGTCAGGTGGAGCCTTGCTTGGACCTCACTCCCGCACCACCCGGAACCCCACCGTATAGCTCCACAGCCCCGTTGGGCTGCCGACTCGGGTGGTGGGTTTGGATTGGCTGGGGATGTAGTACCAGGCGCCGCCTTTGGTGACGCGGCGGGTGCAGTCGCGGGCGGTGGGCGCAGCGGCGCGGTCCTGGTGCCAGCAATCGGCGACCCATTCCCACACATTGCCGGCCATGTCGTGCAGGCCGAACGGGTTGGCGGGCAGGGAGGCCACCGGGGCGGACATTCTGCCGCTCCATTCGGTGCCGCATTTGCGGCAGTTGGCGTGGCCTTGGCCGACCGTATCGCCCCACCACCACTTGGTCGTGGTTCCGCCGCGCGCCGCCCATTCCCATTCGTCTTCGGTCGGCAGGCGGTAGCGTTCGCCGGTCACTCCCGACAGCCATGCGGCGTAGGCTTCGGCGTCGGTGTGGGTGACGTTGATGACCGGGCGGCTGCCGCGCCCCCAGCCGTGGTCGTGCTGGCCGCCACGGCAGGCTTGGGCGGCGACGCAGGCGGCCCATTGGTCGAAGGTGGTCTCGGTGCGGGCCATGTGGAACGGGGC
>LAEA01000230.1 GCA_000961745.1 Rhodospirillaceae bacterium BRH_c57 | reverse complement strand
TGGGCCACCAGGAAGGTGCTGTCGTGGCGGGTCTCCAATACCATGGAGGCCGACTTCTGCATCGAGGCGCTGGAGGAGGCCCTGACCGCCTTCGGGGCGCCGGAGATCTTCAACACGGACCAAGGCAGCCAGTTTACCAGCCCCCGCTTCACGGAGGTCCTACGGGAGGCCGGCGTGCGCATCAGCATGGACGGTCGAGGCCGCTGGATGGACAACGTCTTTATCGAACGCCTGTGGCGGTCCCTGAAATACGAATGCGTCTACCTCCACGCCTTTGAAACCGGCTCCGAATTGCGGGCCGGACTGGAGCGCTGGATCCGCTACTACAACACCAGGCGTCCCCACTCAGCCCTGACTGGACAGACGCCCAACGAGGCCTATCATCAAATCGCGCCGGCACCGTCTCCGGGGCATGCCTCGGAGACGGTGCCGATCACCGCGCTGGCGGCATGACAATGACCTGGGGACCAGCTTAACTCAGCCGCCAAACTGTCCGAACAAACGGGGCCACCTCTTTCGAGGCCACGTAACTTCCCGGACTGAGGGCGATCGGGAAGTTTTTCTCAAGCTTGGTACGTAAGACGGGGTGTTGGCGCTCGGTCGTCAGCGCAGGTACTCGGTCGGAAATATATTCGTGGAGGCTGAACAACTTGACAGTGCCCTCGCGGTGGAAGTCGGCTGCGCCTTTAAGCCCTTCGATCAGTGCGGTCGTGAAGGCGCTATTTCGCGCACCGGGCATGATAAGCGAGGTTTCCTCGGCGCGAGATGAGGCGATGATCGCGCGACCGCCACCGGCTGCCAGGATGTCGACCGACTTCGAGGAGAATCCCTGGTTTTCCTCTTCCCCGCCGAACCCATCCTTGATGGTTCCAGCACCGCCAGCATGGCATGCATCAATGAAAACCATCAGCCGCGCCGCCTTGATCGCGTGGAGTTTATGAGATAAGAGCGGGGCCGGGATGGCGCTTTGGTCTAAGTCGGCACGCGTGGCGTCCACTGGCAAAAGAGAGCTGTCCTCGCTGTCCCTATGTCGCCAGCCATGGCACGAAAAATAGATACACACCGTATCGCTGGGTACGACCTCCTGGGCGAGACGATCGAGCTCGGCGAGAATCGCGGTCCTTGTGGCTTCGGCGTTCAGCAGAACGTGCACCTTTGCCGGGTCATAGCCGCACGCCGCTGGCGAGCGCAGAAGCGCTGCAACATCCTGGGCATCATGAATCACGGCCTGTGGCAGCCGGCGGGCCTCATTATAGTCCGCGATTGCAACGAGCAGTGCATGGGCGTGGGGGAAAGAAGAAGTGGTCATGGCCACCCCCACCCCCACAAACGGCGAGTGCCGGACGTAATATCCTGATCTGCTGCAATAATTCGAAGATCAGGATTGTTTCCATAATCCGTTCGCATCTCTGCGAGCAGCCTTTTCACGCTGGGACCACTGCCGTTGCGAACGAGGCGCAACGCACTACGCCACATTTCCGCACCGGTCACCCGCCGCAGGAGATCGGAATCCTTTCCCCCGGATCGCTCCCAGAGGTCGCGCTGCTCGGGGCCCTCTGGGTAGAGCTCGGCTGCAAGTGCAGCTAGCCCATCCCATTTCTCGTCGGCGCTCACGGGGCTTAGATTTAGCAGCCAACGCGAGTACGTCGGGAGCATCGCGGCGCATATCCGCACGGTCGCCTTAAGAGCAGGCTGAGCGTGGGCGCGATCCACCACGCGATTCAGTAACGTCAACCAGCGACGCTTCAGGATAATACTCCCCAGCTGTTCCGCCTGAAGATGAGTGAAAGAAGATGCTGAAGCAGGGGGCGCGTTGAACCATTGAAGGACGCGGTCCTCGGAGAGGTTCTCAAGCGATGCGATGATATTGAGCGCCGCACCCAAATCGCCTCCCAGGCTGGGATCAAGATGCTGTGGTTCAAGGACGGCACGCGCGAGCCGTGGATCAAGTGGCTCGGCGTTTCCCGCGCCTGCGCGTGCGAGCCATCCCTTGGCCGTGGCGCCGAGGAACGCCTCGGGAGCGTCGGGGCGATCCCATAACTCTGCCCGGCGGTGGAAATCGCTCAAATCGGCCAACGGCGTTTTGGCAAGGGCCTCGATAAGTGGCGTAAAGGCAGGACCGCCATCAAAATGGTTTATAAGTACGGCGTTCCGGCTGATCTGGGGGGCAACCGGAGCTTGCCAGCTCTTGGGGTCGTTCTCGATGGCGGCGGCCCAAAGCCGCTGCGTGGACTTGGCGTTCATGTCCATCGTGTGCAGCAGCCGATGATTGGCGGCAATTTCCGCGCCAGCTATCGCGTCAAGACGCGCGTCATCATGGTGCGCGGCAATCGCCACGCGCTCTGACGGCTTTGCTTGCGCAAGAGCAGCTTTTAGTCCATCGACAAAGGCCGGCGCCGTGTCGATGCTAAGTTGTGCGCGTATCGCATCGGGGGGCGGCAAGCTTACCGCAAGTGTGGCACCATGAAGGGTGAGCCAGTTGCGTGCAGCCAACTCGGCACGAAGTGCGCCGCTGTCGAACTCCAATTTTTCAGGGATCTCGCCCAGGAGAGCGGGCTCAAGGTCAGACCTCGAGGGCGTCAGGTTGAGAATCGCGGGAAGAAGGTCAGGACGGCACGTGAGCCATGTCCAAAAGGCGCGGGCATACTCCTTGGGTTTGCGCGCAGCCAAAGCACGTCCCCCTTGCACGATTGCGCATCGCCATTCAGCAATGGCTTCGTCCGGGGCATGGCTAGTCGAGATGATCGGGACGAGGTCATCTAGCGACCCGCCGCTCAGTTTGTGCGCCTCCATCCAGCCTGCCGTCGCGTTCCAAACCGATTGAAGAGGAAAAGCCGGCAGGGAGAAGTTGCGCAGGCTCATGATCTGCTCTGGCGTGGCGGTGGCGATCAAATCGGCAAAAAGGCTGACCAATTCAGCTTTGAAAGTCCTGCCCGTTTCCGGCGCTGCCGAGAGGAAGTTGACCAGTCGCATGCCGGGTGCGAGCGTATCGAAACTCGGCCCCGCCGCTACCAGATCGTACGCCTGGACCAGCCTTGGGAAAGACAGGAGCGTGATGTCGCCATACCCTAAACGAGCGGCGAAGTCCGCGACCGGACGTTTATCGGTTTCGCCCGCGAGGATCTTGGCGGCCGACGTCACTTCCGCGCTCGCCTGACCGACGATAGGGTAGCCATGCCACCGGGCGACCAGCGAAGGCGGCGTGCAGACAATTGCGGGAGCAGGATTGTCCACGATATCGTCGGGCCCGAAGCTCATGCGGAAGGCGAATGTCCGGCGCATGCTTGGCCAGAGCGAGTGCCAAAGCGCGGCGACATGCTGCTCCATACCCTCGTTTCCCAACTGCACGATCGGCCTACGCGTGCGCGCAACAAGGAGGGCGACAAGGTCCTCAATCCCGGCACAAGCCGTTTCCTCGGCATCGTCTTCTAGCTCGAAGCGCGAGGGATCGGGTATGTCCTCAATCCGCGAGGCGAGCCGGTCGATGAGGCGAGAGAGCGAGCGGAAATGCTGGATATCGTCGAGCTGGACGAAGAGCACATGGGCACGCACCATATTTCCGCGCGGTGCACTGGTGTCGAGAAAAGTTCGACCGAGCACATATCGGCCATGGGCGGGAAATCCGCTGATAGACGGCGACCAAGAAACGCCGGGCGGCGGCGTGGAAGGGAGATCAAAACGGCCTGATATGCTTCGAGCAAAGTCAGTGTCGGAGCTTGCAGCGCGTAGCGCATGGCCGTTGTTGACCTCTCCGTAGACGGCGCAATCGACCCTCATCGTGATTCAGGCTGCTGAAAGAAGGTTGGTGATGGGCCACGTGATGTCAGGGTCGCTCGTACCGTCCGGCCGGATGATATATCCGAAGGCCTCCGGACCGCGGATGGCGTAGTCCTGATCAGACTTATCTTGGGCCAGCGACCGTTCCAGGGCCGACAAGCCCATGATCACGGGGTGTGCCCAGACGCTTTCTACGAAGTCGCAGAACATGGGCAGGCTGGCTCTCAAGGCCGCGTGCGGTTCCATCTTCGATTCCACTTCGTCCCAGCAGCTTAGAAGGATCGTCAAGGATGGAAGGTCGATTGGCTGGTCGCGTGATGCCGGACTGATATGGAGTAGCATCTGTAGCAGCTCGATGAGTCGCGCCTGATCGGAGGGGCGGTGCGATGCCGACGCGGCTGCCGTCTTCCCGAGATCCGCCAGGGGCCGCGAGAAAATATCCACGTCGCCTTTAAGAATGTGAAGGCGCACGAGGAGGATCCAGTCTGTTGCCGCATCGACCCGATCACGCCAAGGCGCCGCGATCCGATGATCGGAAATGAGATTCTTGATCTGCTCACCGCCATAGTCGGGCCAGATGAGCTGCGCTTGTTGGCCCTGTTCATCGACGACCGGCCAGACGCTTTCTTCATATGCGCCCGCGGGAGTGTGGCCCGTTGCGCAGCCGTCTGCGAGGCTCTCCATCGCCTGCTCGAACGGCCTAAGGTTGGTGGCTTGGCCATCCATCTTGAGGGAGGAACGACCCACGATCAGGCGCTTGAGGAGCTGGGCGCCATAATGGGTTTTACCGACATTGGATTCGCCAAGCAGGAGCACGGAACGCTGCAGTGAGGGCATTGTCCTACCTCCGCCCAAGAAGAAACAGAGGATCTGTGGTGGTGCCAGGTTCGCGGATGCCGCGCGCCCCGGACCGGCGAGCGTGCAAGAGCCACTGGAAGACCGAGACAAAGCCATCCGCCGCTTCGCCCTCGCCGTCCGCGCTAAAGACGCTCGTGGTGAATTGTTCGGCGTCGGGCATTTCCTCCAGGACGGCCGAACGGATGACCGCTTCCATTGCCGGATCTACCGCGACGTCGCCCTTGGTCCAAAGAAGCGCCACCGGCCGGTTCCGGCGCTCGGCGGCGATACGCTTGGCGAGAAGCTGGAAGCTGTTGCGGGCCTGGCCGAGCTTCGGACCGGCTAGAGCCTCCCGGTCCGCCGCAATAAGAAAGACATCGGCGTGTCGCGCCAGCCAGCGGGCGCCTTCGGCTTCAGGGGCATCGGCGTTTACCGCCCACTTCTGAAACCAGGCACCGGGTGCGTCGGCGAAGAGAAGGTCGCGCGTTCGTTCCGGGCTTACGCGAACTGTCATATGAAGGAGGCCCGGTGCGCGCGCGTCACGGCTGCTGGTATGGGCCGGAAAGCTTGGGGGGTGGCCGGGGCCCCAACAAAGCGAGGCAGCAATCCCCTCCCATCCGGCGAGCGAATATGAGCCACTGAACTTAGCGTCGGCTCCCAGAAGCCTGCCGCGGCCCATCAACAGATACCAGCTTGCCAACACGGTGGTTTTCCCCGCGCTTTCTGGTCCCGCAATAGCGACGACAAGAGGCTTCCCCCGGCCAGTGATGAAGCTTAGGTCCGCAAGCCCTAAAGTCTGTCCCGTCCAAGGCAGGAGAACCTGCTCGTCATCTCCCGGACCGGCCGACGGCACCTCGTTGCCGCCCTTCCAGCGGAGACATGTGCGATGATTGGGATTGCCAAGCGCGCAGGCCGTATCGGGTGCAAAGCATGTTCCCTCGGAGCATCCGTCCATGACTCAGCCTTTGCTTCGACTGCGTTTGGCGGCATTGGGCTGGATCGCACGGGCGGCCTGCAATTCCCGGAAGATATGTGCACCCCAAACGTCAGGCCGCATGCGGACCTGATTGTCAAAGCCGGTCGCTTTTCGAAAGGAAAGGCCGCCCAGCGTTTCGTGCGATAGATGGCCCAGAATTGCGAGCAATGGCCCTCGTCCTTCCCAAGAGGGCTCGAGCTTTTGAGCCGCCTCGCGGAGCGACGCGGTCAGCGGATCTCGCAGGAGGCCCTCGACAATCACGGGTAGGTCGAGGGCGTCTGACGAGGATGCCTTGGGCAGTAGCAGGATCGCCTCATTAAGGAACGCCGAGACGCTCGCGGGCGAGAAGATGGGCACCTGGACAAACAGATCGAGCGCCATGACCGAGGCTGCGGTGAACGGATCCATCGCGCGGTAGCTTGTTCTTGTGCTCGAAGAGTATAGCGCCTCCTTCCACCAAAGGAGATTGGTTCGCCGTTGGAGGCCTGCAGTGGCGCCACTGAACGCCTTGAGCGCCTCGCTCACATAGTCTTCGACGGTGGAGGCAAGCTGCTGCAAGGGGGGCGAAAGATCCACAGGGGCGATCTTGTTCGCCTTAGCGACCGCGTCGATGCTGTCCGCCACGGCGGTTGTCATGCGAGTCCCGAATTCCTTGGACCAGGATTGGAATTGTTGACTCGCCACGTAGGGGTTGGGATCGTCGCCATTAGGTCCCGCCGCGGCGAGTATTTGCGATTTCAGCACGTCACGGTTGGTGACCAAAGTTTTCCCGCCGATGCTGATGTCAGCAGGCGCCTCATAATGCATTGAGGCAAGCTTGATAAGCTCGGGCGTCATCCATTCTGCTTCAGCTCGGGCGTCTACCAGATCCTCTATCTGCTCGATGGCCTTCAGCCAGACCGGCCCCTCGCTTCCAAGCGGCATGTGTGGCAACATGTTGCGCGCACTGTTCGTAAATGCCACGGCGATTGCCTCGTCCGTGGACGCCGCCTGCACCAGGGCATCGAGCAAGGTGGCGCGCAGAAGAGAGATGGGTATGCTCTGGTAGCTGTTGGCAACCGTTGCCCAGTTCTTCTTCAGGGTTGCCCAGGTATCCGAAATCACCGGATCGTCGGCAGATACCTCGGGATCAACGGCGACTAAGGTCCACCTGACGGTTTTCGCAGGTGCCTTCTTGAGGGACGCTGCCAAGTCCTTCGCTGTGTCACGCAGCTTCTCAAGCTTGCTGTCATCGGAACCGACATTGACGACGCCGATTTCCAGAAACTGCAGGAGTATTTCTTCGCTCATATCGGTAGTCGCCTGAAATTAATTGTTGAAACTAGGTTTGTACACAATTCGCCGTACGTCAATCAGTGAGCGCCAATATCGTGGACCTCGCCCTGCCGGAGCTTGGTTGGTCAAGATGCGGCAATTTCCGCAAGACCGGGCACATCTCTGTTCTCAAAGGACAACATTAAGCGAGTCGATGAGGGCCTTGTCATCCAGATAGCCTCCGATGCTGTGGCTATTGCTCGTGTTGTTGTTGACGATCGTATCGACAATGCCATTGGCGAAATTTGATCCAAGTGGGCGCCCCAACGTAACGGGATCGCCCTTGTCGTAAAAATTCATCCATGTCTTGACGTTGGATGGCACCGCGAATGTGCCTCCAACCCATCGCTGGACCTCAGTGATGGCGAGCGGCGAGCCGACTGTCACGAACAAGGGAACCTGGATATCCGCCCCCTTGGCGGCCAAATCGCGCAGAAGGTTGAAAGCTACGACCGTTCCGAGCGAATGCGCGATGATCACGGTATTGCCCGTGCCAAGGCGTGGACGGACAAGATTGGCGATATCGGCACGTGCATTCTTGTTGGCGAGATAGACATAGGCTTGCCTTATGACCTTGGCGGCCATACGTCCGCGTAGCGGCGAGATGCGCTCGAGCAGGCTGACGATGGCGACGGCGCGGCGCCCGACCCAGCTACTTTGTCCAATCGCTTTGGCGCCCTCGGCGATCGCGGCCTGAGACGCGAGTGTCTCGATTTCATCCTCGTCGAAGGCATTGGCCCTGGCGATTTCATCGAGCGCCTTTGAAAGAAAGTCGATTTCGGCATCTGGTACCGTTGGTCCCATGGCGACGGCACCCTGCGGCCCGCCTTTCGCCCACTTGTAAAGGTGGTCACCATAATAGGCCATCTGCGGCGAGGTTGAATGGAGCTTTTCCGCATCAAGGCCATTGTCAAGCAGATGATCAGTCCAAATGCCGAGCAACTGCTCTTCAGTATAGTCCTGCTGCGCAATGCCATGAATCAGTACAAGTTTTGTTACCATCGCTTCATTCCCCAAAGTTCAGTCAGCATCCGGCCGCCGTCTTGGTTAAGAGATGTGAAGGTCTCGGGTAGAAGATGCTTGCGAATGTCGGCGAGGCTGTAAGCGAGCGGCTTCTCACGATCAGTCAGCGCATCGACAAAGTCCCATCCCTTCCGCAACCACGGGCAAGCGCCGCCGATTTTACCGCGCGCCGCAGGGGTTGCGCGCGTGACGAAATCTGGAAGATGAGGGTTCGCGGGGAATGGCCGCGGCTCGACTGGGGGAACGTGAGCAAAGTTGTTCGAATCCTGACGGGTGTGGATTCGCAGTTCCCCCATGAGCACTATATCATACGGAATGGGCTGTCCGTACCTAGTATAGAAGAACGCCATTCGGCGGATACTATCGAGGTCTCCGACATAGTCGTACAGGTAGGCACAGATGGCGCCGATCATGGGGTTGATGTGCTTGCCCGTCCGCAATCGCGCTACGAGGTTGTCCACTTCGGAAGGCGGCAGGTCGCCCGACTGCATCCTCAACAGGATTTCAATTTCATCGTACATCAACCGGTGGTCGGCGCCGGGCGAAACAAGCCAGCCATTTGTGCCGCGCCCGTCGCGGGCAGCGATAGTTGTTAAATGGCGGTAAACCAGGATAGGGACGAACACGCCGTCATCATATTCTGCAACTACCTGCTGAGCGCCTCCCCGTAGATCGACGAGCCATCGGTCATCAGCAACGCGGCGTATCGGTCGGGTCGACCATATCGCCGTGGCTAGCCCGCCACCGAACAGCAGGTTCGCCTCGTTGGAGTACGGCACCCGATCGACATTAAATGCGGTGGAAGCCGCCTTTCGCCGCATAGCCTTGGCTTGGTCGACACGGCTTCGCTCAAGATTGGCGCGCGCCAAGCCTCTTAGCCAAATTACCGGCTCAGTGTCACCTTCAACTTGATCGAAAGCATCCTTTTTCACGACACGCGGCGGGGACGTGGTGCCAACGGCATCCGGCGGCTCGGGCCAAGCTGGCAGAGGCGAGACGAGATCAGCATTCACCTGCGCCTGATCAAAATAAATGAGATGATCCGGTGGTCGACCGGGAAGGCACTGGGGCTCGCAGTTCAACTGGTAGGTCGTGCATAGCTCGCTGACGCGTGAGCAGAGATAATCGGCAAGCGAGCCCGGTGTCACCTTGCCTGGATGGTGCGGGTCGAGTGCCGTGGTCGCCCCCCACAGAGCTTCAATCAGCGCGCCGGAGAAAAGGCATCGCGATTCAGCCGGGGTCGGCCCTGGGATCATGAAGGCCGCTTCCACGTCATGGACGGCATCGTAGCGATCGAAAACGGGTCTTTTCCCAGCGCTGGTGCCTGCGCCCAAAACGCCATCTGGTGTCAGATCGGAGGTGTCCTTGTCGTTCGCCAGCGCCTTGCAGGCGTCGGAGATGATGGTGACATTGGCGATACCGAAATCGGAAAGCCGGTTCTTAAGGCGCTCGACCGCAATCGCTCGCAGCTCTGTCCGCCAATCCGTGGGGAGCCATAAGGTACGGGTATTGTCCTCGCGCAGGCCGTGCCCCGCGAAATGGAGAAGCAGTGCGTCGGTCTGTTTCCCCATTGGAAGCAATTGCTGAAAGGCTTGCTTAATGCGATTGATCGTAACTGGTTCCGTCCGGTCGGTGAGGACGCAGATGTCCTCCTTGCGGGCGAAGCCAGTGGACTCCGCCCATTGCCCTACTTCCTCGGCGGCGGTCGCTGCCGCGCGAAGTGGAGCGAGTCCCTCTGCACGCGAGACGCCTACGGCGATGCAGACTCTTCTCATGCTTTGATGCCGAAGGCTGCGGCAACACGAGAGGCTATTGGCGCCTCGATATGGTGAACCAGCCACTTCATTGCGATTGCCTAGCCTATTCCGTCACTACCACAAATGTGCATACCCCAAAATGATCAGAATTTGTACTGGTATCGGCATCTACCCCATTCAGTGTGCCGAAACCTGCCCTTCCGCTTCCGGCCCAATTCCACCGCGCCGCCGTGATCTACACCCTGATCGAGACCGCCAAGCTGAACGGCGTGAACCCACAGTGAACCGCCCCTGGTTTGCCGGAGGCTCCAACTCCCAGGGCTGCTCAACGCTATCAAATCGCCTTGTAGGCCAGGAAGTGATCGAGGTTGAGAGCGCCCCTTCCAGATATCCTGCGCCACGTTGGTGACGCGGTTTTTGCGTAGGATGTTGAGGGCGAAGCTGCGAGCTTGGGCCACGATGCCGGGGTTGTCGCCGATGCGGCTTTTGTTCTCGCCGTATGAGACATCACGGACATAATGGTTGCGGTTCTCGATGCCCCAATGGCGGCGGCCCATTCGATGGCCGGGAACGGGCGATTCTGGAACTCCTGTGGTGGCGTTCGTCCTGGTGGGTCGGCGACAAGAACAGAGAGCGCTAGATAGTAACATACTTTGTTGTATGATTCTTAGGGCGTCTAAAACTGCTCAGGCGTCATGAGTAACGATCTTCAGTTTCATGTCGGATGTTCATCCAAGAAATATCAGCGGCTTAGCCGTCCCGCAGTAAAGAACTTTTATGGTGGAAAATAGCAGGCGCAGGATGTCGGAACGGGCGGCGGCGTCGGCCAGGGTAAATCGGTTCATGGTGTCGAAGAAGGCTTCGCGCGCTTCCTCGAACATGGGGGTCAGGTTGCACACCCCGCACAGGGGGCAAGTGCTGGGGCCTTGGCCGAGGCATTCGACGATGGCGCTGTCCTTTTCCGTCTGCCGCAGGACATCGCCCAGGCGCACGGTTTCCGCTGGGCGGGCGAGGACCAGCCCGCCGCCGCGCCCGCGCACGGTGGTCACCAGTTCCAGGTGCCCCAGGGTCTGGACAACCTTCATCAGATGGTTGCGTGATACGCCATAGGCTTCGGCGATCTGGTCAATCGTCGCCCGCTTCTCGGGATGTGTCGTGACGTAAACGAGAACCCGCAGGCTGTAGTCGCTGAACGTGCTCAGCCGCATGGTGCACCTGTGCTCCGGAGGCCTCATAAGACGTAGATTAGATACTTCTTATCGAGAGGGTCCGCAACCCCAAGGGCGCACTGCAACATAAGAGGCATTTGACATACCTTTTTATAGGCTATAAACATGCAAACGATTTACATGTTTAGGCATCTTACGGAGATGCAGTGGCTATGGCATGTTCAGCAGCGCCCTGTTCGCCCGTGAAGCGATCAATGCCGGCCCTGCCATTTCGCGCCGCGCATCCAGGAGCATGGCATGAAACAGGATGATTTTGTCGGCGCGACGATGGCCTGTGCCGTGGCCGTGCCGCTGACGGTTGTGGCAGCCCTCGCCGGTGCGGTGGGGCTGCCATCGGTTTATGGGTTGGTGGCATCGGTCGGTGCCTTGGCCGCTGTCGGCGCCGCGCTGTGGTTCGTGCGCCGGGCGCGGCGGGACGTCCTGATTGCGACCGACGTGTGCCGACGGGTGGCCCTGGGTGACTTCGAGGTTCGAGTAGTGATGAGTTCTTCCCACGGAACCGGGCGGGATCTGCATGACGAGATCAACAACCTGGTGGACCGCTGCGACGCCTTTGTCCGCGAGGCGGCGGCGTCCATGGAATACACCAGCCGCAACCAGTATTTCCGCCGCATCATCGAAAAGGGCATGGTCGGGGCGTACCGGGGCGCCGCCCGCCGGGCCAATCTTGCGACATCGTCCATCGAGGGCCGGGTGGCAGCGTTCAACACCGTGACCAGCGAATTCGAGACAAAAGTCCTGGCGGCGGTCGAAACGGTCGCCTCGGCCGCGACCCAGCTTCAGGCTTCGGCCGGGTCCATGCGCGCGCTGGCCGAGCATACCAACGCGACGGCGTCCGGGGTTGCCGACGCCGCAAGCCATGCGGCGGAAAACGTCGGCACCGTGGCCTCGGCGGCGGAGGAACTGGCCGCCTCGATCAACCAGATCGCGCGTCAGGTCGCCGACTCCTCCGACCTTGGCGCCCAGGCGACGACGCGGGCGCGTGCCGTGCTGGCGCAGGTGGACGCCCTGGCGACATCGGCCGACAAGATCGGGCAGATCATCGGCCTGATTACCGACATCGCGGCGCAGACCAACCTTCTGGCCCTGAACGCCACCATCGAAGCGGCGCGGGCCGGTGAGGCGGGCAAGGGGTTCGCGGTGGTCGCCAACGAGGTCAAGCAACTGGCGGCACAGACCGGACGGGCCACCGACGATATCGTCCGGCAGGTGGACGAGGTCCGGCAATCCGTTCAGGCGACGGTCGCGGCGGTGACGTCGATTGTCGATGTGGTGGGCGAAATCGGCAAGGCCACCGCCAACATCGCGACCGCCGTCGAGCAGCAGGGGGCGGCCACGCAGGAAATCGCCCGCAGCGTCGATGGCGCCGCCGCCGGCACATCCGAGGTGACCGCCGGCCTGGGAGGTGTCGCCGAGGCCACCAATGGCAGCCGGGGCGCCGCCAGCGAGGTGCTGGACGCCTCTACCGAGTTGTCCCGCCAGGCCGACTTCCTGCGCGGCGAAATCCGCCAGTTCATCGACGAAGCGCAGAAGGTGGCCTGACATGTCCAGCCGACTCATGACCGTGACCGGGCAGGAACGGATTTTTGGGGACGACGAGATCATCGTCTCCAAGACCGATCTCCGGGGCCGCATCACCTACGCCAACACCGTTTTCCTGAGGATGGCCGGGTATCCGGAAAAGGACGTCATCGGCGCACCCCACAGCCTCATCCGCCATCCCGACATGCCGCGTGCGGTGTTCAAGGTGCTGTGGGACGTGATCGGCACCGGCAAGGAGCTTTTCGCCTACGTGAAGAACCGGTCGAGCAATGGCGACCACTACTGGGTGATCGCCCACGTCACCCCGAGCTTTGACGCGGCCGGCGGCATCATCGGGTATCACTCCAACCGTCGCCCGCCCAACCGTCGCGCCCTGGAGGTCATCGAACCCTTGTACGCCCGCATCCGCCAGATCGAGATGCAGGCCAAGGACGCCAAGGCCGGCATGGCCGCCGCCCACACCGCCCTGCTCGCCGCCGTGGCTGATACGGGCAAGAGCTACGAGGAACTCATGTTCGCCCTGGAGGAAAGTTAGGGCCGGTCTCCACCGTTACGTCTCCCAGGTCTGCTGCGTCGAACGGCGCGCGGCGCAGCGTGCCCGATAGCGCCATTGCCATGCCGCACAGGAGCAGCGCCGTCGCGCCCACCACCAGAACGGCGTCGGCCGGGGAGGCGACTCTCGCCAGGGCGCCGACGCCCAGGGATGCGGCGCTGCCGCCGGAAACCTCCTGTGCCGTCCACAGGCTGTTGATGCGGCCCAGGTAGGCATCCGGGGTGTGGCCCTGGATGATCGTGTACTGGAGCAATGACGCGACGGAGGTCGTGTAGCCGTAGAGGATCAGAACGAAGAGCGTGCCGGTCAGGGTGGAAACCACGCCGAGCGCGGTGACGCAGGCGAAGGCGATGAGGCAGAGGACCCCCATCACCAGCCCCGGCCGCGTCAGCCGCGACGCCCAGCGGCTCACCGTCGCGCCGAGGGCCGCCCCCACAGACACCATGGAGACCATGACGCCGACCTCGAAGGCGCCGCCGCCGTAGACGTCGATGGCCAGCGCGGGAAAGAGCGCCCGGATGGCCGAGGTGACGGTGGTCAGCGTGCCGAGGGCGACGACGCTGAGAAGGGTTGCATTGCTCGACAGGATGCCGATGGCCTCGCCGAGCATGCGCAGCGGATGACGAACGGATGCCCGTGGTGGGTTCAGCCGGGGCAGGCCGAGCAGCGTGAGAACGGTCAGCAGCGTGCCCACCGCCGCGCCGGTGTAGTTCCAGGAGACGTCCAAGGACGCGATGACAATGCCTCCAACGATCGGTGACACGACCATTGCGAGGCGCACGGTCAGCATGCCGAGGGCTCGCGCCTGCATCAGGTGAGGGCGCCCCACGATGGCGGGCATGGCGGCCGTCAGCGCGGCGATGCCGATGGCGCCGAAGAAGCCGTCCCACACCGAAAGAACCAGCACCGCCGCCAGGGACGGCGATGCCAGCAGGCTGTTTACGGCCAAGCAGGCAAAGCCGATGCCGCACGCGCTGCGCGCGACCAGGATGAGACGCCGGCGGTCATGAATATCCGACAGCACGCCGCCAAGCAGCAGCCCGACGAACATGCCCAAGCCGTCCAGCGTCATGGCGAGCCCGACCAGGAAGCTTGAACCGCTCAGGTCGTAAACCTGCACCGGAACGGACACGGACAGCAACCCGAGACCAAGGAGCGAGACGGTCCGGGCGATCATCAGGCGCCGGAAATCGCGGTTCGTCTTCAGCAGGCTGAGGTCGACGACGTGGTCTGAGAGGGCCATGCTCGGACGGTCACGACCACCGCAGGATCAGTTTCTCCCGCCAAGCGAAACGTTCCAGGTGGCTGTCGACAACGTGCCTGATGCGCTCCAGCCCCTCCTGCGAGGATGCGTTCACCGCAACGGTCAGTTCCCCGGCCTCGGCGCGCATGTGGCAGGTGCCCAGCGGAAACTGCGCCACGGCCTCGGGAGGGGCGGCGTCGGGGCGGTAATTGACGGCGATCTTGTGGGCAAAGTGCCTGCTCAACTGGCCGAGATAGCGGGCGGCGGCGGCGGTTTCGGCGCAGCCGGTCGCGGAGAAGGTGTCGTGGCTCATGGTGTCTCGCCTACAGTCTTTCCAAGGGGTGTTGAGACGCCGTCGGTCAGGACGATGAGCCGCCCCTGTGAACAGGTCTCGATGCGCGCAGCCACGCCAAAGGCCCGCGACAAGACATCCGGCGTCAGGACGTCACGTGGTGGGCCGGAGGCAAGCAGGCCGTCGCCGAGGATGGCGATGCGGTCGCAGAAGCGCAGCGCCAGATTGATGTCGTGGATGGCGATCAGCGCCGTGGCGCCACGCTCCCGCGTCTCCTTGCGCACGAGGTCGAGCACGGAGATCTGCCAGCGCAGATCAAGCGCGCTGGTCGGCTCGTCCAGCAGCAGCAGGCGCGGCCGGCGCACCAGCACTTGTGCCAGCCCGACCATTTGTCGCTGCCCGCCGGACAGGGCGCCAAGGGCGCGCATCCCCAGATCGGCGATGCCCATGGCCTCCAGGACGTCCGCGATGCGGGTTTCCGCCTGCGTCCGCGTCAACTCGGGGGAGGTCGCGCGCAAGGCGCTGAGCAACGCCTCGTAGACCAGAAGGGAACTGGGGCGCATCAGGGTCTGCGGCAGGTAGCCGATCAATCGCGCGCGGGCGGCAGCGGGCAGACGGAGCAGGTCGTGCGCGTCGAGCCGCAGATCGCCGCGGCCGCTCAACAGGCCGGCGACGGTCTTGAGCAGCGTGGACTTGCCCGAGCCGTTGGCGCCCAGCAGCCCGACCACCGTGCCCGGCGGCACCGCAGGGAGGGTCATTCCGTCGATCACGCGGATGCGGCCGTAGCCGGCGACGACCTTTGTGATGTGCAGCCCGGCCGTCATGTCCGCCGCCTCTGGAGCAGGATCAGGATCACGAACAGCGGGATGCCGACCAGCGCCGTCACGATGCCCACCGGAAGCACGAGGCCGGGGATCAGGCTCTTGCTGACCACCGAAGACAGCGACAGCACGGTGGCTCCGGCAAGTGCAGCGCCGGGCAGATAGAAGCGGTGATCCTCCCCCAGTGCCAGCCGCGCGATATGGGGGCCGACCAGACCGATGAAACTAATGGTGCCGACGAACGACAGCGCGACGCCGGCCAGCAGGCTGACCCGCAGGAGCACCATCATGCGCAGGCGCTCGACCGCGATGCCGAGGCCGCGCGCGTGTTCCTCGCCGGCCCGCAGGACCGTCATGGCCCAAACGTGCCGCAAGGCGGCGGGCAGGCACAGCGCGACGACCACGGCAAGGACGCCGACCGTGCTCCAGGTGGAACGGCCGAGGCTGCCCATGGTCCAGAAGACGATCTGTTGCAGCGCGTCGGCGGACGCCACGAATTGCACCAACCACAACAGGGCGTTCAGCGCGAAGACCATGGCTATGCCGAACAGGATGAGGTTCTCGCTGCCGCCCCCAACATCTTGCGTCCGGGCAAGCGCCTGCACCAGAAGGGTGGCGGCAAGGGCGAAGGCGAACGCCGTCGCCGCCACCGTCCACTCCGCTCCGACAAATGGGATGTGAAGGCCGCCGACAATGGCGACCGCCGCGCCCAGGGTCGCCGCGTTCGAGATGCCGAGCGTGAAGGGGCTGGCCAGGGGATTGGCCAGTACCGTCTGCATCTCCGCACCGGCCAAGCCCAACGCCGCGCCGACCAGCACCGCCATGATCGCTTGCGGCAGCCGGACATCCCATAGAATCACGCGCACACCCACCTCGACCGAGGCCGGGTCCCACAGGCCGGCCAACACGGTCGCCAGCGGCAGGTTAGATGCCCCCGTCGCCATGTCGAACAGCAGCGACGCCATCAGCGCCACCGCAAGACCGAACAGGATCAGCGCGCGGCCACGGGTGCGCCGCGCGTAGGCCCGCCCGAGCGTAAGGGTCCCGGCGAAACTCATGGAGCCTCCGTCCAATAGGTGCCGTGCAGGGCCACCGGCTGGAACCGCAGCATGACGGTGGCGAGCGTCTCGGCCGGATCGAGATCGGCGAAGGCGTCGGGGTGGAACCACTTGGCGAACAGGTGCAGGGCGACCACGTTGAACGGGCTGTGGAAGAAGTGGTGCCACAGGGCATAAGCGCGCCCGTTGGCGACCGCGCTCAGGTCCCGCACGCCCGTGCGGTCCAGGGTGGCGCGGAAACTCTCGGCCGCAAGGTCGGCGGGGACTCTGGGACCAAGAACGATGCGCCCGGCGGCGCGGCCGTTCCCGGCGCGGCTGCCGATCGCGCTGCCGATGTAAATATCCGGCTGGTTGGTCAGCAGGTATTCGATGCTGACGATGCCGGTGCGGCCTGGAATCAGCGGCGTTGCCATGTTGGTGCCGCCGGCCGCCTCGATGATCGTGGCGAGAACGCCGTGCCCGACGCTGGCGCAGCAGTCCTGACCCAGGCCGACGCGGTTTTCCAGGAAGACGTTCGGCCGTTCCGTGATGCCGGCAAGCTTTGCCGCGACCCGCGCACGGGCTGCGTCATTCGCGGCGATGAACTCTGCGGCCTCGTCCGCGCGACCGAGGGCTTCGCCGAGCACCGCCATGCTTGGCGAGGTATTGGCGAGCGGATCGAGGAAAAAGTCGATGAAGATGACGGGAATTCCCGCCGCTTCCAACTGGGCGACGGCGGTCGAGTCTTCGGTGCCGGGGCCGTGGCCGGACAAGCCGAAGATCGCTAGGTCGGGCTTCAGGGAAATGGTCCTTTCAACGCTGAAACTGCTTGGTGCCATTTGCCCCACCGCCTGGATCCGCTCGATCTCGGGGAAGGCGTGCCGCCACAAGGCGTAGCCGTCGGGGTCGAGCAGTTCGAAGTCCTTCATCATACCGACCACCCGCCGGAGGGGGGCGTCGCGGTCGAGAATGGCAATGGCCGACACAAGGCGGCCCTCGCCGAGAACGATGCGCTCGACCGTATCGGGCAGCGTCACCGCCCGGCCCGCCACATCGACGACCGTCCGGGCATGGGCGGGTATTGCCACAACGAACATGAGGCCGACGAGGGCCGCCGCCATGACGTGGTTCAGGGTCCGGAGCATGGATTCGGCCTCTCGGTTGCTTCAGTGGGTCGGACGCCGCGACTGCGGCGCCCGGTGTCTGAGGGGCTTAAAAGCGGATGGTTGACGACAACAGGAACGAGCGCCCTGGTTCCTGGACCGGGGTCACCCGCGCCGTCTGGCTGTAGCTGGCGCGGCTGACATAAGCAGTGTCGAACAGGTTGTTGACCTCGGCCCGCAGGGTCAGGTGGGGGGCCAGTTGCTCAGGCGCCCATTCGGTGAACAGATCGACGACGGTGTAGTTGTCGAGGTCCTGGTACCCGTTGGCGGCAAGGTCCGCGTGGTCAAAACCAAAGGCGTGCTGCACCGAGGCGCCAATCTGCACGTCCAACGGCTCCACGGTGTAATGGCCGCTCACCGCCAGGATGTCGCCGACCGCCGTGCCCATGTTGTAGTCGCCGGGCAGCGCGATGCGGTCGCCGTAGGTGACGTCGGTATGGGTGTACTTGGCGCTGATCCCGCCGACGGCGCCGGTGTAGGCAGCGCTCAATTCAAAGCCCCGGCTCTCCAGGTCCTGGCCGTTGATCCGGGTCGCCGTCGTGTAGTTCCAGTCCATGACGTCACTCATGTGCGTCTTGAAGTAGGCCGCCTGAAACGCCATGCCCTGGTGGTCGACACCCACGCCGAAACGCATGTTGCGGGACGTCGTCGGCTTCAGGGTGTTGGCGTAGGTGTAATCCTGGGCGTGGAACAGCGCCGTTTCCGAGGGCTCCAGACCGCCCCACACGGTGCTGTAGCCGCCGAACACCGACAGCCAGTCGGTCACACTGTATTCGGCCGAGATGTTGGGGCTGAGACCGGCGTTCTCGAAGGTCTGGCCATCAACCGCGTCGTAGGTCTGTATGTCGGCGCGCAAGCCCATGGACAGGGCCAGATCCTCGACCGGGACGATCCGTGCCTGGGCGAACAGGCCGCCCTGGGTGATCTCCTCGGACACGTCGGTGGGGAAGTGGAAGCGCTCGACGGTGATCTCGTCACGGGCGAAGTCGGCGCCGGCGGTCAGGCTGCCCAGCGGGATGGCGAAGGTGTTCTGCACCGTGCCGCCGATGGTCGCGACCTCCGAGTTGAAGTCGCCGGACGGGCGGACGTAGCCGCGTTCGTTGGGGCGCCGCAGGTCATAGCGGTTGTAGTAGAACGACACCTCGGGGTCGAACAACTCCGTGGGCTGGTCGGTGGTGTACGTCGCCGTCAGCGTCGTCCGGGTCAGGTCGTTGCGGTTCAGGTCGGTGGTGACCGGGCCCATGTTCGGGCGCAGGCGGCGGATGGTGTCGTCGTTCAGGTGCTCGCCGGTGATCTTGAAGGAGTGGCCTTCGGACGTTGTATAACCGAGCTTGCCCAGGACGTTGACCAGATCGGTGCCGGTGCCGGCCTCGGTCCGGCCGGCTCCCGTCTTGTAGTCGTCCCCTTTCTCGCGCGTGATGATGCCAAGCACGTCGAATCCTTGCGCCGCTCCAAAGCCGGCGGCGGTGCCGCGAACGGCGTCGGAGTTCGTGTCGTAGGACGTCGTCACCTGGCCGCCGATGGACTTTCCGGGCAGCAGGAGGTCGCCCGCGTCCTTCGTTTCAAAAGCGACGGCGCCGCCAAGCGTGCCGAAGCCCGCGTCGGCCGGGGCGACACCGGGATCGACGTCCACGCTCTTGAGCAGGCTCGGGTCAAGGAACAGGTTGCCGTTGTGGTGCCAGACGTTGTTTTGCTGGCGCGCGCCGTCGAGGGTGACGTTGAGCTTGCTCTGGGCGATGCCGTGAACGAACAGCTTTTGCGCGGCGACGCTGCCGCCCGAAATCGCCACCGCAGGTTCGTCGGAGAACAAGTCGCGCAGGGTCTGGGGCTGTTCGCGCTCGATCTCCTCCCGGCCAACGGTGATGGGCGGGGCCGGAGTCGGCGTTGCGCCCTCGACCATGACGGGCGGCATGATAATGTCGGGGCCGGGAGACTGCTCTTGCGCGACCGCTACGACGGACAGTCCTCCGGTGACCAGTGCGGTCGTCGCGGCCAGGGCGGCATTGAGCCGGCCCTTGGTCCTCATACGGTTCTTCATCTATCGCTACCCCTTGCCCCGGAGCCAGCCGTTCGAGCCTTGGCTCGACGCCGCTCCCTTACAATGTTAATAATGAAAACCATTCGCATGTCGAGAGCGTAGAGTGTCTCGGACGCGACGTCTTGTATAGGGGCCTTTCAGCCCGCTGGCTTTTGGGAGGCAGTCAAATGAGTTTGCGAGGCAATCAAAATGCGGTGGACGACGCCCTGTCGTGGCAGGACCTCGCAAGCCTCGCCCGTGAGCGGGACTACCAATTGATCGCGCCTGATCTCGGACCCGCCGACCCGGCCCTCAGGGGCATGTTCGTCCGCAGCCCTTTGCGGAGCGGCCTTGGCGTCCATATGTCCGATGCCATCGACCTGCACGACCTCACCACGCGCATCGTCTCCAGCCCAGGGATCGTCGTGGCCGTTTTTCTTGAAGGCCGGGCGGCCATCTCGCTCGGCACGCGGCACTACGAGGTCGGCGCACGTCCGGCAGGGAAAGGGCGGGTGACTCCGATGGTGATCGCCTACTCCATGGCGGAGCCTGACGTCTTCGAGAGGCGCGGCATCCGTGGCCAGCATGTCCGCAAGGTCGGCATCCGGATTCCGTTGGGCTGGCTTGGCGAGGCTGGCCTCGACGGCACCGCCGGGCGGCTGGCCGCGCGGTTGGAGGCGGACCACGGAACCTTGCTCGCGCTGCCGGCGTCCCAGGAACTCGTGCGGCTGGCATCCCTCATGCTTTCCGAGGCGGGTGGCGGAACGGCCTGCCATGGTCTTATGCAAGAGGCTCGGGCCTTCGAGATGGTGGCGAAAGTCTTTCAGATGGCGACGGTGGGGGAAAACATGGCGCCGGCCGCCCCATCCTGCCGTGCCGAGACAAGAATACGGGCGGCACAGGAGTACATGGCGGCGCATCTGGAGGAGCCGATGACCCTGGCCGATGTGGCAAGCCACGCCTGCGTCAGTATCAGCACGTTGCAGCGCCTGTTCCGGGAACGGCTGGGGATGCCCGTCTGGGACTACCTCCGCCGCTTCCGCCTTGAGGAGGCGCGCCGCTTCCTGGAGCGGGGCGAGGGGACCGTGACGGAAGCGGCCCTGCGGGCCGGTTATACGTCTCCCGCCAACTTCGCAACCGCCTTCAAGCGCGAGTACGGCATGTCGCCGAGACGGTGCAGGCCATAGGATGCCTCAGGCATTACGCTGACTTGCGATGCCCTTGGCGGAAACGGCCACTGCCGTGAAGGACCCCACCCAAGCCAGCCAAGCCACGGGCAACAGGGGGATCGCCCAGCCGCTGTTCCACGCCGCAAGGACAACAGCGGCCACGGCGGCCGACAAGGCGGCGCCATTTAGGCGCTTGAACCTGGGCCGCATCATCACGGCAGCGGCGACGGGGACGGCCAAGAGGACCATCACCTCCGCCGCGCGCAGAACACCGGGGCTCGTGGTGATGACGCCATAGCCTGCCAGCCCAACTGCGGCCACCGCCAGTGCCATGCCGTGGCGGCTCCCGGTGGCGGCGAGGAAGGCCAGGACCACCACCACCAAAGCGGCAGCGAGTCCCCACTCCGACAGGCCGAACCGCCAGACCTCCCAGTGAAACAGGCCCTGCGCCGCGACCAATATCAAACCGCCTGCAAACCACGCGCGGCGCTGCGGATGGCGCAGGGCGTTCACGAAGACCAGCAGCGGAAAGAGCAGTGCGATGGCCGCAGTGGTCCCTGGACCCGTCACGTCCGCGCCCACGACGAGCCGCCCGGCGGCCCATGCCGCCGCCGACACCAGGATTTCGGGGATCTTCGGCGGTCGGTCCCGCCAGGCAATGCCCGCCGCGATCAGGGGCAGGACTCCATACAGCAGTTCATGCGCCATCCACTCGAACGCGCCGAAGGGGGACCCCAGGACGAACAGCCCCAAGGACCATGGGATCCACAGTCCCACCACACCTGCCGCGAAAAGCGCCGCGAGCCTCCAGGTCCAGAGGGCGCTGTGTTCAGGGTCGGTCGCCGTCATCAACGTTTCTCCTCGGCCGGCTCAGGAACGGCCAGTAGGTTTTCAGCCATACGAGGAAGCCCGCAGCCCACAGTGCCGCAGCCACGACGTGAGACGGACCCGGCGGGGCGGGCATCCAGCCCATGTCTGGAAGCACCCGTACCGTCATGGCGGCCAGGATCAGGACAAAGGCCACCGGCAGGGTTCGCGGAAAGGGAAATGTCCGCCCGGTATGAAAAAGTCCCGCAACGGCGAACACCGTCAGCAAGGACAGGCCCAGCCCGCCCATGAAAACGACGTGCAGCGCCGCCGTCTCCGGGTAGGGCGCTCCCAGCCGCGCCAGCCCGACCAGCACCAGGCCTCCGCCGGTCAGGCCGCTGGTCAGCGCCGTCGCCAGGATGGGCCCATGAAAGAATTCCCGCCCTACGAAGGCTTCGGCGCAGCGGTCCAGGAAGGCTGCACCGGCGGCGATCAGCAGGTAACCGGTCACGGCCGGTGACAACCCCGCAACCGTGGCCGCGATGACCACCGCGACTAGACCCGGTGCCAGGTTGAAGCGTCCGGGATGGGGACGGTAGGGGGCTGATGTCTCGTTGGGGTCCAAGACCTTGTTGGTTACCGGCACGGTGATGCGGGCCAGCACCAGACCGACCAGCCCGACGAACACCAGCGTGACGAGATGCAGGGCTTTTTCAGCCAGTTCGACCTCGCCGACAATGAGGGCGCCTTGGGCCGCCACTCCTGTCACCGCCAGCGCCCCCAGCCACAGGACGACGCCCCACAAACGGGCGCGCGGCCGGGCGATGAGAACCTGGGTGACGTATCCGGCAAGGAAGAGGAGCCACACCGCGTCGGCGATCGCCCCGACCATAACCAGGCCGGGCGCGGCCGTGACACCGGCCAGACGACCCAGTCCCCAAAGCATGGCGAGAATGAACAGCGGTCGACCCCGCAGCCGCGCCGTGTTGCTCCATTCCGGCACCGCCGTGGTGATGAACCCGATGAGGGCGGCGCCGAAGGAGCCCAGCAACATCTCGTTGGCGTGCCGCAGGGCCGGCGGAAGCGTTTCCTCGAACGGCAGGGAAAAGGCGGCGATGGTCCAAAGGAAGGGCCAGAGGGCGGCATGAAGCGCGGCCAGGGGAAAGAACAGCCGCAATCCTTCGTCACCCAGCACGGTGAGCAGGGAGGCAACAGGGAGCAGGGGGGCAACGGGGCGGGGCGGCGGCATGGCGGTCACGGCAGGCGCCTTTCATCGACATCGTGGATATGGCGGAAGGCGGGATCCTTGGCCAGCGCGGCAGCCAGGGTATAGACCGTGGCCTCGTCGCGGTCTCCCGGCATACCCGGCAGCAGCCGGTCGCCAACGATGCCCCGGCCGTGAAGGTCCATGACGGCGATGCGGTGCGCCACCCGCACCGCCTCGGACAGATCGTGCGTGATGAACAGCGCCCCGAAGTGGAGCGCCCGCGACGCCTCGATAACCAGGTTCTGCATACGACGCTTCAGCGCCACGTCCAGCGCCGTGAAGGGCTCGTCGAAGTAGACGAAGTCCGGCTCGGCGACCAGGGCGCGGGCGATCGCGGCACGCTGCATCATGCCCCCCGACAATTCCGCCGGATACTTGTCCAAATCACGGATATCCAGCGCCACGCGCGCCGCCGCCGCCTCGGCACGGGCGGCGCGATCCCGCCTGGACACCCCGGCGAGGCGCAGGGGATAGGCAATGTTCTCCCGCGTCGTCGCCCAGGGCATCAGGCGGGCCTCCTGGAACACCATGCCGTGCCGACGGTATGATCGTTCCAGGTGCCCGTGCCGGGGCTCAAGCACCCCGGCGGCGATGTGCGCCAGGGTGCTTTTGCCGCAACCAGAGGGACCAACCAACGCCACCACCTCGCCCGGAGCCAGCGTCAGATCGATCCGGTCGAGCACCGTCCTGCCCAGGTATGCGTAGCCGACATTGTCCAGGGTAAGGGCGGCCGGGGTAAGGGCGGATGCCATCGGATGTTTCCCTTAAAACTCGGCCCGTAGGCCCATGTAGAAGGCCCGACCCTCGCCCGGCAGGAACGCCGCCTGATCGGCGCGGGCCTGATCGACCACCAGGGTCGAGGACGCGAAGGTCTTGTCGAACAGGTTGCGCACCTCGCCAAAGACGGACACGCCCTCGGTCAGGGTGTAATCGCCGCGTACCGCCACGGTGGCATAAGGGTCGGCGTACAGGGTGTTCATGTTGTCCACCGGGGTCTTGGTCGGCCGCCAGTCGATGCCTGCGCCGACGCCAAAGGCGTCGCTGACCTGATAGCGCGCCGTCACCGCCACGACATGGTCCGGCGCCCCGGCCAGCTTGTTGTTGCCGCGAACCGGGTCGTTGTGGAAATGGAAGTTCTGATAGGTGTAGGCCAGCCGGGCGCTCAGGGCGTCCGTCAGGTAGGCGTTCATGCCCAGTTCAACGCCGAAATGCCGTGTCTCGTCGGCATTGACGGCCCCCAGGGAAGCGCCGGTCGCATCGCGCAGGCTCAGCAGTTCGTCCTGCACCCAGGAATAATAGGTCACGGCGTCCAACCCGACCGTACCGACCATCCCCCGCCAGCCGACCTCAACGGTCGTCGCCGTCTGGGCGTCAAGATCGGGCGTGCGGTAGGCGTCCGCGGGCTGGGCAGGATTGCCTGGGTTGGGGCGGCCGGCGCTGCTGTTGGGGGTGCCGTTGACGGTTGCCAGAAGATCGTCGTGGGTCGGCGGCTCGAAGCTGCGGCTGACCGCGCCAAAGACCATGTGGTCCGGGGTCGGACGGTAGGTGACGCCCAGGCTCGGACTGACCGCGGTATAGGTCCGGGAATAGCTGGTGTCCTGCTTCGCCACCGCCCCGTTGGGCGTGGGTGCCAACGGATTGCGCGGATTGTAGGCTGCGGTCGGGCGCGTCGCACCCATGAAGGTATCGACGTTGTCACGCGTGGCGCGGGCAAAGGTCACGCCGGGCGACACGACCAGCCCATCGGCCACCGGCACGTTGGCGCCGGCGTGCAGGGACAGCGTCGTCGCCTCCAGGTCGTTGCGGCCAAACAGCGGGCCGCTCTCGCCTGACAGGTTGATGAAGTCCTCCCGCTCGGCCGAGCCAAAGACGTAGCGCAGGCTGACGTCGGCCAGCGGCAGGGTCGCGGTGGCATCCGGCGCGTAGGCGTAGCGGCCGACCAATGTGGTGTCGCCGCCTTCGGTCTGCCTGATCCCGGACGAGATCGGGAAGCGGAAGGTGTCGTCGGTGTGGGTGTACCCCACGGCGCCGTCAAGCAGATGCGGGCCAAAGCTGAAAGACGTGCGGTTGCCGATGCGGAATTGCTCGGACTCCCGGCGCGGCTGGTCGCGGAGCACGTTGGGGCCGGGATCCCGCGCCACGCCGCCGACGATGACCGGCCCGCCGTGGACCTGGCTCGGGTCGGCGTCAAGACCGGCCTTGGTCAGCGGGCCGGCGACATCAAAGCCCAGGTCGGTGTAGCCCAGGAACAGACGGGAACTCACCCCGTCGGCAAGATCGGCGCCGACGTTGGCGTCCACGCTCCAGCGCTCCGAACTGTTGTAGGACCGGAAGCCGTCGCGCTGGCTGCGTTCCGCCTGGATGAGGCCGTCTATGGAATCGGCATGGCCGGGATTGTCGAGCTTGCCCCCGGCCCGGATAGACCCCTTCCTGTAGCCGAAGCTGCCGCCGTCGATGCCCACGGCAACCCCCGGTTCGGTGGTGCCGGTTGGTGACACGAAGTTGAGCGCGCCTCCGAGCATGGCCGCGCCAAGCCGGTTGGCCGCATAGCCACGGTAAACCTCGATGCGGTCGGCCTGACGCGGTGCGGCCAGCCCGACAATGTAGGAGCCATCGGCGCGGTTGATGGGCAGGCCGTCACGGAGCGCCAGGACGCCGCGTTCAACCGGGTTCTGTTGGAGCCCGGAGCCGCGAATCTGGATCCGTGCCTGATCGTTGCCGCCAAAGAAGTTCTGCACCACCACGCCCGGAACGCCGCCCAAGGCATCGGAAATGCTGACATCGGCCTTGCCGGCCATGTCTTGGGCCGTGACCAGGGCGGTGCCCCCAGGCATCGCCTCCAGGCGCGTGCGGGCCTGATCTGCCGGGGAGATCGAAGCCCCTTCAACCGTCACCGGCGCCAGGAAGACGGTCGATCCAGGTGTGGCCGACTGGCCCAGCGCGGGCAGTGGCGCCGCCGCCAGTCCGGCGACCGCCAATCCCCCGATCATTCCCCGGCCCAACCGACGCCCACGGACGGCCTGTATGGCGGACGTCCAGGCGTCTCCTTCAACCTTGCTCATCACCCTCTCCCATTCTGCGACTGCCTTGCATTCGCGTTCTAACAGGTTCGGGATGATGCCCTCTTGATTATGATCAAGTGACGGATGGTTTTGGGTCAGGTTTCGCCTGCGGCGGCGTAGGCCGCAAGGCCGGCGGGATCTTCCAGCGTGATGCGCCCGCGACGGGCCCGCACTCCCAGGGGTGCCAGCTTGCGCAGGCTGCGGGAGAATGTGGACGGGGTGATGGCCAGCCGGGCAGCAATCAAGGTCTGCTCCACCGGCAGGGTAAATCCTTCGCCGGGGGCGCCCATGGCGTGGTGGATTTGAAGCAGCATGTCGGCCACCCGGCGTTCCACCGACCAGCTTTTCAAGTGCTCGATCTGGTCGACCAGACGATGCATCTGGCGGAACGTCGCTGCCACGATGGACAGCCCCAGACCGGGCCATTGGGTGACCAGGGTGCGGAACCGTTTGGTTGAAAACCGGGCGACCCGCAGGGGCGTTGCCGCCTCGCCCGAGACGGGATAGCGGGCATCCGGCGCCAGCATCGATTCCGCAAAGGACTCACCGGGACCGACCAGCTTGATGAGGGTTCGGACTCCGCTGCTGGCATCGCGCGACAGGACCGCCCAGCCCTCAAGGACAATGAAGAACGCCTCGCCGGGATCCCCCTCCACGAACAAAGTCTGCCCCTTGGCCAGGGTGACCGTCCGCGCCACCTCCATCAAAAGGTTGGCTTCGTTGTCAGGCAGCGAGCCGAACATGCTGGCCGTGCGGACAAGACGGCGGTCCGCCTCGGTCAAGGGGCCTATCGCTTGACGCCCCAGGAGCGTCAGGGGGCCTATCGCTTGACGCCCCAGGGGCGGCTGGCGTTGCGCCATCGTTCAAACTCCGCACGAACGGGGTGAACAAGCAGGTATTCCAGGACGATCAGGCCGCCGACGGCGACAAGTACCCAGGCCAGCGCCATGGTCACGTCAAGGTTGGCCCGCGCCATGGCCAGGGCCCCGCCGATGCCGCCGGTGTTGGCCAGAAGTTCAGCCATCACGGCGACCTTCATTGCACTGCCCAGGGCCACGGTCAGCGCGGGGAACAGAAACGCCAGCACATGGCGCAGGCCCAGCGTGGTCAGGCGGGCCAGCGGCCCGGCACCGAACGCCGTCGCCATGTCGTCGAGCTTGCGGTCGCGCGTCATGACGCCCTCGGCCACGCTGACGAAGATCAGCGGCGTTGCCGCGACGACAACCGTGGTGATGACCGTGCCATCCGAACCCCCGAACCAGATCATGGCCAGGACGATCCAGGCGATCGGCGGCACACCGAGAAGCACCGTCAGGATGGGCCGGACCAGCCGCATGGTGGCGGCCGAATAGCCGGCGCCCAACCCCCCGACGATCCCCACGGCAGCGGCCAGCACAAAGCCTTGAGCGGCCCGCCTCACGGTATCCCAGATCAGGGCGAGGTTGTCGGCCTCGGTCAGGATGGTCGCCGCCGCGCCCACGGTCGCCGCCGGGGCCGAAAGGATGAAGTTTCCGTAGACCTCGTGCCCGGCCTGCCACACAGCCGCGAACAGCGCCAGGCCGCTGATCCCGGCCCAGCCGGACCATACGAAGGCGCCGACGTGACCGAGCCGGGCGCCGAGCCGGGCGGTCAACCTCACAGGTAGAACTCCGCAGGCGGCAGCCGTCCGCCGATCATCGCAGGCTGGGTCTCCATGATGGCGGCATAGAGGGCCTCCAGATCCGCCCTTGCCTCAGAGGCTCGGTGGATGACCAGATTCGACGGTGGGATGGACTGCTCCAGAACCGGCAGCGGCATCCCCAGCACCGGCGCCGCGTCGGCCGCAGCCTGGGCCGGATTGGCGTTGACCGAGATGACTGCCTCGGCCAGACCCTGGTGCAGGGCCTCGACCATCGGCCGCTGCGTTTCCCATACCTCGGTCGTCACGCCCAGGCCGGCTTGCGGCAATACCGGCCGCAGCCCTGTCGCCGCAGCCCAGGCCTTCTGTATGTCAATGGCGCGCACGATGTCCCGGCCGGACATCTTGGCCTTGAGCATGACGGCGGCGCCAGCCGGTTCCGGCAGCAGAGCCGCATCCACGCGGCCAGTGGCCAGAAGCTGCACCGCTTCAATGGGTGTGCCGGTGTAGTGCAATTCAAGATCGCGGCGCGCATCCAGGCCATGGGCCGCCAGCAGCCGCAGGAACAGAAGGTCCGGCGTGTCGTTGCGGAAGGGAAGGGCGACGCTGCGCCCCTTCAGGTGCGGCAGTTCGGTCACGGACGTGTCGGCCGTATGGATGTACAACAGGCCATCGGTCATCACGTTGACCAGGCGAATGCCCAGCCCGCGATTGTACAGGTTGGCCGCCGTCTGCGTCGGCAGGACGACCACCGACATGGTGCCCGACGTCAGGCCAGCCCGCAGTTCGTCCGGATTCCGCCACGTCTTGATCGTCACCTTGTCGGCAGCCTGCCGGAGGCGCCGCGTGGCAATGGCGTGAGCAACCGTGATCGATGGCCCGGCGGGGGGACCCCAGATGACAACCTCCCGCTCAGTCGCGGCCGAAGCCTGACTTCTGCCCGCCACAAAGGCGGCCGCCGCCGCACTGGCGATCATCGCGCGCCGCGTCATCAAGGGCATCGCATCCTCCCTTTCCGGCCGAATGTCCGGCCGCGCCTCAACTAATATTGCGAATCGTTCGCTTTCTTAATGCACACCTAACACGCCCCGTGTGGGGTTGGCTTGATCTTCGACAAGTCGCCGCCACGTCCACATCAAGGTAACGCGAGTGACACTCATTTGCATTAAAATGGTGTGGTCTGCCCCATTCCCATAAATCTTCAGCGAGTCACTGGCAAAAAGCCTTCACGCTCATCGGCAGTGGAAGGCAAACAACCGGGTCAGCGTGAACGGGGCGGCGCGGTCGGCCTGGGTGTAAAGGGCGATCTCCGGCACCGTCATGGGACCCCGCAGGGCCGGGGCCAGCCAGTCGCTCAGCCAAGCGGCCAGGGCGGCCCGCTCGGTGTCGTCGGGAATGCGGTTGGTCAGGGTCATGTGGAAGCGGAACTGGTCCATGACATAGGGATATCCCCAGCGGACCAGCATTTCCTCCTGGCGCCGCGACAGGCCGCCGGCACGGCGCTTGGCCATTTCCTCGGGGCTTTCCGGGGCGCGGAAGGCATCGACGGCGCGCACGCAGTCGGCGGCCAGATCGTCCAGCGCCACGCTGTCGGTGCGCAGGCACAGGAAATCGTTCAGCGGCGCCACATGGGGGCGCGGAACGTCAAAGGCGGCGCGGGCGGCGGTGAAGTCCTTTAGGGCGTCGATCAGTCCGTCTGTGGTCATCCCCTCGGCCAGGGAGAAGGGCGGCTTCAAGGTGGCGTGGAAGCCGTAGTGGCGCGGGGCGGCGGTCAGCGTATCCAGCCGCCAAGCCGTGAACCCCGGCACGTCCGGGCGGGATACCGGCCGCCCGGCGCTGTCCCGTCCCAGCCATGCGGCGGCCCGATACTCCAGATCCGAGCCCTCGGGCGGGGTGAAGTAGATGGCGTGCCGCATGGTCAGTACACCCTCCGCCCTTCGCGCCACACGTCCCGCACCAGCGGCGCACCATCGGCCGGACGGACGCGGGCGAGGTCGGCGCGCTTGCCGGGGGTGATTTCCCCCCGGTCGGTCAGGCCAACCATGTCGGCGATGTTGGCCGTCACGCAGGCCACCGCCTGGGGCAGGGTCATGTCCGTTTCGGCCTCCAGGTGGAACACGGCCTGGAGCAGCGAATAGGGCACGTAGTCCGATGACAGCCCGGTCAGCAACCCTTGGCGGGCCAGTTCGATGGCCGACACGTTGCCGGAGTGGGAACCGCCACGCACCACGTTGGGGCCGCCCATGATGGTGCCCAGGCCGTGTTGGCGGGCCAGGGCGGCGGCCGTGACGGTGATCGGGAATTCGGCGATGACGCAGCCGTCGTCCAGGCTTTCCTGGATGTGTGCCTCGGTGGCGTCGTCGTGGCTGGCCAGGGCGAGGCCGCGCGCGCGGCTCAACGCCACGATCTCGCGGCGGTGGCGGGTGGCATAGCGGGCCTGATCCTCCAGGCGGTCCTTCAGGATGGCGTCCAGCTTGTCCTGGCCCCAGTTTTCGCCCTTGTGGTACTGCACGAACTTTGAGACGTCCGACCATTGGCGCTGGCCCGGCGTGTGGTCCATCACCGAGACGAGACGCACCAACGGGTTGGCCGAGAACGGCTCGAACATCTCGACCACGCAGGGATCGGACACCTCGCAGCGCATGTGCAGAAGGTGGTCGGCGCGCAACATCCCGGCGTCCTGGGCGTGCGTCAGGGCGCTGATGCAGTCGGCCAGGATGTGACGCCGCTGGCCCTTGGCGTCGTACTCGCCCACCGCCACGGCATCGTAAACGGTGGTGATGGCGGCGCCGATGATCTGGGTGTCGTGGGCGCACACGGCAGCCACCCCATTGGGCCACAGCACCCCCGGCCGGGGCTCGAAATGCTTTTCCATGTTGTCGGTGTGCATCTCGATCAGGCCGGGAATGAGCAGGTCGCCGTCAAGATCCAGCGCGCCGGGCAGGGCGGATCGCCCGGTATCCACGGCGGTAATGGTTCCATCGCGCACGACGACGGTGCCGTCGAAAACCTCGGTGCGTGTCACCACGCGGGCGTTGGTCAATATCAACTCGCTCATCATGCGGCGCTCCGGAAGGATTCGATCTCGAACAGGCTGTCGCACACCCGCTCGCGGGCGGGGGCGTCGTGGAAGATGCCGACGATGGCCGCGCCGCGCGCCTTGGCCTCCTCGATCAGGCTCAGGACGGTTTCGCGGTTGGCATGGTCGAGCGATGCCGTCGGCTCGTCCAGCAGCAGGGCGGGGTAGGGGGCGCAGAAGCCCCGCGCGATGTTCACCCGCTGCTGCTCGCCGCCGGAAAACGTCGCCGGGGCCAGTGCCCACAGGCGTTCGGGGATGCGCAGGCGGGTCAGCAGTCCGGCCGCCACGTCGCGCGCCTCCTCCGCCCCGACGCCCCAGGTGCGCAACGGCTCGGCCACGATGTCGAGGGTCGGCACGCGCGGGATGACGCGCAAAAACTGGCTGACGTAGCCCAGGGTGCGGCGGCGGACGTCCAGAATGGCACGCGGCGTGGCCGCAACCATGTCCACCGGCGCGCCGTCGTGCAGCACCACGACGCGGCCTTGGGTCGGCTTGTAGTTGGCGTAAAGGGTCCGCATCAGAGTTGATTTGCCACAGCCCGACGGCCCGTGCAGGGCCACGCACTGACCAGCCGCGACATCCACGGACAGGTTGGAAAACACCGGGATGGTCACGCCGCCCTGGGTGTGCAGCGTGAAACTCTTGCTCAGGTTCTGAACCTGGATGATCGGCGTCATGGTCACACCTGCAACACGGAGGAGACGAGGAGTTGGGTGTAGGGGTGGTGCGGGTCGTCCAGCACCTGATCGGTCAGGCCGCTTTCGATGACCGTGCCGTCCTTCATCACCATCAGCCGGTGGGCCAGCAGGCGGGCCACGGCCAGGTCGTGGGTCACGATGATGACCGACAGGCCGAGGTCGGCAACCAGCCCGCGCAGCAGGTCGAGCAGCCGCGCCTGCACCGAGACGTCGAGGCCCCCGGTCGGCTCGTCCATGAACACGAGGCGCGGGTGGGTGACCAGGGTGCGGGCGATTTGCAGACGCTGCTGCATCCCGCCCGAGAACGTGCGCGGCAGGTCGTCGGTGCGGTCATCGGCGATCTCGACCCGGCCCAGCCAGTCCTGCGCCCCGGTCCGGATGTCGCCGTAGTGGCGGGCGCCGACCGCCATCAGGCGTTCCCCGATGTTGGCCCCGGCCGACACGCCCATGCGCAACCCGTCGCGGGGGTTCTGGTGGACGACGCCCCAGTCGCTGCGCATCAGCAGGCGCTGGCGCGGCTCAGACAGGGCGTGGACATCGACCATGGCGCCTGTGCGGTCACGGTAGAGCACCTGTCCGCCGCTCGGCTGGTTGGCGCACGACAGGCAGGACAGCAGGGTGGACTTACCGGACCCGGACTCCCCGACGATGCCCAGCACCTCGCCGGGCCACAGGTCAAAGGACACGTCGCGGCAGCCCAGGCGGGCGCCGTACCAGTGGGTCAGGTCCTTCACCGACAGCATGGGGGCCGCGCTCATTGTCCCGCCTCCGTCACACGCACATAGTCTGCGGCCGTGGCGCCCTGGTCGCCCACATGGCCGGCGGCGCGGCGGTCGCCGCAATAATCGCTGTCCGAGCACACGAACATGCGCCCGCCGGCGTCGTCGGTGACAACCTCGTCCAGATAGCTGTCGGTCGCCCCGCACAGGGCGCAGGCGCCGTCCCAGGTCTGGACCTCGAAGGGGTGGTCGTCGAAGTCCAGGCTTTCGACGCGGGTGTAGGGCGGAACAGCATAGATGCGCTTCTCGCGCCCGGCGCCGAACAATTGGAGGGCCGGCATCCGGTCCATCTTGGGATTGTCGAACTTGGGAATGGGCGACGGCGCCATCACATAGCGGCCGTTGACCAGCACCGGGTAGTTGTAGCTGGTGGCGATGCGGCCATAGTGGGCGATGTCCTCGTACAGCTTGACGTGCATCACGCCGTATTCCTGAAGGGCGTGCATTTTGCGCGTCTCCGTCTCGCGCGGCTCCATCCACCGCAGGGGCTCGGGGATGGGCACCTGATAGATCAGCATCTGGCCTTCGCGTAGGGGTGTTTCGGGGATGCGGTGGCGGGTCTGGATGACGGTGGCCTCGGTGGTCTTCTCGGTCGTCGCGACGGCCGCGGTGCGCGCGAAGAAGCGGCGGATGGATACGGCGTTGGTGGTGTCGTCGGCCCCCTGGTCGATGACCTTGAGGGTGTCGTCGGGGCCGATCACCGCCGCCGTAAGCTGGATGCCGCCGGTGCCCCAGCCGTAGGGCAGCGGCATTTCGCGCCCGGCGAACGGCACCTGATAGCCGGGGATGGCCACCGCCTTGAGAATGGCGCGGCGGATCATCCGCTTGGTCTGTTCGTCGAGGTAGGCGTAGTTGTAGCCGGTGTCCATTATCGGGTCTCCTCGGCCTTGGCCCGCAGGGCGCGCACGGTGACCAGTTCGCCCTGGAAGTCCACGTAGTGGGGCAGTTTGAGATGCTGCACGAAGCCCGACGCCTCGACGTTGTCGCCGTGGCTGAGGACGAATTCCTGATCCTGGGCCGGGGCCACCACGTCCTCGCCCAGATCGCCGCCCCTGAGGGCGCGGTCAACCAGGGCCATGCTCATGGCCTTGCGCTCGCCGAAACCGAAGGTCAGGCCGTAGCCGCGCGTGAACTGCGGCGGCGCGGTCTTGCTGCCCTTGAACTGGTTTATCATTTCGCATTCGGTCACGGTGATCTCGCCGATGCACACGGCAAAGCCCAGGTCCTCGGGCACGATCTCCACGCTGACTTCGCCCATGCGGATTTCCCCGGCAAAGGGGTGGTTGTTGGCGTAGCCGCGCTGGGTCGAATAGCCCAGGGCCAGCAGCCAGCCTTCGTCGGCGCGGGCCAAGGTCTGGAGGCGCACGTCGCGGTCGCAAGGGTAGGTGACCGGCGCGCGGGTGATGTCGCCGACCGGCCCGCCGGGGTCGCCTTCGCCCTGGATGAGCCCCTCGTCATTGAGCAGGTCGGTGACGCGGGCGCAACGCTCCACCGGCGCCTCGGCCGGGGCCGGGCCGGTGTTGTCGGCGGTCCCTTCGGCGGCCAGCGCGAAGTCGAGCAGGCGGTGGGTGTAGTCGAAGGTCGGCCCCAGCACCTGCCCGCCCGGCAGGTCCTTGTAGGTGGCCGAGATGCGCCGCCGCACGTGCATGGCGTTGGTGTCGATGGGCTCGCTGACGGCCAGTCGGGGCAGGGTGGTGCGATAGGCGCGGATGAGGAAAATCGCCTCGACCAGATCGCCGTGGGCCTGCTTGATGGCCAGCGCGGCGAGGTCACGGTCGTACAGGGACCCCTCGGTCATCACGCGGTCTACGGCCAGGGCCATCTGTTCGCGGATCTGGGCGACGGTCAGTTCGGGCACGTCGGGATTGCCGCGCCGTTCCTCGGCCAGCAGGCGGTGGGCATTGTCGATGGCGGCTTCGCCACCCTTGACGGCAACGTACATGCTCAGTCCTCCACGCGGGTGGTGCGCGGCAGGCCGCACAGGCAGGTCGGGGTGGCGAAAATCACGTCCACGCCCTGCGGGAACAGTGCGTGATTGTCGCGCCATGCGGTCCAGAAGGCGTCGGGCAGGCTTTCCACCGACAAACGCGTGGTGGTCTTGATGCCCGGCCCGGTCAAGGTGTGGCCTTCGCCGATGTGAACCGCTGGAACCTGAACCACCAGGGTGGTCGAGCGATCCGGGAACTCGACGCTGCCCAGCGCGAACTCGTCCAGGCTGGTCAGGGCTTGGGGCGCGCCGATCAGGGCGAAGGCGGCGGTTTCGCGCGGCGCCACCGGGCAGCCGGCGTGGAAGCGCAGCCATGTGGCCGCTGCCTCGGTCGCCAGCGGCGCGTCGAGGAACA
>LAEA01000161.1 GCA_000961745.1 Rhodospirillaceae bacterium BRH_c57 | reverse complement strand
GAAACCGAAACCGATCAGGACAGCGACATCGAGCAGGACGGCGAAGCCGAAACCGAGGTCGAGGACAGCATTGGCGTGCTGGCCGACTCCGAGGTCGAGCAAGACGCCGAGTCCGAGCAGGACGCCGAGTCCGAAGCCGAGGTCGAGACCGACATCGAGGCCGAAGCCGAGAACGAGGCCGAGCAGGACAGCGACGTCGAGCAGGACTCCGAGACTGAGATCGAGGTCGAGGACAGCCTCCTGGTCAACGCCGAGTCCGAGACCGACCAGGACGCCGAGGTCGAGCAGGAGGTCGAGCAGGACGCCGAGGCCGAGGTTGAGGTCGAAGCCGAAGCCGAAACCGAAACCGATCAGGACAGCGACATCGAGCAGGACGGCGACGCCGAAACCGAGGTCGAGGACAGCATCGGCGTGCTGGCCGACTCCGAGGTCGAGCAGGACGCCGAGTCCGAGCAGGACGCCGAAAGCGAAGCCGAGGTCGAGACCGACATCGAGGCCGAAGCCGAGAACGAGGCCGAGCAGGACAGCGACGTCGAGCAGGACTCCGAGACCGAGATCGAGGTCGAGGACAGCCTCCTGGTCAACGCCGAGTCCGAGACCGACCAGGAGGTCGAGGTCGAGCAGGAAGCTGAAGGCGAAGTGTCGTTGGACATCGAAGTGGACGCCGAAGCCGAAACCGACATCGACCAGGACAGTGACATCGACCAGGACGGCGAAGCCGAGACCGAGGTCGAGGACAGCATCGGTGTGCTGGCCGGGTCCGAGGTCGAGATGGAAGCCGAAAGCGAGCAGGAGGCCGAGGCCGTCGCCACGGTCGAGAATGACATCGACGTCGAAGGGTCAACCGACACCGAGCAGGACAGCGACGTCGAGCAGGACTCCGAGACCGAGATCGAGGTCGAGGACAGCCTCCTGGTCAACGCCGAGTCCGAGACCGACCAGGAGGTCGAGGTCGAGCAGGACTCCGACTCCGAAGTTGAGGTTGGCGTCGAGATCAACGCCGATGCCGACGTTGACATCGATCAGAACAGTGACATCGAGCAGGACGGCGAAGCCGAAACCGAAGTCGAGGGTTCGGGCCTGGTCCTGGCCGGCTCCGAGGTGGATCTCGAAGCGGAATCCGATCAGGACGCCTATGGCGAGGCCACAGTCGAGAACGATGTCGACGTGGATGCCAGCACCGAAACCGAGCAGGACAGCGACGTCGAGCAGGACTCCGAAACCGAGATCGAGGTCGAGGACAGCCTTCTGGTCAACGCCGAGTCCGAAACCGACCAGGAGGTCGAGGTCGAACAGGACTCCGACTCCGGGGTGGAGGTTGGCGTCGAGATCAACGCCGATGCCGACGTCGACATCGATCAGGACAGCACCATCGAACAGGACGGAGAAGCCGAAACCGAGGTTGAGGGTTCGGGCTTGGTTCTGGCCGGGTCGGAAGTAGACCTGGACGCCGAGTCCGAACAGGATGCGGACGGTGTCGCCACCGTCGAGAACACGGTGGATGTGGATGCCGACACCGAGACGGAGCAGGACAGCGACGTCGAACAGGATTCCGAGACCGAAATCGAGGTCGAGGACAGCCTCCTGGTCAACGCCGAGTCCGAGACCGAACAGGATGTCGAGGTTGAACAGGACTCCGACTCTGATGTGGGCGTGAACATCGGCATCGACGCCGACGCGCATGTTGACATCGAGCAGGACAGCGACATCGAACAGGACGGCGAAGCCGAAACCGAGGTCGAGGACTCTGCCCTGGTGCTGGCCGGCTCTGAAGTTGAGGCGGACGCCGAGTCCGATCAGAACGCCGAAGGTGTGGCGTGGGTCGAAAACACGGTGGACGTGGACGCCGACACCGAGACCGAGCAGGACAGCGACGTCGAGCAGGACTCCGAGACCGAAATCGAGGTCGAGGACAGCGCCCTGGTCGATGCCGAAGCCGAAACCGAGCAGGACGCCGAGGTCGAACAGACGTCGGACAGCGATGTTGAGATCAACGTTGGCATCAGCGCCGACGCCGGGGTCTCGTTGGCCCAGGACAGCGACATCGAACAGGACGGTGAGGCCGAAACCGAGGTCGAGGACAGCCTCCTCGTCGCCGGCACTGCCGAAGCCGAGCAGGACGCCGAGTCTGACCAGGACGCCGCCGTCGAGGTCGGTATCCAGAACACGGTCGAAATCGACGCCGAAACTGAAACCGAACAGGACAGCGATCTCGAACAGGAGGCCGAGACGGAAATCGAGGTCGAGGACAGCGCCAACGTCGAGGCCGAGTCCGAAATCGAACAGGACGCCGAAGTCGAGCAGAACGCCGACAGCGACATCACCATTGATGTCGTCTTGGACAACACCGCTCAGGCGAACGTCGGTCAGGACAGCGAGATCGACCAGGAAACCGATCAGAACGTCGATATCAACAACACCGACAACACCACGGTGTCGCAGAGCGGCGACCAGGAGGCCGAGACGGACTCCACGCTGGCCGGGTCCGGTACGGTCGTGAACGAAGTCTTCATCGACGCTGAAAGCGAGATCGAGCAGGACAGCGAGATCGAGCAGGACGCCGAAACCGAAGTTGAGGTCGAGGACAGCCAGGACGTTGAGGCTGAAGCCGAAATCGAACAGGAGACCGAGGTCGAGCAGGACGCCGACAACGATATCGCGATCAGCGTCGATGGCAGCGTCGATGGTAACGCGGACATCGAAGTCGATGCCGAAGCTGAACAGGACAGCGAGATCGAGCAGGAGGCCGAGGCCGAGGTCGAAGTCGAGGACAGCCAGACCGTCGAGGCTGAAGCCGAAGTCGAACAAGAAGCCGAGGTCGAGCAGGACAGCGACACCGACATCATTGTCGCCGGAGGAGAAACCTCGGTCGAAACCGATGTCGAACAGGAGGCTGAAGTCGAGCAGGAGGCCGAGGCCGAAGTCGAGGTCGAGGACAGCGTGAACGTCGAGGCTGAAGCCGAAATCGAACAGGACGCCGAGGTCGAGCAGGACAGCGAGGTTGACGTCGACGTTGCGGCCGACACTGCCGAGGTCGAGGTCGATGTCGAGCAGGAGGCCGAGGCCGACCAAGAGGCTGAGACCGAAATCGAGGTCGAGGACAGCACCAACGTCGAGGCTGAAGCCGAAATCGAGCAGGACGCCGAGATCGACCAGGAGAACGACGTCGGTATCGAAATCGATGATGGCAGCGGCGACGTCTATGTCGAAGCCGACATCGAGCAGGAGGCCGAAGCCAACCAGGACGCCGAAATCGACATCGTCGTCGAGGACACGGCCAACGTGGAGGCCGACGCCGAGATCGAGCAGGGCAGCGAGATCGATCAGGACAACGAAACTGACATCCTGGTCAGCGAAGACGCCGAGAACGTCGATGTGACGGTCGAAGGCGAACAGGAGGCCGAAACCAACCAGTCGGCCGGGATCTCGTTCAACTTCGGCTGATGCCACAGCCGGGCAACTTCGGCTGATGCATCAGCCAGTTGACCAGACTTGACCGGAAGGGGTGGGTGGCGCTCCGGCGTCACCCATCCCCGATGGGTTTCAAGCCCTGGTGTTTCGCACTTTTCGTATTTCCGCTGCCGGAGACATCCCCTGATGGCGCAAAATACTGAAATTCAAAGAGCGATTAAGCTCTGCCGCACGTCCTTTGTTCTGGTTCTGGTTTTCAGTTTCTGTGTGAACCTGCTCGCCTTGGCCATGCCGCTGTATCTGATGCAGGTCTACGACACGGTTCTGCCCAGCCGCAGCACCGACACCCTGATCATGCTGACCCTCATCGTGGTGGCGGCCCTGGCGGTTTCGGCCGCGCTGGACGGCATACGCCGGGGGATGCTGGGGCGCATCGGGGTGTGGCTGGATGACCGGCTGCAAATTCCGGTGCTGGCCGCCGCCTTTCAATCGGGGCTGAGAAACGATTCGGCCGGCGGGTCGCAGGCGTGGCGTGATTTGGCCACGGTGCGCGGCTTTCTGGGTGGGTCGGGCATCATTCCGCTGCTCGACGCGCCATGGTCGCCGATCTTCATCGGGGCGCTGTTCCTGGTGCATCCGGCGGTCGGCTGGATCGGCACGGTTGGCGCCATCCTGCTGCTGTCGCTGGCCCTGCTTAACGAGATGGTGACGCGCTCGCCCATGGCTCAGGCCAGCGCGGCGCAGGTCAAAAGCCAGCATCGCCTGGACTCCATGATGCGCAATGCCGAGGCGATCAATGCCATGGGGATGCTGAACGGCGCCGCCCGGCTGCTGACCACGGACCGTCTGGCGGCCCGTGATGCGCAGACGTCGGCGGCCCGCCGGTCGGCCATCATCATGACCCTGTCGCGCTTTCTGCGCGGCGGCATCCAGGTCGCCATGATGGGCGCCATGGCGTGGCTGGTCATCGGGCTGGAAGCCAGTCCTGGCGCCATCTTTGCTGCCGCCATCCTGCTCAGCCGTGCCCTGGCCCCGGTCGAGGGCGCCATCGGCACCTGGAAGTCGCTGACCCAGGCCCGGCTGGCCTACCGCCGCATGATCAAGCTGCTCAACGGCCTGCCGGAAGGGACGCCGGCCATGGTCCTGCCGCGCCCGGAAGGCTCTGTCACCGTTGACCGCGCGTTCTTCATTCCGCCGGGGGCCGAGCGGGCCATCCTGCGCGGCGTTTCCCTGACCCTGTTGCCGGGCGAGGTGCTGGGCATCCTGGGGCCTTCAGGAGCCGGCAAATCAACCCTCGGCCGGCTGCTCGCCGGGACGTCCATGCCCAGCGGCGGCAGCGTGCGGCTGGACGGCGCCGACATGGGCGTGTGGCTGGCCGCCGAGGGCGGGCGTTATTTCGGCTATCTGCCGCAGGACGTCGAACTGTTTGACGGCACGGTGCGCGAGAACATCTCCCGCCTGCAGGACGCCGAACCCGAGGATGTCATCGCGGCCGCCAAGCTGGTCGGCATCCACGAGATGATCATGCACCTGCCCAAGGGGTACGAAACCAACATCGGCGAAGGCGGCGTCAAGCTGTCGGGCGGTCAGCGCCAGCGGGTGGGGCTGGCCCGAGCCTTCTTTGGCGAACCGGCCCTGGTCGTGCTCGATGAACCCAACGCCAGCCTTGACCGCGAGGGTGAGGAGGCCCTGTGCGGCGCCATCGAATACATGAAGGCGGCCGGCACCACGATCATCGTGATCGCCCACCGCCTGCGCATCGTCAACATTGCCGACAAGCTGCTGGTCCTGCGGGACGGCACCATGAGCGTGATCGGCGAACGGTCCGACATCCTCATGCGCCTGAACGGCGGCAAGTCGCGCACCCGTGCGCGGGCCGAGGACGTGGACAAGGCGCTGCCCGGCTCATCCGGCACCGTGCCGGTCCTGGCCGAGGAAGGAGGTGCGGCATGAGAAGCTCCACCCTGACCATTCCGCCGATCACCCTGGAAGGCCAGTACGAGATCATTCCGAACTCGCCGTTCCGGCGGCTGCGCGGCCTTGCCTGGGCCGGCATGGCCGTGGTCGCCGTGTTCATCGTCGGCTTTGGGTCCTGGGCCGCCGTGGCGCCGCTGCAAAGCGCGGCCATCGCCGCCGGCATCATCGAGGCCGATTCCAGCCGCAAGACCATCCAACATCTGGAGGGTGGCATCATCGGCCGCATCCTGGTTCGCGACGGCCAGTACGTCGAGGCCGGGGAGACGCTCATCCAGCTTGCCGACACGCGGCCCCGGACGTCGCTGGCCAGCCTGCGTGGCCAGTACCTGAACGCCGTTGCACGCGAAGCCCGCCTGATGGCCGAACGCGACGGCCACGATCGGGTGACCTATCCGGCCGCCTTGACCGACATCCGCAACGACCCGGTGGTCGAGCAGATCATGGCCGGGCAGGACCGCATCCTGCACACCCGGCGATCATTGCTGGCCTCCCGCAGCGACCTCATTCGCCAGCGCATCGCCCGCGTGAAGGAGGAAATCGTCGGGCTGGCCTCTCAGGCCCTGTCGGCCCGCAAGCAGAGCGGCTTGATCAACCAGGAAATCGCCGACGTGCGCGTGCTGTACAAGAAGGGGTTGGCCCGCAAGCCCCGGCTGCTGGCCCTGGAGCGGGAACTGGCCCAGCTCGAAGGGCGCAGCGGTGAGGCGGCGGCCCAGATCGCCCAGGCTCAGCAGGTCATCGCCGAGTCCGAACTCAACATGATGACCCTGTGGAACGACGCCCAGGACGAGGTCGCAACGGCCCTGCGTGACACCCAGGTGCAGATCAGCCAGTTGCGCGAACAACTCGAAGCCGCCACCGACATCATGGCGCGAACCGAGATCCGGGCCCCCGAAGCCGGTGTGGTCACGGGACTGCGGGTGCGCACGCCCGGTGGCGTGATTGCGCCCGGTGAGCCGCTGCTTGATCTGGTGCCGGCCAATGACCGGCTGGTCATCAAGGCGCAGATCCGCCCCGACGACATCGACCGGGTCCGCGTCGGGCTGCCGGCCCAGGTGCGCCTGACGCCGTTCAAGCAGCGCCTTCTGCCACCGCTGGAGGGGCGGGTGTCCTATGTCTCGGCCGACCACCGGGTCGACGAGCGTTCAGGTCAGGCCTACTACGCCGCAACCATCGAGGTTGAGGACGCCACCCTGAAATATGACGGCAGCGCGCTGACGGGAAAGGTCAGCGGGCTGGTCGGCGGTCCTGAACTCGTGCCCGGAATGCCGGCCGAAATCATGATCCAGACCGGGGAGACCACCGTGGCGCTTTATGCCCTGGCCCCCATCCTCGACAGCTTCAACCGGGCCTTCAGGGAGAACTGAAAGTCTCATCCGATAGGGAGGATATGCGATGTCCAATTCGATCAGGATTAACCAGCACTTCAGCCTGAACCAGAGCACCAGCACGTCGAACAGCCGCGTCAGCGAAAGTTCGTCAACCAGCTTCAAGAGCGACGTCAACAGCAGCGACGTTAACGGCGGGGACGATGCCGAGATTTCGGTATCAGTGACCAACAGCGCGGGCACGGCCTCGTTCGAGGGCACGGGCTCCCATGTGTCGGTTGAAATTGAGGACGACGGGCGGCCGGTGGTCCTCATTGACGGGGAGGATGAAGACGTCGAATTCAACGACATTGATGACGGCGACGACCCGGCCCCTGATTTCGAGGCCGACGGCCCTCAGGACGATGGCGTGGCACAGGAAGGGGGGGCACAGGAAGGGGGGGCACAGGAAGAAGACGCGGAGGCGGCCGGCTTCGACCTGAGCGTGGTCGAATCCCTTGATCTGGACGCTGATGGCGGGCACGCGATGCAAACCGTTTCCGTCATGAGCGCGTTCGATCTGTTCCTGTCCTGAGGGAGGCCCGTCGTGTGGTTCCACTGTCGGAGAGCGCGCTCCGGGGGGATGCGCTCCGGCCACCCCTTGCGCCGTGGCGCGCGGCTGGGGTGCAGTGCCCTGTTGGTCATCCTGCTTGGGATCGCTTGGCCCTCGGTTGGCCAAGCGGACCCGGCGACGGGTCTGCCGGTGGGAAAGGCGCGCGGCGAGGTCGTCCTGGACGGCGTGCGCTTGGCCTTCCACAGCTACAAGCCGGCGATTCGGGCGGGGGCGGGGGTGCAGTCTGGGGCGGCTGGGCCGTTGATCGTCGCCTTTCATGGATCCGACCGTCAGACGGAATTGGTACGGGACTTTCTGATCCCCCTGGCCGACCGGGAGCACGCCATCATCGTCGCCCCGCTTCTGGACGAGGAGCGATTCCCGCGTTGGCGCTACCAGTGGGCGGGGCTACTTGAGCCGCTGCTCAAGGACGGCAAGACCATCAAGGTGGGCCGCAAGACCCGTCATCGCCTGCGCGACGCGCAGGAATGGACGGCAGGCATTGTCCTCGCTCTGGTCGATCATCTCCGCAAACGCGAGGGGCGCCCGGACATGCCATACTACTTGGTCGGCCATTCCGCCGGTGCCCAGTTCATCGGCCGGCTGTCGGCCTTCACGGCCCATGACGCGCGGCGGATCGTGCTGGCCAACCCCGGCAGCTATCTCGCCCCGACTCGCCGCCGGACCTTTCCCTATGGCTTTGGTGGTCTGCCCGATGATCTGAACAAGGATGACGCTCTGCGCCGGTACCTGGCGCTGCCGATCACGATCTATGTCGGCACCGAGGACCGTCGCCGGAAGGGGCTGGATAAATCGCCGGGGGCGGAGCGACAGGGCAAGAGCCGCTACGAACGCGGCCGCGAGATCTTCCGCCTTGCCCGCGAGACCGCCGCCAGCAAGGGGTGGCCCTTTGGCTGGCGGCTGGTCGAGGCGCCCGGCGTGGGGCACAACAGCCAGGACATGTACGGCGCACCGACGGCCCTTGAGGCCTTGTTCGGCGAAGCTGCCCCGTCAGGCGATCAAGAGGTCTTCCGCTGACATGTCCAGGGTGATCTGCTGGGTTGCATACACATCCTGATCCGCATCGACGGAGACGGTGAAGTCGTCCACGGAGCCCTGAAAAGCAACGGATGCGTCTTGATCGACCTCGGCGATCTGGGAGAGCAGGAGGTCAATATTAATGTTTATGTCGCCCTGAATCTTGATCTGGGTCGACTTGTCCTGAACGATGTTGACGGTTTGGACAATGTTGACGTCAAATTCAGCTTCATTAGTCATCAGGACGTCAATGTCTGTGTCGAGATTTATCTTAGTATTCTCGAGAACGTTTATTTTTACGATTATATTATCGCATCTTTCTTTTACTTTTACTGTTATTGTTGATGATTGGAAAATTTCAGCCAACTGGTAAACATCGACGATGGCGCCGTTTATGTCACCCTCTTCTGACTGAATATTTATGTCTTCACTAATTTTTATTGTTGTATTTTCTCTGTAAAGAACCTTTACGATGATGTTGTCATCTCTGTTGATGTCGAGGGAATTTATTGATGTGACGGAGTGTCCTATGGATGCGTCGACGGGACCTTGTTTCTGGTTCAGTGAAGAGTCAGCGTGCCCCTCTTTATAACCGCCTTTGCGGGACATGTGCCCGTGCCCGTTCCAGTGTCCATGTCCATGTCCATGTCCGTGCCCGTTCCAGTGTCCGTGCCCGTGTCCGTTCCAGTGTCCGTCACCATCATGATCGTTCTTCCACGCCTTCATTTTGTCTTTCATTTGTCCTCTCATTCGCTCTCTCCCTTTTTCATCGGAACAAAGAGCAAATAGGGCATGATCGGGCATGGGGTGGAAATTCGGCAATTCGGCGGGCACTGCGGGCATAGTTCAAAACAGGTAGGGCGAGGCCCTGTGACCAGGGGGGATTCAGGCGGCGCTTGACCACTGGTGTGTCATCCTGGCTTTCCGGTAGGCTTCCAGATGGGCTGCCGCCTGCTGGTCAGGGTCGAAGTTGGCCAGCGCAAACCGGCGGGCGCGGGCGCTGATCCGTCGCATCCGGTCACCATCGGCCAGCGCCGCCCGGAGCACGTGCACGGCGGCCTCGGTTTCGGTCGGCAGCATCAGGCCGCACTCCTGCGCCGCCAGGTCCCTGCTGAGGGGCACGTCGGTCGAGATGGCGACGGGGGTGCCGACGGCCATGGCCTCGGCGTCAACGATCGGGAAGCCTTCCCAGCGCGACGGCTGGACCAGCACGGCGGCCTCGGAATAGGCGCGGATCTTGTCCGGCCCGAACACCGGGGGCAGCAGGCGCAGGTTTGGCGGCGCCGTCGCGAGCAGGGCAGCCATGGCCGACGCGTACCGTGGGTCGGTGTTGCCGTGCAGGCGGAAATCGACCTCCGGCATGGCGGCGGCGATGGCGAACAGGCGGTCGATGCCCTTGTGTTCAATATCCAGCCGTCCGATGAACAGGATGGTCGGACGGCCCGGCGGCGGAGCCCACGAACTGGCGGAAAACTCCGTCAGGTGGATGGGGTTGTAGAGGGTCGTCAGCCGGCCGCCACAGCCGGGCGCCACGCGCCGGATGTCTTCGGCCTCGCCCGGACTGCATAGAAAGACCCCGGCCGAGCGCAGGATGCGGGGACGCTCGAACATCCGCGCGAACAAGATCTTGCGCAGCGGGCTGCGGTGCATCGCCTTGAGCGACAGCGCCCCGTGAGCCATGAACATCTGTGGCACGCCAACGGCCTCCAGCGCGCGGCTCGCACCGATCAGCCGGGGCAGGAAAACCGAGTGCAGGACGGCCACGTCGGGGCGGTCGCGGTCCAGGGCGTGGCGCAGGAGCTGGCCGTCGAACAACAGGTGGCGCTGTGGAATATACAGCACCTCGATCCCCTTGGCGGCGGCGACGGCCAGGGTGTCCGGGTCTGGTGTTTCGGCGACGACCATCGTCACGCGCGCGCCCTGGACCACTTGCCGCTCGGCCAGCAGCCAGACAGCGAAGTTCACGCCACCGATGCTGGCGCGACTGGCTTCCGCGCCGATATGCCAAACATGCATGGATTGCTCCTGTTTCTGTCCCTGGGGACCCTGGTCCTGACCCTGGCCCCTGGCCCTGTTCGTCCATGAGGCCGGAAGCCCCCATTTAGTGGCGCTTCATCCCGTAGAACTCGCTGATGCTGGCAGCGATCCGCCGCACCTGATCCTCCCGCAGGTCATAAAACAGCGGCAGGCGCAGCAGGCGCAGGCTTTCGCGCGTGGTAAAATGATCCTCGCCCGCAAACGTCGCCAGTTGCCGCCCCGCCGGGCTGGAATGCAGCGGAATGTAATGGAACGTGGCATGGATCCCGGCGGCCTTGAGGTGGTCGATAAGATGGTGGCGCTCGGTCGTGTCGGCGGTCTTGATGAAGAAGATGTGGCCGTTGTGCTCGCAGTCCGGCGGCACGACCGGCAGGTCGATCCGCCCCGCGACGGCCAGGGGCGCGAGGGCCTCGGCATAGGTTGCCCACAGGCGGCGGCGGTGGGCGGTCACCGCATGGGCGGCTTCGAGCTGGCCCAGCAGCAGGGCCGACGGCAACTCCGGCAGCGCGTAGGACGACCCCAGGCTCTCCCAGGTGTATTTGTCCACCTCGCCCCGCAGAAACCGCGAGCGGTTGGTGCCCTTTTCCAACACGGTTTCACACAGCCCGGCGTGCAGGGGCGCGGCCATCAGGGCGCCACCCTCGCCGGAGTGAATGTTCTTGGTTTCATGAAAGCTGAAGGCCCCGAAGTGGCCCAGCGTCCCCAGCGGACGGCCCCGCCAGGAACACAGCAGCGCCTGGGCGGCATCTTCGATCACCCACAGCCGGTGACGGTCGGCGATGCGGTTCAGGCGTTCCATGTCACAGGCCACGCCGGCGTAGTGCATGGGGATAATGGCCCGCGTCCGCCCGGTCACGGCGGCTTCGACGCAGGCGGGATCAATGTTCATGGTGCCCGGCTCGATGTCCACGAACACCAGCTTGGCCCCGGTCCGGGCGAATGCGGTGGCGGTGGTCGCAAAGGTGTAGGACGGCAGGATCACCTCGTCCCCCACCCCCAGCCCGCAGGCCAGGGCGGCGGCCTCCAGGGCATGGGTGCAGGACGGGGTCAGGAAGGTTCGCACGCCCGGATAGGCATCGGCGAACCACGCCCGGCACCGCTTGTGGAAAAGCCCCACACTGGCGAACGATGTCCCGTCAAGGACGGTTGCCATGTACTCCTTCTCCCGCCCGACCAGGGCCGGGCGGTTGAAGGGGATGGTTTGGACCGACAGTTCCTGCGGGCCGGGCACGGCGGACTTGGGGAAGCCCATGGCATTTCTCCAGCTACTCGGCAGCCAAGGTGGTGAGGATGATGTTCAGGCGGTCTTGGACGCGCCCACAATGGCCGAGGTCCAGCACCTGAGGGGCCATGCATGTGCCGATATAGCCGCTGCCTCCAGTGACCAGGGTATGCACCATGTAAACTCCTCTGCCATGTGTAAGACTACATGCAGAAATGATATGAGGTTGCAGTGCTGGCTTCACGTGTGGCGTTGTTGGTAGTGGCTGCTTATAATATTCGCTAAAAGTTACCTTTTTTGTGCGCGGTAGAAACTTTAGAGCGTGAGTTTTTTTCAACGGTGTCCCGTCTGCATTCTTCTCCAGGCGTAACCCTTCGGAGGCGCCCAGAAGGGGTGGACCAACCGGTGGTCATGATGCCTGCCCTTGTCCGTGGTTCTTCCCTGGCGTTGTGCGTCTTGCAGTTGATGCATAGACTGGTCGCAGAGTGCAGGCGCGGCAAGCAGCGGTGGGGGAGGGGGAGCATGAAGATCAGGTTCCGTGTCAGCATGATTGCGGCGATCCTGATGATCGTCACCACGCTTACGGCCACCAGCCTCAGCAGCGTCTACATGGCCAGTGCGCGGGCCGCGCGCAGCACCGCCGAAGCGGTGTTCGGCGGCGTCGTCCAGGGCACCCGCGAGCGCATCGAGCATGTCATCACGCAGACCCTGTATCTGGCGGAGCTGGGCGCTGCGCAGGCCAGCGCTGGCGAGGCTGCGCGCGCCGGTCTGTCCGCTCCCGTCCTGCCCTTCTTGTTTACGGCCCTCACCCAGAACCGAACCCTGTATTCCTTGTATTACGGGTACGCCGATGGCGATTTCCTGCAACTGATCCCCGTCCGGGGCGACCCGCGCATCCTGAAGGCCCACGACGCGCCACCCGGCACCGCCTGGGTCGTCCGCAGCATTGTTGGCGAGGAGCGCGAGGAGGCAGGCGTTCCGGTGGAGGCAGGCGAGCCCGCCCCTGGCCGCCGTGTCCAGACGTGGACTTTTCTGGATGACGATCATGCGGTGATCGGGCAGGCCCACGACGAGAATCCCGCCTACGACCCCCGCCAGCGGCCCTGGTACATGGCCGCTTGGGACAGCCCACAGCCTCGTCTGTCCGATGCCTATGTCTTCAACTCCTTGCAGCAGCCGGGGATCACCTCATCGCGCCGATTGGCTGGCGCCGAGGGCGTGTTTGGGGCCGACATCACGCTGGATGGGCTGGAGTCCTTTGTGTCCGGCCAGTCCATCTCGGACAATGGCAGTCTGGTCTTGTTCGACCATGCCGGACGGACGTTGGCCGCCTCTCCCGGCCTGGGCCACGACCAGCCTTTGACGCCGCTGGCGCGGTTGACCCTGCCGGTGGCGCTGGAGACGGTGGCCGTTGACGGCACCGTGCGGTTGATGGACAGCGATACCCTGGTCCAGGTGACCCGCTGGGACGGCGGCGGCGGCACGATTGATATTGCCGTGCTGGCCCCGGTCGCCGACTTCACCGGCAATATCCGCACCATGCAGCGCGAGATCGTCCTGCTGGCGGTGCTGGGCTTGGTCATCCTGCTTCCCGCCGCGCTGATGTTTTCGTCGCGCATGGCCCGCGCCGTCCACGCCCTGGCCAACGACGCCGAGCGGGTGCGGGCGATGGATTTCAGCGGCGGACCGGCGCCGCGGTCCCGCATTACCGAGTTCGACGACCTCGGCCAGTCCTTTGACCTGATGAAGCAGGCCTTGGGGTCCAAAACCCAGGCCTTGGGCGAGGCCCAGGCCAAGCTCACGCGCGTCGTCGATCTGGGCATTGCCATGGCGGCCGAACGCGATGCCGCCCGGTTGATGGAGATGATCCTGCTGGGCGCCAAGGAATTGACGAATGCCGATGGGGGCACCCTCTATACCGTGACGCCCGAGGGCTTGGCCTTTCAGATCCTGCGCAACGACACGCTGGGCGTGGTTTTGGGCGGCAGCAGCGGTACCGCCGTGACCCTTCCGCCGGTGCCGCTGTTCGAACCGGGGGGCGCGCTCAACCACGCCAACGTGGTCAGCCACGCCGTCCACGAGAACCAGACGGTGATTATTGACGACGCCTACGACTCCACCGGCTTTGACTTCTCGGGCACCAAGGTCTTCGACGCGCGGACCGGCTACCGGTCCACGTCCTTCATGACCGTGCCGCTGAAGCCGCGCGGCGGCGATGTCATCGGCGCCTTGCAGTTGATAAACGCCCGCGATGCGCAGGGGAAAACCATTCCCTTCCCGCCAGCCATCCAGCGTTTTGTCGAAGCGCTGGCCGCCCAGGCGGCGACCATCCTGTACAACCTGCAACTCCTGGACGAGCAGGAGCGGCTGATGGATTCCATGATCCAGTTGATCGCCGGCGCCATCGACTCCAAGAGCCCCTATACCGGCGGCCATTGCGAGCGGGTGCCCGAACTGGCCACCATGCTGGCGGAGGCCGCCAGTGCCCAGACCGACGGCCCGCTGGCCGATTTCGCCTTCACCACGGAGGCGGAATGGCGCGAGTTCCGCATCGGTGCGTGGTTGCACGACTGCGGCAAGGTGGTGACGCCCGAATACGTGGTCGACAAAGCCACCAAGCTGGAAACCATTTTCAACCGGATCAACGAGGTCCGCACCCGATTCGAAGTGCTGTGGCGCGATGCGGAGATCGAGCGCCTGGAGGCTGTCGCCGCCGGTATCGACCCGGAGGACGCCAGCCGTCTGCGGGATGCACGCCAGCAACGCCTGAAGGATGACTTCGCCTTTATCGCCGAGTGCAATATCGGTGGCGAGTTCATGGCCCCGGACAAGGTGGACCGCCTGAAGGCCATTGCCGCCACGCCCTGGGTCCGCCACTTCGACGACCGCCTGGGGCTGGGGCACGAGGAACTCAAGCGTTTCACGGGCGAGCCCGCCGTTCTCCCCGCCGCCGAGACCCTGCTGTCGGACAAGGTGCACCACGTCATTCCGCGCGAGAAGGGGCTGCACAAGCTCTATGCCGGCCTCGGCTTCAAGAACCAGGTTCCCGAAAATCTTTACAACATGGGCGAGGTCTACAACCTTTCGGTCGGGCGTGGCACGCTGACCGAGGAAGAACGGTTCAAGATCAACGAACACATCATGCAGACCATCGCCATGCTGGAAAATCTGCCCTTCCCCAAGCACCTGAGTCGTGTGCCGGAATACGCCGGCACCCACCACGAGACGCTGATCGGCACCGGCTATCCGCGCAAACTGAGCGCGGCCGACCTGTCGGTGCCGGCCCGGATCATGGCCGTCGCCGACATCTTCGAGGCCCTGACCGCCTCGGACCGCCCCTACAAAAAGGCCAAGACGCTGTCGGAATCGGTCAAGATCCTAAGCTTCTTCAAGAAAGACGGTCACATCGACGGGGACATCTTCGATCTGTTCCTGACATCTGGCGTCTACCGCCGCTATGCCGCCCGCTTCCTGCTGCCCGAGCAATTGGACGAGGTGAACATCAGCGCGTATGTGACGAGGCCGGCGGATGAGACGGAACCGGCGCTGACGTGAACCAACGCGCGGGCCAGGATTTGGCACAATCATGCGGTGCCGCCCATCCGACCAAGCTTGCGATTCGGACACTGGTCTGGTACACGACGACGCCAACGCAGGAAGAACAAATCTTGTCATCGTGCGGTTCGCTTGCTCGGGAGACTGGCTCCTCCCGTGTGCCCTGCCAAGAAGACAAAAGTTCGCGCCGCGCAGCAGGCAACAGCCTCTGACGCGGTTTTTTCGTTGACCGGTCGGCGTCGTCCGGGTCCACTTCATTTTTCCCGAACCCAGGATACTTAAGGGGGCATTCCGTGACCATCCACTACCATCGTGGCGACCTGCCGGCCGGCGTGGACTTCGGGTCCTCGGTCGCGGTTGATACCGAAACCATGGGCCTGTCGCTGGTCCGCGATCGTCTGTGCGTGGTGCAGCTTTCGTCGGGCGACGGCACGGCGCATGTCGTGCAGGTTGGCGGCGCGCTGGGCTACGACTGCCCCAACCTCAAGGCCCTGCTGGCCGATCCGGGCGTCACCAAGATCTTCCACTATGCGCGGTTCGACGTGGCGCAGATCAAGCGCCACTTCGGCATCGATGCGACGCCGGTGTACTGCACCAAGATCGCCAGCCGTCTGACCCGCACCAATACCGACCGCCATTCGCTGAAGTCCTTGTGCCTGGACTTGCTCGGTCTCGACCTGTCCAAGGACCAGCAGTCCAGCGACTGGGGCGCCGAAAGCCTGGACGAGGCGCAGTTGCGCTACGCCGCCTCGGACGTGCTGTATCTGCACCGCCTCAAGGACCTGCTCGACGGCCTGCTGGCCCGCGAAGGCCGGGCCGACATCGCCCAGGCGTGCTTCGACTTCCTGCCGACCCGCGCCGCCCTCGACCTCGCCGACTGGGGTGAGGTGGATATCTTCAGTCACTAAGCACAAATCCCGAGCAGGCGACTTCGCCTGCGACGACGCATTTGCGCCATGTAATGGAACAAGGGCGGGCCGCCCGCCCCCTTGCGGAAGGGGCCGGGCGGCCTAAGTCCCGTGGAGTTGACCGGTCTGGCGGTGAAGGCCATACTCGGCGGCTCGCCACCACTCTTGCAGGAAAGACCTCGCCCGTGCCGACCACGGACGCCCCCGACGCTATAACCGAAGTTCCCACCCCGGCTGTCGCCGCCGCTCGCCGGACCCTGGCGACCGAGGCCGAGGGGTTGCGGCTGCTGGCCGACAGCCTGGACGGCGCCTTTACCGCCGCCGTCGAAAGCCTGGCGTCGATCAAGGGGCGCGTGGTGGTCAGCGGCATGGGCAAAAGCGGCCACGTCGCCCGCAAGATCGCGGCCACCCTGGCGTCCACCGGCACTCCGGCGTTCTTTGTGCATCCGGCCGAGGCCAGCCACGGCGACCTGGGCATGGTGACCCAGGACGATGCGGTGGTCGCCCTGTCCAATTCCGGCGAGACGCCCGAACTGTCCGACATCGTGGCCTATACCCGCCGCTTCGCCATTCCGCTGGTCGGCATGACCAGCCGGGGAGGCAGCACGCTGGCCCTGGCGTCCGACCACGCCCTGGTCCTGCCGCCGGCGGCCGAGGCCTGCCCGCTGGGTCTGGCGCCGACCACCTCGACCACCATGATGCTGGCCCTGGGCGACGCCCTGGCCGTCGCCTTGCTGGAGCGCAACGGCTTCACGGCGGCCGATTTCCGCGTGTTCCATCCGGGCGGCAAGCTGGGCAAGCGGCTGCTCAAGGTCAACGACCTGATGCACCGCAGCGACGAACTGCCCCTGGTGCCGCCAAGCACCCTGATGTCGGAGGCCATGGTCGTCATGTCCGGGCGTGGCTTCGGGTCGCTGGGCATCGTCGATGCCGTCGGCAGGTTGCTCGGCATCATCACCGATGGCGACTTGCGCCGCCATATGGCGCCGGACCTGCTCGGCCGCACGGTCGAAAGCGTGATGACGGCCAATCCCATGGTGGTGGCGCCGACCCAACTGGCCGCCGAAGCCCTCCAGATCATGAACGCCCGCAAGATCACCACCTTCTTCGTGGTTGAGGACGGGCGTCCGGTCGGCCTGCTGCACATCCACGACCTGCTGCGTGCCGGGGTGGCATGACCAACCCGCGCGGCCACGCCAGTGTGCCAGAACGGCAGTCAGAACGGCGGGTCGGCCGGTACAGCCGCTTCGTCAACCTGATGAAGGTGGCGCTTCCGGCCCTGGCCTTGTTGCTGACCCTGATGGTGGTCGCCTGGCCGCGCCTGCAGAACACGGCGTCGGACCTGTTCACGGTCAGCTTCAATACGCTCAGCGGCGGCAGCGTCGGCAGCCAGCGGCTGGTCAATGCCCGCTATCACGGCACCGACGCCGACAACCAGCCCTTCATGGTCACCGCCGACCTGGCCGAGGAGGCCGAGCCGGGTTCGCGCGTCGTGCGGCTGACCAACCCCAAGGCCGACATGACCGCGAGCGACGGCGCCTGGCTGATGATGGCGGCCCGCACGGGGCAGTACAGCCAGGACAACGGCGACCTGTTTCTCAGCGGTGGAGTCGACCTGTTCCACGACGACGGCTATGAACTGCACACTCCGGCGGTCACCCTGGACCTGCGGGCCGGCACCGCGACGGGCACCGAGCCGGTCAACGCCCAGGGTCCGCTGGGCACCCTGACCGCCGAGGGCCTTATCTACGACCGTGATGCCGGCCGCCTGGAATTCACCGGCCGCGCCCGCCTGCTGTTGCGCCCGGAGGACACGCCATGACACGCCGCTTCCCGATCCTGCTGGGCACCAGCCTGTGCGCCCTGCTGCTTGCCGCCACGCCGGCCTCGGCGCAGGGTCTCGACATGTCGGGCGGCGGCGGGAATCGCGGTCCCATCGAGGTGTTGGCCGACAACGGCATCGAGTGGCAGCAGTCCACCCGCCAGTTCACGGCGCGCGGCAACGCCACGGCGACGCGGGGCGAGGTCACGGTGCGGGCCGATGAACTCGTCGCCTCCTACCGCGAGACGGCCGGCGGCGGCACCGATATCAGCCGCCTGGAGGCCCACGGCGGCGTGCGCATCACCTCGCCGAACCAGACCGCCACCGGCCATGACGCGGTCTATGATCTCGACACCGGCAAGTTCGAGCTGTTCGGGGCGCCGGCCCGGCTGGTCACCCCGACCGAAACCCTGACCGCCAAGGACCGCCTGACCTACGACACCGTGCGCGGTGTCGCCACGGCCGAAGGCGGCGCCACCATCGAGCAGGCCGGGCCGCAAGGCCCCCGCATCCTGCGCGCCCCGCTGCTGGAGGCCAAACTGGTGGCGGCGCCCGGCGGCGGCACCACCCTGAGCACGGTGGAGGCACGCGGTGGGGTTGAAATCGTCACCCCCCAGGAAACGGCACATGGTTCGCAAGGCAACTATGATGCCAATACAGGTATCGCTACCCTCACCGGTTCGGTTAGGATTGTCCGGGGGGACAATGTGCTGACCGGCTCGCGCGCCGTCGTGGACATGCGCAGCGGCGTCAGCACCCTACAGGCGGGATCGGGGGCAGACGGACAGGGACGCGCCCGTGCCGTCATCACCCCCGACGGTGCCCCCCAACCGGGCCAGTGACAGCCCTCCGGTTTTTTTAACAAGGGCAGGTTGGTTTTTTGGGAGGGAAGGACTTTTGATGGACGAAGCCTCCGTCAGCCCAGCGGCCGACGCCGCAGCCAGCGAGACCGGCGCTCCGTCCGACGGCGGCGGCCCCCGGCTGGTCGCCGAGTCCACCGGCCTGCGCGTGCACAACATCGGCAAGCGGTACAAGCGCCGGCCGGTCCTGCGCGACGTCAGCCTGTCGGTGCAGCGCGGCGAGGCGGTCGGCCTGCTCGGTCCCAACGGGGCGGGCAAGACGACGTGCTTTTACTGCGTCACCGGCCTCATCAGCCCCGACACCGGCAGCATCGAACTGGACGGCCGTGACGTCACCGGCCTGCCCATGTACCGCCGCGCCCGCCTGGGTATCGGCTACCTGCCGCAGGAAGCGTCCATCTTCCGGGGCCTGAGCGTGGAGAACAACATCCGCGCCGTCTTGGAGGTTGCCGAGCCGGTGGCCGACAAGCGCGAGGTCCAGCTCGACGATCTGCTGGCCGAGTTTTCCATCACTCACTTGCGCCGCGCTCCGGCCCTGTCGCTGTCGGGCGGCGAGCGGCGGCGCGTGGAAATCGCCCGCGCCCTGGCCTCGCGCCCGCACTTCATCCTGCTCGACGAGCCGCTGGCCGGCATCGACCCCATCGCCGTGGGGGAAATCCGCGATCTGGTGTCGCACCTCAAGGACCGGGGCCTGGGCGTGCTGATCACCGACCACAACGTGCGGGAAACCCTCGACATCATCGACCGCGCCTACATCCTCCATGAAGGCACCGTCATGATGGAGGGCACGCCCAAGGATATTGTCGCCCACGAAGGGGTGCGCCGGGTATACCTGGGCGAGCGGTTCAGCCTCTAGCGGACGGGGAAGGGGGGACGGTCATGGCCATGCAGCCGCGCCTCGACCTGCGCCAGACGCAGTCATTGGTGATGACGCCGCAGTTGCAGCAGGCGATCAAGCTGTTGCAACTGTCCAACATGGAACTCACGGTCTTCGTCGATCAGGAACTGGAGCGCAATCCGCTGCTCGAACGCGACGAGCGCGGAGCCTCCACCGGGCTTGAGGCCGACGTCCCGGTGGAGCAGCGCCGCGACAGCGACAGCCTGATGGTGGACCGCCCGGAAACCGGCGCGGCCGAAGCCCCTCTCGACATCGAGATCGACAACTCCTTCGACGAGGGCAGCGCCCACGAAGGCCCGTCCTATGACCCCGATGTGGGCGCCTGGCAGCGCGCCGACAGCGGCGGCGGGCGCGGGTTCGAGGGCGACGACCGGGCCTTTGACGAGACCCTGTCTGAACCGACGTCCCTGCGCGACCATCTGGTCGAACAACTCGGCATGGACCTGCACGGCGCGGCCGACCGCATCATCGGCCTCGCCCTGATCGACAGCCTGGACGAGAACGGCTGGCTGACTGCCGATCTGGCCGACCTCGCCGAGGGCCTGGGCGCCCCGTTGGCTGACGCCGAACGCGTGCTGGCCGCCGTGCAGCGCTTCGACCCGCCCGGCGTGTTCGCCCGCTCGCTCAAGGAATGCCTGGCCCTCCAGTTGATTGACCGCAACCGCTACGACCCGTGCATGGTGGCCCTGCTGGAAAACCTGGAGATGGTCGCCCGCCGCGACTTCGCCGGGTTGATGCGGGTGTGCGCGGTCGATGCCGATGACCTGCACGACATGCTGGGCGAGTTGCGCGCCCTCGATCCCAAGCCGGGCCTGCGGTTCATCGACAGCGCCGCGCCGCCGATCATCCCCGACGTGCTGATGCGCCCCGCCCCGCCCGGCAACGAGGATGGCGCGGTGTGGGCCGTGGAACTGAACCCCGAGACGCTGCCCCGCGTGCTGGTCAACACGCGGTACTACGCCCAGGTGTCCAAGGGCAAGCGATCCAAGGACGACAAGGCGTTCCTGACCGAGAATTTCCAGACCGCGTCGTGGCTGGTCAAGGCCCTGGACCAGCGGGCGACAACCATCCTCAAGGTGTCCACCGAACTGGTGCGCCAGCAGGCGGCCTTCTTTGAGCGCGGCGTGCAGGGCCTGCGGCCGCTCATCCTGCGCGACATCGCCGAGGCCATCGAGATGCACGAAAGCACGGTCAGCCGCGTGACCTCGAACAAGTACATCGCCACGCCGCGCGGCATCTTCGAGCTGAAGTACTTCTTCACCCAGTCCATCGCCGGGGCCAACGGCGCCGACGCCCATTCGGCCGAGGCGGTGCGCGACCGCATCAAGTCGCTGATCGACGCCGAGCCGCCGGCAAAAATTCTTTCGGATGATGCGCTGGTCGTCATCCTGAAAAAGGAAGGCATCGACATCGCAAGGCGTACCGTGGCCAAGTACCGCGAGGCCATGCGTATTCCCTCCTCCGTTCAGCGTAGGCGAGAGAAGTCCGTGCTGGCCTGCAACGGTCGGGTGGGGTAGTGCGTCCCGGCTCACGACCTGATATCCTCGGTCAGGACAGGGAAAGTCGGAGGGGAGGACTCCAATTTATCGATGTTCCCGACAATCGATGTTCCTTGACTTGGACCCGGCGCCTGCCTATCGTCCGCTCCTTCGTGCGGGGGCGGTATCTGAACACTGGTTACCCGCCGTTTGGGGCCACAGGCATGAACCGATCGGTTGCCTTCGCCCGCGCGACGTGTCTGACTTCATGACGCGTCCCGCGTAAATCGGCGCCGTTGGCGCGCCCCGTGAAGCCGCGCCTTAATGCGCGCCCCATGAAGCCGAAAGAGGCCTCGGTATGGACATCACGACCCTCATCAGCCCGGAAAGCGTGATCCCGAACCTGAAGGTGACCAGCAAAAAGCAGGCCCTGCAGGAACTGGCCCGTGAAGCCGCTGCGCTTACCGGATTGCATGAACGCGCCGTATTCGACACGCTTCTGGAACGCGAACGCCTGGGCACCACCGGTGTCGGCAACGGCATCGCCATTCCGCACGGCAAGTTGCCGCAGCTTGGTCGTTTGCATGGCCTGTTCGCGCGCCTGGAGCGACCCATTGACTTTGAGGCCATCGACGAACAGCCGGTCGATCTGATCTTCCTGCTGCTCGCCCCCGAAAGCGCTGGCGCCGACCACCTCAAGGCTTTGGCCCGCGTGTCCCGCCTGCTGCGGGACCGCAGCATGTGCGAGAAGTTGCGCGGCACCGACAGCGCCGAAGGGCTCTACGCCCTGCTTGCCGAAAGCGAAGCCCAAGCGGCCTGATGGCCTCCTGGATGCGGCGCTCGCCTTGCCGACTCCGCCCGTAAAACCCATTTGAACGATCAGGATTATCCTGTTTGAGCGGAGGGTTTACGGGTGGCGGCCAGCTTCAATTTTCTGCTGAATGCCGTCGAGGGCGTGGCTTACACTACGGACCCTCATGGCATCATTACGGCTTGTGGTCAGCCTGGATGGGATCGCGCGCTGGCTCAGGCCGGCAGTGCCAAGGGAGCCGAAGCGCACGCCGTGGTCGGCCTGTCGCTGCTCGATTTCATCGCGGGTCGGGACGTGCGCGAAACCTATCGCCGCCACATGGCGCAACTGGCCGAACCAGGACGCCGGCCGCGCGTGTTCCAATACCGCTGCGACACCCCCGACCTGACCCGCGTCCTGCGCATGGCCATCAGCGCCCTGCGCGGACCCGACGACGCCCTGACCGGCTACCTGTTCCAGTCCGTGGTGGTGAGCGTGACCGACCGCGTGCCGATCACCCTGTTCGCCTTTCCGCGCCCGGCCGACGCCGACCGCGACCTGCCGTTCCTGGGTATGTGCAGCTACTGCCAGCAGGTCCGCTTCCCGGCCGGGTGCGCCGAAGGCCACGGCACCTGGATGGAGGCCATCGACTACTACCGCCACGGCGGCGACAACGCCGTCGCCATCAGCCACGGCGTCTGCCCGACCTGCTTTGATACGGTGGTTCAGGATAAACTGAAGGCCAGTCTGGTGAAGCGCGAGGGTTAAGCCGCCGCCACGCGATGTGGCCGGGTCAGCACCAGGACATTGCCCATGAGCACCAGGGCGACGCCGGAGAACGCCTCGGGCGTCCAGGTGTAGCCCTCGACCACCGTGGACACCGCCAGGGCCAGCAGCGGAAACAGTACCGAGGCATAGCTCGCCCGCGCCGGCCCGATCCGGCCCAGCAGGGTGAGGTAGGCGGTGAACCCGATGATCGAACTGAACACCACCAGATAGGCGAGGCCGCCGGCATAGGCGGGCGTCCAGGCAAAGGTGAACGGCGTACCCAAGATCACCGCGACCACGGCGACCGCCGCCGCGCCGTACAGCATCCCAAAGGCATTGGTCGGCATGACGCGCAGCCCGGCCTTTTGATTGGCTGCCGACAGGGTCATGCCAACGGCGGCGCACAGGGTCCCGCCGAGGGCCAGCGCGACGCCCTTCACCGCGCCGTCATCAAGCGACAGGGACGACACCTCGGGCCAGAACACCAGCCCGATGCCGCCCAGGCCGAGCGCCGCGCCAGCCGCCATGCGGGCCTCCAGCCGGGCACCCAGGAACAGCGCGCCCAGGATGATGTTCAGCACCACCACGGTCGAGAACACCACCGCCAGCAGGCCGCTGGTCAGGTGCTGCGCCGCGCCGTAAAAGCACAGATAGTTGACCCCGAACAGGATGACGCCCTGGGCCGCCACCCGCCGATGCTGCGCCCCGGTGAGGACGAGGCTGTGGCCGCGCCACAGGCTCCACAGCACCAGCAGCCCGCCCGCCAGCCCAAACCTGTACGTCACCGACGCCAGCACCGCCACGTCGGCCCCGACCTGAAGCTTCAGGCCAATCCAGCTTGTCCCCCAGATGGCGACCACCAAGGCGTACAACCCGGCATCGGCAAAGCGGCCGGGCTCGGCGGCGGGGGCGTGGGTCATTGAGGGGCGCCTTCTTTTAGGAACGGCGTTCAGTTAACCATCGTCCGGCGGTGGCCCCAAGGGGAATGTTCCGGGCGTTGAGCGGATTCGTGGGGAGGGCTCACGTCGCCAAGCAAAAAGGCCGAAAACAGGTTTCCAAAGGCCAATAGCCTTTGGTGGGTGCGGGCAAAGCCCGCTTTCGCCCAGCATCACGCCCGGTGGTACGGATGCCCTTCCAGGATGCTCTGGGCGCGGTACAACTGTTCGGCCATCAGCCCGCGCACCAGCATGTGGGGCCAGGTCATGGCGCCCAGGCCGAGTTGCAGGTCGGCGGCGGCGCGGACTGCCGGGGCGTGGCCGTCGGCGCCGCCGATCAGGAAGGCGACGGTCGGCACCGCCTGATCCTGCCACGCCCCCATCTGGTCGGCGAAGGTCTGGCTGGACAATGTCTTGCCGCGTTCGTCCAGGGCGACGATGCGGGCGCCAGCCGGAACGCAGGCAAGCAAAAGCGCGCCCTCCCGCTCCATGCGCTGGGCGGCGGGGAGGGGGCGTTTTTCTTCGACTTCCTTCAGCGACAACGGCCACTTCAGCCGTTCGGCGTAGTGCTCGAACAGGGCGCGTTCGGGCCCCTTCTTCGCGCGCCCCACGGCGGCGATGATGACGTCCATCCCGAACCCCGTTCCAAACCTGTTACGGCGCCCTCAGACGCCGGGCGCCGTCTCCCGCCTATCCGCCAAACGACAGCCCTACCGGCTCGGCCGTTCCTTGCCCCGCTCCGATGGCGCCGGCCGTGATCGGGCCGGTGGCACCCCACATCTTTTCCAGATTGTAGAAGGCGCGGACCTCGGGCCGGAAGATGTGGACGATCACGTCGCCGCCGTCGATCAGCACCCAGTCGCAGGTCTGCTGGCCTTCGATGGTCGGCATGATGCCCATGCCTTTGAGGCGCTGGGCCAGGTTGTCGGCCATGGCGCCGACGTGGCGGGACGACCGCCCCGAGGCAATGACCATGAAGTCGGCGAAGCCGGACTTTCCCTCCAGGTCAATGACCGCGATGTCTTCGGCTTTTTCGGCGTCCAGCAGAGTTTTGATCTCTTCGGCCAGTTGCGCAGCGTCCGGGCCGGGCGAACGCGGTGAGGTCGTACTTATGGTCAACTCCTTCATGATGGATCCGCCCCGTCATCCGTGACTGTACCAGCCACCGGGCTGGCCCCGGTCACGGCGGGTGCGGATTTCTGTTGCCGATGCGGCGTGCCGCCGAATCGGCAGGAACACCCAGGCCGGGGGTTCCTGTCCGGCCAGCGCCCGTGCCCGATGGGCAGGCAGGCGGGCGGCGGCAAAATGCTGGGCCGCCTGGCCGGTCAATGCCTGAGTAGAATAGGTCCCACGGTCAAGAATCGCAACGGGCGTGCTGCGGAAGATTGACCGCCACGCTTTCCAGCGCGGAATCTGCACCATATTGTCGGCTCCCATCAGCCACACGAAGCGGACGCGCGGGAAGCGCACCGGCAAGGTGGCCAGCAGATCGGCCGTATAGGTGCTGCCCAGGTCGGCCTCCAGCGCGCTGACCCGGATGCGCGGGTGGGCGGCGACCGTGCGGGCGCGGTCCAGGCGGGCGGCCAGCGGCGCCATGCCGGCCACCGGCTTGAGCGGGTTCTGCGGACTGACCAGCCACCACACCTCGTCCAGGCGCAGGCGCTTGAGGGCCTCGACCGAAATATGGCGGTGCCCGGCATGGGCCGGGTTGAACGACCCGCCGAGCAGCCCCACGGTCCCCCGGCGCCGGTCGCCCCACGGATTGGGCGGCAGGGCTACGGCCGGCATTGGCCGGTGCCGAACACCTTGTACTTGAATGTCGTCAACTGCTCCACACCGACCGGGCCACGGGCGTGCAGCTTGCCAGTCGAAATGCCCATCTCGGCGCCCATGCCGAACTCGCCACCATCGGCGAACTGGGTTGAGGCATTCCACATCAGGATGGCCGAGTCGATCTCGTTGAGGAACCGTTCGGCGGCGGCGGCGTCCTCGGTGACGATCGATTCGGTGTGCTGGCTGGAGTGGTCCTGGATGTGGGCAATCGCCTCGTCCAGGCCGTCCACCACGCGGACGGCCAGGATGGCATCGAGGTACTCGGTGTCCCAGTCCTCGGCCGAGGCGGCGGTCATGGCGGGCACCAGCGCGCGGGCCGCCGCGTCGCCGCGCAGTTCGCAGCCGGC
>LAEA01000119.1 GCA_000961745.1 Rhodospirillaceae bacterium BRH_c57 | reverse complement strand
AAAAGCTTAAAATCATTTTAATTCTACAGCCTTTCATTAGAAACTACTGGACTACTACCGTAGATAGAAATAATTTCTGATAGTAATTTTTAACCGCTACTTCCCAGATAGTGCCCACTCTGTAGCCAATGGTAGTCAAACGTCGCCACCGATGGAAGCGGTTTCGCTCTGCGAGTCATTCGGCAACACCGGTTTGATGGTTTTGCTGTTGTTAAAAGCCCGTTTGGCCAAAATTGGATTCTCCCCGGCCTACGCTGGGACGGGTCTTCAGCGCAGGTCATCAATCAAAATCAGGACTTTCCGGAACAGGATTTTCAGTATCGCGGCCTCCGCCATTTGGAATGTGACGTATCGGCCATGACCGCCAAGGCGACCGGTCCCCTGTTGGCCGACTTGGTCATCACGAAACCCCACTCCCGGCCTCTAAGTCCAACGACAACCCGCACTCGGAGAGCCACTTCAAGCCCCCTCTGCGTCAGCAGTTGTTGTCGCCCCGATAGACCCTGTAAACTCTGGGGTTGCATGGTGACGATGACGTGGCCAGACACGGACAGAAGTTCAAGGATGGGGCGGTAGTCCATACCTCCGATGACGCCACCCCTGCCGCTCATCTGGTGCGCCGCGCCGCCCTGGCCGAGGGCGTCCACGCCATGGCTCGCCTCGATGCCGCGCGCGGCGGGGCCGACGATGGATAAGAATCAGCAACCAGTGCCAAACTACCGTTGACGAGACTGCCAAACGTTCCGAGGCGCACAGGAAAAGGCCCCGGAAACGCGAACGTTTCCAGGGCCTTGAATTTGGTGGGCGCACAAGGACTCGAACCTTGGACCCGCTGATTAAGAGTCAGCTGCTCTACCAACTGAGCTATGCGCCCCCAGAAGCTCCGACGGTGGGGTGGTTCCCCGTGTCGGTGGGAGGCCGGCTTTATATGATCCGAAAACCGGCTTGGCAAGCACAAAAGACGCTAAATGTTGGTCCGGGCCATGTCGGAGGAGGAATAGGTGCAACTTGCGGCTCCAGCAAGGTGTTCCAGGGCTGTCGGCACCGCTCGCCGCACAGCCCCGTCAGCGTTCAGGAGCACCGCCATGTCCCCGCCGTTCCCACTGTCCCCGCTGCTTGTCCTGAATACCCTCCTGCTCGCCGCCTGCGCCGGGCCAGCGGTCCCGGACACCCCGCGGACCGCCCAGGGACCGGGCGGCAGCGGGTCCGTGGCGGCGCTGGAGTCTCTGGATGCGGCCGGTGTCAGTGCGCTGGAGGCCTACGCCGTGGCGGCCCCCAACAAGGCCTTCGCCATGGCGTCCGATGGCGCCTGGGGCTGGCAGGCCGGTGCCGCAGGGGTCACAGAGGCCGAGCAACAAGCCCTGGAGCGCTGCGCCGCCGTTTCGACGTCCGGGGCATGCCAGGTGGTGGCCTGGGATGCCGCCGCCGACTGGGCGGCCTCGTCCACGGATACCCAGCCGTTCGGAGCCACGCCGCCCCTGGACGATCCGGGGGTGGCGGCGTTCCAGACGTTCCTGGCCATGGGCGGCAACAAAGCCTTTGCGGTCAGCCCGGACGGCGCCTGGGGCTGGCGGGCCTCAACCGCCCTGCCGCTGGAGGATGTCCAGCAGCAGGCGCGCGACAACTGCGCCCGGCACGGCGACGGCTGCACGGTCGTCGTCACCGCCCCGGATGTCGAAGCCCTGGCGGCCCTGCCCCGTTAATCCCTGCCCCGTTAATCATCATCATACCCGCCGCGACGGCCCATCTGGACGTCGCGGTGAACGTGCACGCTCATCATGATGCCAATGCCGATCATCAGGGTGAGCATGGCCGTCCCGCCATAGGAAATCAGCGGCAGCGGCACGCCGACCACCGGAATCAGCCCCATCACCATGGCGATGTTGATGAACACATAGAGGAAGAACGTCGTCGTCACCCCGATCGCCACCAGGCGGCCGAACTGCTGGCGGCAGCGCAGGCTGATGGCGAACCCATAGATCAGCACCAGCACGTACAGCCCGATCAGGATCAGCCCGCCGACCATGCCGAGTTCCTCGGCCAGCATGGTGAAGATGAAGTCGGTCTGCCGTTCAGGCAGAAAGTTCAGGTGGCTCTGGGTGCCCTGCATGAACCCCTTGCCGAACAGCCCGCCCGACCCCAGGGCGATCTTGGACTGCATGATGTGGTACCCAGCACCCAGGGGGTCGTTCTCGGGATTCAGAAAGGTCAGGACCCGCTTCTTCTGATACTCGTGCAGGAACTGCCAAGCGACCGGCACGGTGCCCACGCCCACGGCGGCCACCAGCCCGAACACCCACATGCGCACACCCGACAGGAAGAACAGCACGGTCGCCCCCATCAGCAGCATCAGCGCGGTGCCCAAATCGGGCTGCCTGAGCACCAGGGCGACCGGCGCGAGAACCAAGGCGATCGGCGGCAGCAGATACCCCGGCCGCCCGACATCGTCGATGGAGGCGCCGTGGAAATAGCGCGCCAGGGCCAGCACCAGGGCGATCTTCATGACCTCCGACGGCTGAAGCTGAAAGAAGCCAACGTCGATCCAGCGTTGCGCCCCCATGCCGATGGTGCCCTTGACCTCGACCAGCACCAGCAGGGCCAGGGCGATGCCGTAAACAGCATAGGCGTAGCGCATGAACAGTCGCACATCGACCAGCGCGAGGCCCAGCATGAGCACCAAGCCGACGCTGAAGCGGGCCATCTGGCGCGACGTCCAGGGGTCCATGCTGCCGTTGGCGGCCGAATACAGCATCAGGAAGCCGACCCCGGCGATGGCGATCACCAGCAGGACCAGGCTCCAGCTCATCTGCCACAACTTTTCGCCCAGCGTCATGTCGCCGCGGCGCAGCCGGGGAGAGAGGAATTCCGATGCCATCAGACCTCCTTTTCGGGCGCCACGGCTGCGCCACTGCCCACAGTGTCCGGGGCTTCGCCGCCTGCCACCGGGCTGTCCGGGACCTTGCGCGACGGATCGAGGCGCAACGTCTCGGCCATCACGGCCGAGGCAATGGGCGCCGCCACCGTCGACCCGCCGCCGCCGTGCTCGATCACCACCGCCACCGCATAGCGCGGTGCGTCATAGGGGGCATAGCAGACGAACAACGCGTGGTCGCGGCGCTCCCATGGCAAGTCTTCGTTCTTGGTCACACCGGCGTCGCGCTCGGCCTTGGTGATGCGGCGCACCTGGGCGGTGCCGGTCTTGCCGGCCATCTCGCCAAGGCCCTCGGGCAGGCGCGCCTTCCGCGCGGTGCCGCCGGGGGCATTGACGACCTCCCACATGCCATTCTGCACGATCTGAAGCGATGCGCGGGAGATCCCCAGGTCAGGCGCCTTCTGGGGCGGCCTCTCCTGGATTTCGCGGCCCTTGGGCACGTGGCGGGTGACCACCGGGTTGACGGCGAACCCGCCGTTCGCCAGCCGCGCCGTCATCACGGCAAGCTGCATGGGCGTGGCCAGCACATAGCCCTGGCCGATCCCGGCAATCAGGGTTTCGCCTTGGTGCCACGGCTGGCCGAGCGCCGCCTGTTTCCAGGCCCGCGTTGGCATGGTGCCGCTACGCTCGCCAGCCAGGCCCAGGCCGGTCGGCTCGCCGAAGCTGAAGCGGCGGCCCATGTCGGCGATGCGATCAACGCCCAGACGCTTGGCTATCTCGTAGAAATAGACGTCGCAGGAATTCTTGATGGCCTCGGTCATGTTCATGGCGCCGTGGCCATGCTTCTTCCAGCAGTGGAACCGGGCGCTGCCCAGGCTCATGTGACCGGGACAGTACACCGTCTGTTCGGGCCGGATGACACCAGCCTCCAGGGCGGCCAGAGCGACCACCATCTTGAAGGTCGAGCCCGGCGCGTACTGCCCGGAAATCGGCTTGTTGCTCAGCGGCGCCTTGGGGTTGGACACCAGCGCCTTCCACTCGTCCGGCGTCAGGCCACGGTTGAATGCGTTGGGGTCGTAGCTGGGCTGGGCGGCATAGGCCAGGACTTCACCGGTGTGCACGTCCATAACGATGCACGACCCGCTTTCCTCGCCGATCTGGCGGCTGGCGAATTCCTGCAGGCGGACGTCCAGGGTGAGCTGGATCTCGGCCCCCGGATCACCTTCCTCGCGCGACAGTTCGCGGATGACGCGGCCCAGGGCATTGACTTCGACCTGGCTGTTGCCGCCCCGCCCGCGCAGGGCGAGGTCGAACTCGCGCTCGATACCGCCCTTGCCGATGCGGGCGCCCGGCAGGTCGAGCAGCGGGTCATCGGTCAGTTCAGCTTCGGACACGGCGGCCACATAGCCCAACACGTGGGCGGCGTCGTCGCCGTGGGGATAGGCCCGCGCGAGGCCCTCGTCGATGATGATGCCCGGCAGGTCGGGGGCGTTGACATGAATGCGCGCCATATCCTCCCAGGTCAGATTCTCACGCACGGTGACCGGCATGAAGCTGCGCTTGCGGCGGATCTCGCGGACCACGCGCTGGCGGTCGAAATCAGTCAGGGGAATGATCTCACCCAGCATGTCGAGGGTGGCGCCGACGTCGCGGGTCTGCTCGGACACCAGCAGCACCCGGAAGTTCTGCTGGTTGATCGCCATGGGCGCCCCAAAGCGGTCAACAATGCGGCCACGCGGCGGTGGCAACAGACGCAGACTGATGCGGTTCTCATCGGCCAAGGTCTTGTATTTATCGCCCTCGATGATCTGCAGGTAGTACATGCGGGCCGCCAGGGCGGACACCAGCACGACCTTGCCCGCGCCGAGCATGGCGGCCCGGCGGGTGAACAGTTTGGCGCGGTCGCCGTCACGATGCACGCTGGCCCTCACGGTCGCACCCTCACACATCCCTCAGAAAGGCGATCTGCACGCGGGCAAGAAGCCAGCCGACCACCGGATAGATCGCCACCGTCATCAGGTAGCCGTAGAACGCCGCCGAGGCATCGACCAGCGTGCCGTAGACCAGTGACACCGCCAGCCACTGGACGGTCATGGCGCCCGCCGCCACCAGGCTGAACGCCCACCATGTCACGGCGAACGAGCGGGCGTTGAAGAAACGATACTGGCTGAGCACCACAGCCTGGGTTAGCAACAGGGCCAGCGCCGCCACCCCCGGCGGGGTTCCGGTCAGCAGATCCTGGGCCACACCGATCAGAAACACCGCGCCAATGCCCAGCAGGTCCGGCCGGTAGATCGCCCAGTAGTACACGGCGATCAGGGCCAGCATCGGCCCGATGCGGGTCAGCCCGGCAGCGTGGCTGGGCACCACCGAGATCAGCAACAACATCAAGGTCAGCACCAGGGGAACCTGATGCCTCACGAACATGTCGATGCGCTGCCACAGGTTCGGCCGCATGGGGGTCCCTTCGGCGGGTCAGCGGTTGCGGCCCACGGGGCCGTCAGAGGCGGTCACGTCGCGCAGGATGCCGGTCATGCCGTAGTCCACCACGCGCACGAACTCCAGCCGTTCGCGCTTGAGAAAAGGCTCGATGCGGATGGCGGTTTCCTCCACCGAGCTTACCACGCCGACCGGCAATCCAGGCGGAAAGGCCCCGGCGGCGCCCGATGTCATCACCCGGTCGCCCGGCGACACCGCGCCCGGCGTGCGCAGGTACAGGATGCGCGGCCGGTCGGTGTTGTCGCCAGCCAGGATGCCACGCAGGCGCCCGGCCCCGACCACCACGGGAATGCGCGAGTTGATGTCGGTGACCAGCAGCACGCGAGCCGACCGCTTGCCGGCCTCGGCCACCCGCCCGACCAGACCATGGCCGGACACCACCGCCTGGCCCTTCTCGACCAATTCGCGCTCGCCGGCGGTAATCAGCACCGAGTGGGCAAAGGCCCCGCCGGTGTCGGCCACCACGCGGGCGGTCACGAAGCTGGCCCGAGGGTCGGGTACGTAGTTCAGCAGGTCCTTGAGCGAATCGTTTTCCGCCTCAAGCAGGCGGGCCGCAGCCTGCCACCGCAGCAGACGCTCGTTCTCCTCGCGCAGCAGGGCGTTCTGCTCGCGGATGGCGGCCATCTCGCGGACGTTGTCGATGACCTTGGCGACGCTGGCGGCGGGCCGCGAGACAATCTCCAGGGCCGGCACCACGGTGTCGCTCACCATGCCGCGCAGCCGTTCGATCAGGGCGGTGTCGGCCTTGCCGAGCAACATCAGGGCAAAGGCGGACCCCACCAGGGCCAGGAAGGCAAAGCGCCCCACCAGGGAGCGCAAGGCTCCCAGGCGTGATGGGGAGGGCGACGGCTGCTTCACCGGCAATTCCTTCTCGGCCCGTCTAAACTGGGGAAATCCCCGGAACGCAGATGATCAGCACACCCTGGTCCAGCACCCTGGGCCAGCCCCCTGGAGGGGGCGTGCAATCAGTCGCCGACAATCAATACATGGACGTCAGGACGTTCTTCAACTTCTTCATCTCTTCCAGGGCCCGACCGGTGCCCAGCGCGACGCAGGACAGCGGGTCGTCGGCGATGGATACCGGCAGGCCGGTGGACACCCGCAGCACATAGTCCAGGTTGGTCAGCAGGGCGCCGCCGCCGGTCAGGACGATACCCTTGTCAACGATGTCGGCGGCCAGTTCCGGGGCGGTGTGTTCGAGGGCGACCTTGACCGCCTCGACGATCTGGGACACTGGCTCGGCCAGGCTCTCGGCGATCTGGCGTTCGGAGATGATCAACTCCTTGGGCACGCCGTTCATCAGGTCGCGGCCCTTGATCTCGATGGTCCGGCCTTCGCCGTCCTCGGGCGGGCAGGCGCAACCGATGTCCTTCTTGATGCGCTCGGCGGACCCTTCGCCGACCAGAAGGTTATGGTTGCGGCGGATGTAGGCGATGATCGCCTCGTCCATCTTGTCGCCGCCGACCCGCACGGAGCGGGCATAGACGATGCCGCCCAGCGACAGCACGGCCACCTCGGTGGTGCCGCCGCCGATGTCCACAACCATGGACCCGGTCGGCTCGGTCACCGGCAGGCCGGCGCCGATGGCGGCGGCCATGGGTTCCTCGATCAGGTAGACACGGCGGGCCCCGGCGGCCTCGGCGCTTTCCTGGATGGCGCGGCGTTCCACGGCGGTGGAGCCCGATGGCACGCAGATGATAACCATGGGGGACGCAAAGGAACGACGATTGTGCACCTTGCGGATGAAGTGCTTGATCATCTCCTCGGCGACTTCAAAATCGGCGATCACGCCATCGCGCAGGGGGCGAATGGCCTGGATGTTGCCGGGGGTACGGCCGAGCATCTGCTTGGCTTCGTCACCGACGGCCAGGACCTGCTTCTTGCCCTTGACCTCGGCTATCGCCACCACGGACGGCTCGTTGAGCACAATCCCGCGGCCCTTCACATAGACCAGCGTGTTCGCGGTCCCAAGGTCAATCGCCATATCGGCGGACAGCCACCCGGTCAGCCTGGAAAACATGGTTCCTCACTCAAGACAGAATTTGTTGTGGGTCGAAAGCAGGTTGGTCGGTGTCTTGTCCCCGGTGGTCCGTCGCCGCCTTCCCCAAGGCGGCTGCGGGCCCATCCCCGTGTCGTCGTGTTCCCGTATCGTCGTCGGTATCCGGCCCTTTTACGGTACAGCCCCGGTACGGCTGGTCTTCATCACGGCCCCGATCACGCTGACCCCGATCACGCCGACAACGCGTCGGGTGCCGTCTTTTCACGCTTCAGCAGCATCTTGTTCAGCGCGGTGACATAGGCCCGCGCCGAAGCCACCAGCGTGTCCGTGTCGGCCCCTTGACCGATCACGGTCCGGCCGTCTTCTTCCAGGCGCACGGTCACTTCGGCCTGGGCGTCGGTACCGGCCGTCACGGCATGAACCTGATAAAGCTGCAAGCGGACCTGATGCGGGTACAGCGCCTTGATGGCGTTGAACGTGGCGTCCACCGGACCGTCTCCGGTCGCCGTGGTCACCTGCACCACCCCGTCGATCTCCAGTTCAAGCGTGGCTTTCTGAGGGCCGCGTGAGCCGGCGATGACTTCCAGCGACACGAAGCGGATGTGGTCGTTACGGCGAATGACTTCGTCGTCGACGAGCGCGACGATGTCCTCGTCGAACACCTCCTTCTTCTTGTCGGCCAGATCCTTGAACCGCTTGAACGCGTCGTTGACCGCGTTGTCCCCCAGGTCATAGCCCAATTGCTTGAGCTTGTCGCGGAACGCGTGACGGCCCGAGTGCTTTCCCATCACCAGATTGGAGCGGTTCAGGCCGACGCTCTCGGGCGTCATGATCTCGTAGGTGGCGGCATTCTTGAGCACGCCATCCTGGTGGATGCCGCTTTCATGCGCGAAGGCGTTGGCCCCCACGATGGCCTTGTTGGGCTGCACCACGAATCCGGTCACCGCCGACACCAGCCGCGAGGCGCGGGTGATGTGTTCGGTGCGGACGCCGCAGGTGTAGGGCAGCACGTCGGCCCGCGTGCGCAGGGCCATGACGATTTCTTCCATCGCCGCGTTGCCGGCCCGCTCGCCCAGGCCGTTGATGGTGCATTCGATCTGGCGGGCGCCGGCGTTGACCGCAGCCAAGCTGTTGGCCACCGCAAGACCCAGGTCGTTGTGGCAATGGACCGAGAAAATCGCCTGATCGGCGTTCGGCACGCGGTTGAGCAGCATGGCGATCAGCGCGGCGTATTCCTCGGGCACCGCATACCCGACGGTGTCGGGAATGTTGATGGTGCGGGCGCCGGCGGCAATGGCGGTTTCGACGGCGCGGCACAGGAAATCATGCTCGGTGCGCGACCCGTCCTCGGCCGACCACTCGACGTCCTCGACCAGATTGCGGGCCAGGGTCACGCTGTCGTGGATGGCCGCCAGCACGGCGTCCGGCTCCATCTGAAGCTTGAACTTCATATGCAGTGGGCTGGTGCTGATGAAGGTGTGGATGCGCGACAGGGCGGCCGGGCGCACCGCTTCGGCGCACCGTTCGATGTCGCCCTTGACGGCGCGGGCGAGCCCTGCGATGCGGCTGCGCGTAACCACCTGGGCCACGCTGCGCACGGCTTCGAAGTCGCCGACCGAGGCGATGGGGAATCCGGCCTCGATGACGTCCACGCCCATGTCCTCAAGCGTCAAGGCGATGCGCACCTTTTCGTCGAGATTCATGGAGGCGCCGGGAGACTGTTCTCCGTCGCGCAGGGTCGTATCGAAGATGATGACGCGGTTGTGGTCCATCCTGGCACTCTTGTATCCGGGCCGCCCCCCGGCATGACCCGAACGGCAGTATGACACGGTATTGTAGGTATTAGGGTCCCCGCGTCCAAATGAAGGACGAAGGGCGCTCTCTTGTCAACACTGCGGCCATGGTAATATCAGCGCGGCAGCGGGATTGAAACGGAAATTTGCCAAGAAACCGTTAAGCCTCCGGTCTCGCCCCGCGCGCTCAACGCCCCCGGTAGGCTGGCACACCCTGGTCGGGCAGCCACAGGCCGTCCGGCGGGGTGCCGGTCTGCCAGAACACGTCGATGGGGATGCCGCCACGCGGATACCAATACCCCCCAATGCGCAGCCAAGTGGGCTCCAGCGCCTCGACCAGCCGCTTGCCGACCGCCACGGTGCAATCCTCATGGAACGCGCCATGGTTGCGGAAACTGCCAAGGAACAATTTCAGTGATTTACTTTCGACCAGCAACTCATCGGGCACATAGTCGATCACCAAATGCGCGAAATCGGGCTGCCCGGTGACTGGGCACAGGCTGGTGAACTCCGGCACCGCGAAGCGGGCCAGATACAGCGTGCCCGGATGCGGATTGGGCACCGTCTCCAGCACCGCCGCATCGGGCGACGCCGGCAGCCCGCTGAGCGTGCCGAGTTGGGTGAGGCTGGTGGTGTCAGTGGTCATGGCGGTATGTCCCGATGAACAAAAACCAAGGGATTAACCACAGAGGACACAGAGGGCACAGAGAGGTTGGTGTAGCTGCGCCGCAGGCGGATATCCCCCTGTAAGGTGTTTTCTGCGCTGCGCGCCGCCTGCGCGGACCCTCTGTGTTCTCTGTGTCCTCTGTGGTTAATACTTCTTTCTTAACAGCCCAGCGCCTCGATGTCGCCGCGCGCCTGATCGATGTCGAACTGGTGGGCGAAGGCGGCGAGCGTGCCGTGTTCGATGGCGGCGCGCATCCCTGCCATGAGATCCTGGTAATACTGGATGTTATGCCACGTCAGCAGCATCAGGCCCAAAATCTCGTCGCACCGGATGAGGTGGTGCAGGTAGCCCCGGCTGTAGCTTTTGCAGGCCGGGCAGCCGCACTCTTCATCCAGGGGCCGGAGGTCATCGGCATGGCGGGCGTTGCGCAGGTTGACCGTGCCGCGCCGGGTGAAGGCCTGCGCCGTGCGGCCCGAGCGGGTCGGCAGCACGCAGTCGAACATATCGACCCCGCGCAGCACCGCCCCGACCAGATCGGACGGCTTGCCGACCCCCATCAGATAGCGTGGCTTGTGGACCGGCAACAGGGGGGTCGTGAAGTCCAGGGTCTTGAACATCAACTCCTGCCCCTCGCCGACCGCGAGACCACCGATGGCGTAGCCTTCGAAGTCGATGCCGCGCAGGGCCTTCACGCTTTCCTCGCGCAGGTCCGGGAACACGCTGCCCTGGACGATACCGAACTGCCCGTACCCCTCGCGGTCCACGAAGGCGTCGCGCGACCGCGTGGCCCAGCGCATGGACAGCCGCATGGAGTTGGACGCGCCCTTCTTGTCCACCGGGAACGGCGTGCATTCATCGAACGCCATGGTGATGGTGGCGTCCAGCTTGCGCTGGATCTCGGTCGAGCTTTCCGGGGTCAGGGTGTGCTTGGCGCCGTCGATGTGGCTTTGGAACGTCACGCCGTGCTCGGTCAGCTTGCGCAGCTTGGCGAGGCTCATAACCTGGAACCCGCCGCTGTCGGTCAGGATCGGCCCCGGCCAGTTCATGAAGGTGTGCAGGCCGCCCAGGCGCTCCACCCGGTCGGCACCGGGCCGCAGCATCAGATGATAGGTGTTGGCCAGCACGATCTGCGCCCCGGTCGAGGCCACGCTCTCGGGCTGCATGGCCTTGACCGTGGCCGCCGTGCCGACCGGCATGAACACCGGCGTCTCGATGGTGCCGTGGGCTGTGGTCACGCGGCCGCGCCGGGCCGCCCCGTCGGTGCCCAGGAGTTCAAACGAAAAAGCGGTCATCGGGGCAGGTCCTCACGTCGCAGCAGGCTGGAATCGCCATAGGAATAGAATCGGTAGCCGCCTTCGATGGCATGGGCGTAGGCGGCCTTCATGCGATCGGTGCCGGCCAGGGCGCAGACCAGCATGAACAGGGTGGAGCGCGGCAGGTGGAAGTTGGTCATCAGCATGTCGGTCGCCTTGAACCGCGTGCCCGGCGTGATGAAGATGTCGGTCCCGCCGGAGAACGGCATCACCGTGCCGTCATCTTGCGCCGCACTCTCCAGCAACCGCAGGCTGGTCGTTCCCACGCACACGATACGCCCCCCGGCCGCGCGGGCGGCGTTCAGCGTCGCGGCGACGTCGGGCGACAGCTCGCCGACCTCGGTGTGCATCTGATGGTCGGCGGTGTCGTCCACCTTGACCGGCAGAAACGTCCCGGCGCCGACGTGCAGGGTCACGGTCACGCGATTGACGCCGCGGGCCTCCAGCGCGTCGAACAGACGCGGCGTGAAGTGCAGCCCGGCGGTCGGCGCGGCCACCGCCCCGTCGTGCGCCGCGTAGACCGTCTGATAATCGGTGCGGTCCTGGGCGTCGTCGGGCCGCCCCATGTAGGGCGGCAGCGGCAGGCGGCCGTGGGCCTCCAGCGCGGCCATCAGGTCGGCCCCGGCGCGGTCGAAGCGGAACACCACGCCGCCGCCGTCCTGCTTGTCCTCGACACGGGCGGAAAACCCGTCCGCAAACTCCACGGTCTGGCCGACGCGCAGTTTCTTGGCCCCCTTGACGAAGGCCGCCCAGGTGTCCGGGCCGAGCCGCTGGTGCAAGGTCGCCTCCACCCGCGCCGTCGCCTGTTCGCCGTGGCGCACGCCTTCCAGGCGGGCCGGGATGACACGGGTGTCGTTGAACACCATCACATCGCCCGGCCGCAACAGCCCCGGCAAGTCCAGAACGCCCCGGTCATGCAAGCCGTCCGGCGCCACGTCGAGCAGGCGCGCGGCATCGCGCGGCCGCACCGGGCGGTCGGCAATGCACTCCTTGGGCAGGTCGAAGTCGAAGGCGTCCACCCGCATGGCGGCTCCGGCATTTCCGGTGAGGTTCAGGAAGGCCAGGGATATGCACCCTCCGCCCGGCCAGTGCAACCGCGCAGTGGACCCAGCCACGCGAAATCGTCATGGCGAACCCGCCCGGTTGCGCTGTACGCGGCAGATCCTTTCCCCTACACTTTCAGGGTCTTTTCGTTTGGGGAGACGGCCATGAGCACGGCATCCGGGATACTGTCCCGTAACGACCTGTCCGCCCTGTTCGACGCCTTGGCGGCGCGCGGCCTGGAGGTCATCGGCCCCACGGTCAGCGAGGGCGCCATCGTCCTCGCCCCGCTCGACGGTCCCGACGCCCTGCCCGCTGGCTGGACCGACGTTCAGGCACCCGGCGCCTACAGGCTCCACCCCCGCGACGACGGCGCGTTGTTCGGCCACACCACCCCGGTTGGCGGCTGGAAGCGCTTCCTGCATCCCCCAACCGTGCGCCTGTTCCAGGCCGCCACCACCGCCGACGGCTTTACGATCACCGAGGGGGCACCGCCGCCGCCGCGTCAGGCGTTCCTGGGCGTACGGGCCTGCGACCTGACCGCCATCACCCGCCTGGACGCCGTGTTCCAGGGCAATCCGTTCACCGACCCGATCTACGCCGGTCGCCGTGCCGGGGCGTTCATCATCGCCGTGACCTGTGCGCAGGCCGGGCCAATGTGCTTTTGCGCCTCCATGGACAGCGGGCCGGACCTGCGGGCGCCCTATGACGTAGCCCTGACCGAGATCCTGGAGAGCGACCATCGCTTTTTGCTCGAAGCCGGCAGCGCGGAGGGTGCCGCCCTGCTGGCCGACCTGCCGCTGACCCCGGCCACCGACCGCGATACCGCCGCCCGCGACCGCCAAATCACCCAAGCCGCCGACCAGACCCGCGCCCTGCCCCCTGGCACGGCCGAACGCCTGGGACGGATGCTCGACCACGCCCACTGGAACGCGGTCGCGGCGCGGTGCCTGAGTTGCGGCAACTGCACCATGTCCTGCCCGACCTGCTTCTGCGCCACGGTGGAGGACTCGTCCTCCCTCGACGGCGCGACGGCGGAGCGTCATCGGGTGTGGGATAGCTGCTTCTCGCTGGACTTCTCCTACATCCACGGCGGCAGCGTCCGCGAGAGCGGGGCCAGCCGGTACCGCCAGTGGATGACCCACAAGCTGTCGTCCTGGCACGACCAGTTCGGAACATCGGGCTGTGTCGGCTGCGGGCGCTGCATCACATGGTGCCCGGTGGGCATCGACATCACCGAGGAAGCCGCCACCTTCGCCGCCGTGGACGCGGCGCGGCATCCCGTGGAGGCATAAATCCCATGGTCAACGTCGAAGGTCTCGACACCCTGTTGCACAGCCACCCCTTCTTTCAGGGCATGGACGAAGGCATGTTGGAGTTCATCGCCGGTTGCGCCGCCAACGAGCGGTTCGAGGCCGGCGACATGGTGTTCCGCGAAGGCGGCCCGGCCGACAAGTTCTATGTCGTCCGACACGGCATCATCGCCGTCGAGGTCGGCGTGCCCGGGCGCGGCAAGGCCACCCTGCAAACCCTGCACGAGGACGACGTGCTCGGCTGGTCGTGGCTGGTGCCGCCTTACCGCTGGACGTTCGACGCCCGCGCCGCCACCCTGACCCGCGTCATCAGCCTGGACGCCGTGTGCCTGCGCGCCAAGATGGCCGAGAACCACGAGATGGCCTATCACCTGCTGATGCGCTTCACCGCCGTGATGGCCGAACGCCTGCACGCCGCGCGGATGCAGATGCTCGATCTGTACGCCCCCGGTGGTGGGCCTGAGGGGGATCGGGGGCCATGACCGCCGACCTCATGCTGCCGCGCGCCTTCCGCATCACGAAGGTGCGGCGCGAACTGGCCGACACCTTCACCCTGGTGCTGGCGCCAGACGACGACGGCCCGGTGCCGCCGTTCCAGCCGGGGCAGTTCAACATGCTCTATGTGCCCGGCGTGGGGGAGGTGCCGATCTCCATTTCCGGCGACCCGGCGCAGCCCGAGACATTAATCCACACCACCCGCGCCGTGGGCGCCGTGACCAAGGCCATGTGGAGCCTCAAGGCCGGGCAGAGCATCGGCGTGCGCGGGCCATTCGGATCAAGCTGGCCGGTTGAGGCGGCCCTGGGCGACGACGTGGTGATCGTGGCCGGCGGCATCGGGTTGGCCCCCCTGCGGCCGCTCATCCATGCGGTGATGGCCCGCCGGGCCGAGTTCGGCAAGGTGCTCATCCTGTATGGCGCCCGCACCCCCGACGACATCCTGTTCGACAAGCAGGTGCGCGACTGGCGCGGGCGGTTCGACCTGTCCGTCCACGTCACCGTGGACCGCGCCACCGGCACTTGGTCGGGCAACGTCGGCGTGGTCACCAAACTCATCAAGCGCGGCGGGTTCGATCCGCACCACACCACCGCCTACGTCTGCGGGCCAGAGGTCATGATGCGCTACGCCGCCGACGCATTGGTCGCCAAGGGCGTGGCATCGACGAACATCTGGCTGTCCATGGAGCGCAACATGAAGTGCGCCATCGGCTTTTGCGGCCACTGCCAGTGGGGCGGCCGGTTCGTGTGCAAGGACGGCCCGGTCTTCAACCACGCCGCCGTGGCCGACCTGCTGCCGCTGACGGATTTCTGAGAGGGAGAGGCATCATGCCCAGGCCCAAGCTCGCCGTGTGGAAGTTCTCCAGTTGTGACGGCTGCCAGTTGTCCCTGTTGGACTTGGAGGACGAGTTGATGGCCGTGGCCGGGGCGGTGGAGATCGCCTATTTTCTGGAAGCCACCCGCGCCACCGCCAAAGGTCCCTACGACATCTCCCTGGTCGAGGGCTCGATTACCACGGCCCACGATGCCCAGCGCATCCAGAAGGTCCGCAAGCAGTCCAAAATGCTGGTCGCCATCGGGGCCTGCGCCAATTCGGGCGGCATCCAGGCTCTCAAGAACTTCGCCGACCACGAGGATTTCATCCGCCGCGTCTACGCTCGGCCGGGCTACATCTCGACGCTGGCGACCTCGACCGGCATCGCCGACCATGTGCCGGTGGACTTCGAGTTGCGCGGCTGCCCGGTCAACAAGCACCAGCTTGTCGAGGTCCTGACCGCCGCCCTGTCCGGCCGCAAGCCCAACGTGCCGCGTTACGCCGAGTGCATGGAGTGCAAGCGCCGGGGCACCGTGTGCGTGACCGTGGCACGCGGCGAACCCTGCCTCGGCCCTGTGGTGCAGGCCGGGTGCGGCGGGTTGTGCCCGGCCGTGGGGCGCGGCTGCTACGGCTGCTTCGGGCCGATGGAGACGCCCAACACCGCCGCCCTGGCCGCCCGCTTTGCCGACCTGGGCCGCACCCCGGCGGCCATCCGCGACGGGTTCCGGCTGTTCAACGCCAATGCCGAGGCATTCCGCGAGGAAGGGGACCGCCATGACCAAGCGTAAGATCAAGGTCGAGGCCCTGGCCCGCGTCGAGGGCGAGGGAGCCCTGGACGTCACCATCCGCAACGGCACCATCACCAACCTCAAGTTCCGCATCTACGAACCGCCGCGCTTCTTCGAGGCCCTGCTGGTCGGCCGCATGTTCACGGATGCGCCCGACATCACGGCGCGCATCTGCGGCATCTGTCCGGTGGCCTACCTGCTCGGCGCCTCGCAGGCCATGGAGGACGCGCTGGGGGTCCGCGTCGAAGGGCCGCTGCGCGACCTGCGCCGGCTGGTCTATGCCGGGGAGTGGATTGAAAGCCACGTCCTGCACGTCGCCATGCTGCACATGCCCGACTTCCTGGGGTTCCAGGACGCCCTGCGCATGGCCCACGACCACCCGCAAATCGTTGAATCCGCCCTGCGCCTCAAGAAACTCGGCAACCGCATCCTGGAGGTCATCGGCGGGCGGGCGGTGCATCCCGTCAACCTCAAGGTTGGCGGGTTCTATTCGGTACCGCGCAAGGCCGCCCTGCGCGCCCTGCTGCCTGAACTGGACTGGGCGATTGGCGCCGCCGGAACCCTGCTTGAGGCGGTTGGCCGCCTGCCCATGCCGGAGCTTGAGCGCGATTACCTGTTCGTCGCCCTGCGCCATCCCGCCGAATACGCCGTGGTCGATGGGCGGCTGGCGTCGAACCAGGGCATGGACATCGCCCTGCCCGAGTACTTCGACCACTTCCGCGAGGACCACGAGGCGCACTCCAACGCCCTGCACGGCCGCACCAACGACGGCAGGCCCTATCACGTCGGCCCGCTGGCCCGCTGGGCGGTCAACCATGACCGCCTGCACCCCGACGTCCAGGCGGCAGCCAGCAAAGCCGGCATCGGCCCTGTCGTCCGCAACCCGTTCCAGTCGATCATCGTGCGCACCGCCGAGGTGCTCCAGGCCCTCATCGACGCCCGCGCGTTGGTCGAAGCTTATGAGGAACCCGACGCCCCCGCCGTGCCGGTCGAACCCCGCGCCGGCACCGGGTACGGCTGCACCGAGGCGCCGCGCGGCATCTGCGTCCACCGCTACACCCTGAATGACGACGGCACCATCGCCGCCGCCACCATCGTCCCACCCACCGCCCAAAACCAGCCGACCATCGAGGACGACCTGCGCGCCGTGGTCGAAAGCAACCTCGCCCTGGACGACGAGGTGTTGAAGTGGCGCTGCGAACAGACCATCCGCAACTACGACCCGTGCATCTCCTGCGCGACGCATTTTCTGAGGCTGACCATTGACCGGGGATAGGGAGCGCCGTTTTGAAAGCGGGCTCTGCCCGCGCCCGCAAGGGGCCGAGCGGCCCCTTGACCCCATAAGATGGGAGCGCCTTGCGCCGCAGGCAGATGCTTTCACGGTTTATTGCGCTGCGCGCGGCGGTGCTCTTAAGCCCGTTCCCAAGGTCCAGGAGGCCGCGCCTCCTGGCGGGTCCGGGCGGAGCCCGGCCTTATGGTAGCGCGCCCCCTCATCATCGGCATCGGCCAGCCGTGGCGCGGTGACGACGCCGCCGGGCTAGAGGCGATTGAAGGCCTGGACTCGCCCGGCGCCGACATCCTGGACCACCACGGCGAAGGCCTCGGCCTGATGGCCCTGTGGGAGGGACGCGGGCTGGTCATCCTGATCGACGCCGCCGCCTCGGCCCAGCCGCCCGGCACCCTGGGCCGGTTTGAGGACACGCTCCCGGCCGACGCGGCGGCGC
>LAEA01000001.1 GCA_000961745.1 Rhodospirillaceae bacterium BRH_c57 | reverse complement strand
GGACCGAACGCCTGCGCATCGCCCGCGACCTGCACGATGATGTGGGGGCGCGCTTGCTGGCCGCTCTGCATCAGCCGAGCCTGCCCGCCACGCGGGCGACGGTGCGCGATGCCATGGGCGATATCCGCGCCATCGTCAGCGGGCTGGCCGGGGAACGCCTGCCGCTCGACCATGTGCTGGGCGACCTGCGGCACGAGATGGCGCGTCGGCTGGAGGCTGCGGGCATCGTGCTGGAGTGGCCGCCGGAGGTTCTGGACGGCCCCGGAGACGATGCCGGGCCGCTGGTTGACTATCCCATCTATCGCGCCTTGACGGCGGTGCTGCGCGAGGCGACCAGCAATACCATTCGTCATTCCAGGGCGTCGTGCGTATGGCTGACGGTGGCGCGGGCGCCGGAGCACTTGCGCGTGATCTTCCAGGATGATGGACAGGGCCTGCCAACCGGCGAGGGGGCGGATGCGGAACCTCTCGGGGGGCACGGCCTTGGCAACATGCGGCAACGCGTGGCCGAACTGGGCGGCCTCTGCGAGGTCCTGGGCGGGGAGGGTGGCTTGCGGCTGGAACTGACCCTGCCGCTGGCGCCGAGGACTGTTCCTCTCTCAAAGCCGAGCGTTCAGGCGGTGCGGGCATGAGCCAGAGTCCAAATCCGAAAGCCGCTCTGGTGGTGGAGGATGAACCGCACACCCGCGCTTGGCTGGCGGACGTGCTGCGTCAGGCGTTCGGCCGGATCCCCGTGGCGGCGGTGGGCAACGTGGCGGCGGCGCGGGCATGGTTGCAGGCCGCAGGACAGGGGCCGGCTGTTGCTTCGGACGATGGGTCCCCGGCGTTGGTGGTGCTGGTTGACCTGGGCCTTCCTGATGGGTCGGGACTGGAGGTGATCGGCCTTCTGGCCCGCGATCATCCGACGGCCCTGCCGGTGGTGACAACCATTTATGACGACGACGCCCATTTGCTGGACGCCATGGCGGCGGGGGCCGGCGGCTACCTTCTGAAGGACAGCGACGCGACCACCATGGCCACCTATTTGCGCCGCATCCTGGATGGGGAGCCGCCCTTGTCGCCCCCCATGGCGCGGCGCATCCTGACCCACTTCCGCAAGGCTTCCCCGGCCCCGACCCCCGCGCCCGTCCCCGAACCGAATGCCACGGCGGCCATCCTCACCCCGCGTGAGAGGGAGGTGCTTGGTCTGCTCGGGCGGGGCCTGCGCACGGCCGAGGTCGCACAGGTCCTGGGGCTGAGCGAACACACGGTGGCCTCGTACATCAAGACGATTTACGGCAAGTTGAGCATTTCCTCCCGCGCGGAGGCCGCTTTGGAGGCCCACAGCCGGGGGCTGGTGTGACGTTCCCTCCGTTGTGGTAAGGCATGTTTCCATGATCGAGACGCCCGACCTCCTCCTCACCGGCCCGGCCGATGCCCCGGTTTTCATCCTCCTCGCCCATGGCGCCGGGGCGCCCATGGACACGCCGTTCATGACGTTCTTCGCCGAAGCCCTGGCGGGGCACGGGTATGGCGTGGTGCGGTTCGAGTTCCCCTATATGGCCCGCCGCCGGGTCGAGGGCGGCAAGCGCCCGCCTGACCGCGCGCCGGTGCTGCTGGAGACTTGGCGCGCGGTGATTGCCGAAGTGCGGGCGCGCTTCGCCCCGGCCACGCTGGTTATCGGCGGCAAGTCCATGGGCGGGCGCATGGCCTCGCTGATTGCGGCCGAAGACAAGGTCGATGGGGTTGTGGCGCTGGGCTACCCGTTCCACGCCGCTGGCAAACCGGGCTATGTGGAGCGCCGCCTGGGCCATCTGCCGGCGCTGGCCGTGCCCACCCTGATCTGCCAGGGCACCCGCGACAGCCTGGGCAGCCGCGAGACGGTGGCCGACATCCCGATGAGCCCGGCTGTCCGGGTGCATTGGCTGGAGGACGGCGACCATTCCTTGAAGCCGCGCAAGGCGTCGGGCCGGACCGAGGCGCAGAACTGGACCGAGGCGGCCGAGGCCATTGACGCTTTCATAAAGGGCCTGGCATGAGCATCCTGGCCGGGGGCGCCATCGTCAAACGCAGCGTCCGCGTGGCCGGACACCCGACCTCGGTATCGCTGGAGGATGCCTTCTGGCAGGCGCTGAAGGAGATCGCCGTGGCGCGTGGCCTCGGCCTCAACGCCCTGATCGCCGAAATCGACACCGGCCGCGTGGACGCCGGCGAGGACACCGCCGCCACCAACCTGTCCTCGGCCATCCGGGTGTATGTGCTGGAGTGGTATCGGGGCAGGACTCCGTAGGGCTCTTTCGCTGACGCGAACGGGCTGCCGCCCGGCTGCTTGGGGCGAACCCCAAACCCCCTTCTTTTCTTCAAGAAAACAAGAGAGGTCTGGAGCGTCGCTCCAGGTTGGCGGCAGCCCTCCGCGCAAGCGGACCAATGGTTCAAGTCTCTGGTTAAGCAGATGATATCGGCATCGGCGCATGGGAACACTGCCCCCTCTTGAACCTCTCCGCTGAACAGGGCACTCTTTGCGCCGCTTCGCGCCCGACGCGCGCCGGCTATTCAAGCAAGAGGGACCCCCACAATGTCCGATGAAACGGTCAAGTACCTGCTGCCCGAGGACCGCATTCCCAAGTTCTGGTACAACGTGGCGGCCGATCTGCCCGAGGCTCCGGCCCCGGTGCTGCATCCGGCCACCGGGAAGCCGGTCGGACCGTCGGACCTGGAACCCCTGTTCCCCATGGAGGTGATTCTCCAGGAAGTCAGCACCGAGCGCGAGATCGAGATCCCCGAGCCGGTGCGCGAGATCTACAAGCAGTGGCGACCCAGCCCCCTGTTCCGCGCCCGCCGCCTGGAGAAGGCATTGGGGACCACGGCGCGCATTTACTACAAGTACGAAGGCGTCTCGCCGTCGGGGTCGCACAAGCCCAACTCGGCGGTGGCCCAGGCGTTCTACAACCAGCAGGCCGGCGTCAAGCGCCTGACCACCGAGACCGGGGCCGGCCAATGGGGGTGTTCGCTGGCCTATGCCGGGCAGATTTTCGGCCTTGAGGTCGATATCTACATGGTCAAGGTGTCCTATGACCAGAAGCCCTACCGCCGCGCTCTGATGGAAACCTATGGCGCCCGCTGCGTGCCCAGCCCGTCGATGGAAACCGCGTCCGGTCGGGCCGTTCTGGAGAAGGACCCCAACAGTCGGGGGTCGCTCGGCATCGCCATTTCCGAGGCGGTCGAGATGGCCGTCCAGCGCGAGGACACCAAGTACGCCCTGGGCAGCGTCCTCAACCACGTCTGCCTGCACCAGACCATCATCGGCCAGGAAGCCATGGCCCAGATGGAAATGGCCAATGACGAGCCCGACGTGGTCATCGGCTGCGCCGGGGGCGGGTCCAACTTCGCCGGCATCGCGTTCCCCTACATCGGCCGGAACCTGCGCGAGGGCAAGAAAACCCGCCTGCTGGCGGTCGAGCCAGCGGCCTGCCCGACCCTGACGCGCGGCAAGTTCGCCTATGACTTCGGCGACATCGCCCACCTGACCCCGCTCGCCAAGATGTTCACCCTGGGCGCCGACTTCATGCCGCCGGGCCTGCACGCCGGCGGTTTGCGCTACCACGGCATGAGCCCGCTGGTCAGCCACGCCATGCACCTGGGCCTGATCGAAGCGCGGTCCTATCAGCAGCTTGAGTGCTTTGAGGCGGCGGTGCAGTTCGCCCGCGCCGAAGGCATCGTGCCGGCCCCGGAAAGCACCCACGCCGTGCGCGCCGCCATCGACGAGGCCCTGAAGTGCAAGGCCGAGGGCACCAGCAAGGCCATCCTGTTCAACCTGTCCGGCCACGGGCATTTCGACATGCAGGCCTACACCGACTTCTTCGCCGGCAAGCTGGAAGACCTGCAATACGACGAGGCGCTGTTGAAGGAGTCCCTGGACAACCTGCCGACGGTGGCTGCCGAGTAAGGTCTTGGGGAGTAACGTCTTGGCCCGCGTTGACTTCTACCACCTGCAAAAGTCCTCCCTGGAGGACGCCCTGCCGCAGCTTCTGACCAAGGCGCTGAAGGCAGGGGCGCGGGTGGTGGTGGTCGCCGCGTCCGAGGATCGGGTGGAAGACCTCAACGTCCTGCTGTGGTCGGGCGGCGACGGCTGGCTGCCGCACGGCTCGGCGCTGGACGGCCACGCCGCCGACCAGCCGGTGTGGCTGACCGCCAATCCGGCCGACAACCCCAACGACGCCACCATCCTGGCCCTGACCGAGGGCATGGACAGCCCCCTGGTGGCGACCATTCCGCGCACCCTGGACCTGTTCAACGGCCATGATCCCGTAGCGGTGGAGGCGGCGCGGGCCCGCTGGAAGACCCGGCGCGAGGCTGGGCACACCCTGCATTACTGGCAGCAGACCAATGAAGGCCGGTGGGTGGAAAAAGCCCGTCAGGCCTCAGAGGACACCGGCGAGGATGGTCCCGGTCCGAACGTCGGCTGAGGGGATAACCTCAGGCCGCGCGCGGCTTTAGGATGGCAGATGAAGCCGATGGGGGGTCGTATTACCTATGGCCCCGAAGGTCGCAAACGGCGTAAAATCCTATTGGAACACAGCCGACGCGGGGACGTCGGTGGTGCGGGCGGGGGAAGACCGGGAACATGGGTGCGCCAATCTACAGCTTTGAGGTTAAAGTCCAGCGTGAGGGGCGATGGACCGTGCATCAGGTGATCGATTCGGAATCGGTTGCCCTCAAATGCGCCAAGGAATTGGCTGGTGGCGCCCAATATGAAGCGGTGCGAGTCGAAAAGGAACGGATCCGCGCGGACGGATCCTTCGGCAAGCCGGCGGTCATCTTTGAGCAGAATTGCAACCGCAAGGATCCCCAGGTCACCATTTCACCCATCGAGGACGCGCCCGACTGCGCGCGCCTGGAGGACCTGTACGGCATCGACGCCCGCATCACCATGTGGAAGGTGCTGCGCAAGTATTTCGAGCAGGCCGTCCTGACGCCATCGGAAATCTTGCACAACTACAGCGCCCTGGCCCGCCTGATGGACAACGACCCGCCGATCTACCCGTCGGCGGTTGACCGGGTGGCGACCTTGCAGGCCCGTAAAAGCGAACAGGACCCCAAGGAACGGCGCGACGAACTGTTCCAGTGGTGCGACATGGTGGCCAGCCGCGCCCGCGAGGCCGACCGCGAAAAGCCCCTGCGCAAGCTGAAGACCAAGGACTTCCCCAAGATCCTGGAAGTCGCCCTGGACGAGGGCGGGCCGGGGCGGCGCGACCATCTGGTCCGCTGCACCATCGCGCGTGACCTGTACGGCCGGCGCAACTTCCTGGAAAAGCTCGAAGTCCTGCTGGCCGCCGTGGAAACCACGCTGGACCGCGACGACCTCGCCATCCTGGACGGTTTCATCGCCGACGTCCTGGGATCGGCCTCGGTCATCCAGGAAATCCTGGGATCGCGTACCAACCTGTGCGCCGCGCTGATCGGCATGGTTGATCTGATGGAGGGCAAGGAGGAGGACATCCCGCCCCGCGACGTGCCCGACATCGTGCGCGTGCTGCGCGGCCTGTTCGCCGACGGCAGCCTTCCCGGTGGCGCCACGGTTCTGCTGGAGCGGGTGCGCTCCCAGATCAGCGGGACGCAACCCCTCAGCCGCAACGACCCAAGCAAGGAAGGCGAGGCGTTCTCCCGCCTGACCACCCGCCTGATGCACGCCAAGGGTTTCGTCGGCGGCGCCCCCATCGCCGAGGCCCTGACCCAGCGCTGCGGCTTGCAGTTCCAGGAAGGGGGCGACGTCGGCCGGCGCAAGTCGGTGACCACCATGTTCAACATCATCCGTGACCCGGTGCAGCGCATCCGCTACCTGCTGACCATTGCCGAGACGGAAACCGGCGCGGTGGCCATGGAAGACATCGTCTACACCATTCGCACTATCACGGCCGGCGCGGCCGATGTTCACGCCTTCGTCCATCCGCGTCTGTCCATGCCCAAGAAACTGATGACCATCAGCGACATCCAGCGGTCCCTGATGGCGTCGAGGTTGCCGGCCGAGGCCCGCAAGGAACTGTTCGACCGCCTGGACGACATGCTGGCCGACTACGTGGAGCGCGAAGGCTTCATCGCGCGTCTGGACGACCCCGACCTGCAACTGCGCGAACGGGCCTCGCGGCTCATCAAGTTCTGTTCCTCGGGCATTCTGATCGAAGGCAAGGCGCTGCAAATCGCGCGCAAGCGCATTGCCGGCTACCTCCGCCAGCCCAACTTCGTGGAGCATCTGACGGAGGGGTGCTCCAGCCCGAAGGAGGCCGAGGAGATCGTCCGTGACTTCTACCGCCAGTTGGCCGAGGCGGGGTTTGGCCCCATGGCATGAGCATTATCCCTATTTCGGACGTTGTCATTGCCGCAGCCTGGGGTTAGCCTAATCCGTTGGAATTAGGGTCCGCTGGCAGTGGGACCTATGACGCAGGGGCACTCACGACAGTGGAACATCACGGCATCTCGGATCGGGACGGCCTTCTCGCGCATTTGCCGTGCGTGGTGGTCTGCGCTGTCGTGGGTGGGGCGGGGCACGCCCATGGCTTGCGCCTGGTGCGGGTGGAGGGGGCGGTCAGCGACCTGCTGGCAACCACGGCTGCCGACCTGGAAGGAGCCATCGGCCCGTTTCTGGCCCTGGTGGACGACGAGACGGAGCGCGTCGCCGTGGCCGAGGATCTGGCGCGGGCCATCGGTGCCGACACCCGATCCGCCACCGGCGCCCGATCCGCCATCGCCACCGGCGCCCGATCCGAACGTCTGGTCACGCTGCGTGGCCGGCCCTTGCGCCTGACCGTCACACCGGGACCACTGACCGATGGTCAGGGCAGCGCCATCGCCCTGCTGGTCGATGCCTCGTCCGAGGTTGCCGAACGCCTTGGACGCGAACGGGCGGAAGTCCGCTTTCGCAAGGCGTTCATGGCTACGCCTGGGTTGTTCGCCATTTCCGATCCCGACGATGGCCGCCACATCGACGTCAACGACCGTTGGTTGAACGTCATGGGGTGGCAGCGTCACGAGGTGATCGGGCGCACGGCGACGGAACTGGGCGTCTGGGCCGACCCCGCCGACCGCAACCGCATCGTCGCCGCGCTGGCCGAGCATGGCCGGGTGCGCGAGTTCAGCACCCGCTTCCGCACCCGCAGCGGTGCCGTTCGCGAGTTCCTCGTCGCTGGCGAGGTCATCGAACTGGACGGTGAGGACCGCCTGCTGCTGGTCGCCCACGATGTCACCGAACGCAACGTCGCACAGCGCGAGCTGGCCGCTCTGAACGCCGGCCTGGAACAGCGGGTCGAGAGCCGCACCGCCGCCCTGCGCGCCGAGGTCGAGCGCCGCGAGGGGGCCGAGCAACGTCTGCGCGCCATCATGAATGGGGTGGCCGACGCCGTGGTCACCGCTGACGGGGCCGGTCGTATCGTGACCTTCAACGTCGCGGCCGAGCGCCTGTTCGGCCTGCCGGGTGCCGACGCCGTGGGGTCCAGCGTCAACCGCTTGATGCCCGAGGCCTACGCTGTCCGGCACGATGATTATTTGGCGGATTACTTGGTGTCGCGGCAGGGCAGCCCCCTGGGGCAGGGGCGGGAATTGCCAGCCCTGCGGGCCGATGGCGCCACCATTCCGGTCGAGGTCGCCCTCAGCCACTTGAACCACGGCGGCGAACACCTGTTCACCGCCGTCATCCGCGACGTCAGCGAGCGCAAGGACCAGGAAGCCCTGCTGCGTTCGGCCAAGGAAGCCGCCGAGGAGGCCAACCGCGCCAAGTCCGCCTTCCTGTCGAGCATGAGCCACGAACTGCGCACGCCGATGAACGCCATCCTGGGGTTCGCCCAGTTGATGCGCGCCATTGACGGCGAGAGCCTGACGCCGCGCAACAACGAATACATCGGCCACATCCTGTCGGCCGGGCATCATCTTTTGTCGCTGATCGACGATGTGTTGGACCTGTCCAAGATCGAGGCCGGACGCATCACCCTCAGCCTGGAGCCGGTGGCCCTGGACGAGGTGCTCGACCATGTTGTCAACCTGCTGACCCCGCTGGCCGACCGATTCGAGGTCACCATGCGGCCGCAGCCCGTGTCGGCCTCTGGAATGCGGGTGTGGGCGGATTCGGTGCGCCTGGGGCAGGTGCTGATAAACCTGGGGTCAAACGCCGCCAAGTACAACCGGCCCGGCGGCTGGATGGAGTTCGGCTGTGTCGTGCCACCGGATCGGCCCGGCTTCATCCGTCTGGTGGTGGCCGACAACGGCCAGGGAATCCCGGTCCACCGCCTGCCGGAGGTGTTCCAGCCGTTCAACCGCCTGGGCGCGGAAAGCGGCCCCATCGAGGGCACGGGCATCGGCCTGTCCATCGCGCGCCAGCTTGTCGAGATGATGGGTGGCTCTATCAGCGTGGACAGCGAGCCCGGCCGGGGCACCGCGTTCACCATCGACCTGCCGCTGGCTGACGAAATGGGAGACGACATCAGCGGCATGGGCGCCCGCCCGCGCCGCGTCGTGGCCACCAGCGTCGCGGCCGAAGCGGTGCCGGACGTGCTGGCCGACCACCCCTGGACCATCCTGTATATCGAGGACGTGTCGAACAACGTCCGCCTGATGGCCGGCGTCCTGACCCGCTATCCGAACGTGCGGCTGCTGTCTGCCCCGACGGCCGAGAACGGCCTTGGGCTGGCGCGCACCTACCGGCCCGATCTGGTGCTGGTCGATATCAACCTGCCCGGCGCCGATGGCTTCCAGGTCCTGCACCAGATGCGCGGCATTCCGGAACTGGCCGACATTCCCGTGATCGCCTTGACCGCACGGGCCAGCCCGCGCGAGCAGGATCGCGGCCGGCGGGCCGGCTTCGAGGCGTACCTCGCCAAGCCGCTGGACGTCGCGCCGTTCCTGCAGGCTGCCAATCTGGCCCTGTCCCGCCGCCCCCCGCCGGAGGGCGGCGGCGACCTCAGCTTTCGGCAGCCAGAGCGCGCGCCATCTGACTGAGCGCTTCCTGGTGCCGCTCGTTCTGGATCTGGGCGAAGTTGCGGGCCACTTCCAGGCACATGCGCTGGCGGGGGTTGAGTTCGCTGGCCCGGCCCGACTCGGCGCCGTCGAAAAAGAATCCAATTGGCACGGTCAGCACCTGGGCGATCTCGTACAGGCGCCCGGCCGAAATGCGGTTGATACCGCGCTCGTACTTGTGGGCCTGTTGGTAGGTGACGCCGATCATGTCGGCCATCTGCTGTTGGCTGAGGCCAAGCATGACGCGGCGTTCACGGATTTTCACGCCAACGTGGCGGTCAATGTCGGTCGCCTTGTTGCCAGGCTTGACGGTGGTCTTGGTGACGATACTGTCCATTGCATTCAGTTCCCTTTGAGCACCGGCAGCGATCCGATTTCCCCGGATTCTCTACGCCATATCCATTTGGATACGATCTTTCGCAATGACGTGCAAGACGAACACGCGTATTACGTCTCTGCGGGTGCATGTCCTGGGCTTCAGTTCTCCCGCCATGGGAGTAAGCGCGTTGAAAGTGACCGATGTTTTTTGGTTTTGCTACAGGCGCATAGACACCAGGGGTTGATGCCGTCCCTTGTCGCCCGAAGTTTGCCTTACTATGCGTCAGGATAGGTTGCTGTGCAGCATCCGTATCGAGGCACCACCAGTTTCTGTAACGCTTGGTTCATGTCGGGCAGCCGGAGTGGGGTCCGTGCCGAGCGGCCAAAAGGAAAGGCCCGCGCTCCCCTTGGGAGGCGGGCCTTTGTGCGGCACCGTGGCTGGCGGTGTCAGCGTGGCTTGCGGCCGGTCAGGTTGTCGAGCTGGCTCTGCATGTCGTTCAGCTTGGACTTGAGTTCCTCGATGCTGGGATCGGGGTTGGGCCGTAGGGTCGGACGTGGGAGGTCGCCGCCTTCGCTGCCCGGCTGTTGCGGGCTGCCGTCGGCGCCGTAGAACGGGCTGAAGATCTTCATGGCGTTCTCGAAGAAGGCCATGTTCTGCTTGTTCAGCTCGTCGAGGTTGCTGAGCGGGAACATGCCGCCAAGGGCATTCTGCATCAGCGAACGCATCTGCTCCTCGTTGCGCGAGAAGGACTGCATGCTGTGTTCCAGGTAGCGCGGCACCAGACCCCCCAGGCTGTCGCCATAAAACCCGATGAGCTGGCGCAGGAAGCTGATGGGCAGCAGGTTCTGGCCCTTCGATTCTTCCTCGACAATGATCTGGGTCAGGACGGAGCGGGTGATGTCGTCCCCGGACTTGGCGTCATAGACGACAAAGTCGGTGTTTTCCTTGACCATCTGGCACAGGTGGTCAAGCGTCACGTAGCTGGACGTCGCCGTGTTGTACAGCCTGCGGTTGGCGTACTTCTTGATGGTGATGGGGCCGCTCTTGGTTTCCGCCATGGGTGCTTCGATCCCTAGAAATTCTGCCGCACCCCTCTGCTTGTTGGAGGGGATTCTCCCCAGAAAATAACCTAGATTGCTACCGGGCGATACTGCTTTGCACAATATGAATTGCTGCGCACAATTGCTGCGGTGCACAATGACGAAGGCCGCCCCTTACGCTTTGCTGCCCGCCCGGACGTGGTATAGTGGGATCATCATGTCAGACAAACCAGACGACACTTCCGACAAGCCCCCCGGCGCCAGTTCCGGAGAAGACGCGCCGCCTGTGGATGTGCTGGCCCGGCGCTATCTGGACCTGTGGCAGGACCAGATGGCCCGCATGGCCGACGACCCGGCGACCACCGACATGCTCGCGCGGACTTTCACCCTGTTGACCCGCAGCGCCCAGGCTTATACCGCTGCCGGGACCCCTGCGGATGGGAGCAGCCCGGACCATGACGCGACCAACAGCCCAGACAAACAGGGCAGCCCAGGACCGCAGGCCAGACCAGGCCGCAAGGATGGGGCCGCGCCCGCTGCCCCAGGGCCCCAGGATGGGGCCGCGCCCGCTGCCCCTGTATCTGGCCCTGGAGGGGTTCAGCTTTCTGACCTCCTCGATCGCATCGATGCTCTTGAAAAGCGGGTGGCGGACCTCGAACGCGGGAGTGGGGAACGCGGGGCCGGACCCGTCCAGCCGCCCCAGTCACCACGGCCTGCCCGGCCTGCCCCCTCTACCAAGCGGCGTCTCCGCTGAGGTCCTGGCCGATGCCATGGATGCCGAGGCGCGGCGTCGTTTCGCCGGGTTCCTTGATGGGGTCCAACGCTACCGCGATCACCCCTACCGCCGCCGCGTAAGCGATCCGCCGCTGGCGTGGCAGCGCGGCGCGGTGGGCCTGCGCGATTATGGTGGGCCGGAGGGCGGCATCCCCGTCCTGGTCGTGCCGTCGCAGGTCAACCGGGGCTATATCCTCGACCTCAACGGACGGCGCAGTTTCATGCGCCATCTGGCCCGCCGGGGCTTCCGGCCGTTCCTGGTCGACTGGGGCTGGCCGGGCGAGGAGGAGCAGACCTTCGACCTCACCGGCTACATCACCCAACGCCTGGAACCGGCCCTGGACCATGTGCACGCCGTGTGCGGCCGACCGCCCATCGTGGTCGGCTACTGCATGGGCGGCCTGTTGGCCCTGGCGCTGTGCCTGCGGCGCGGCGCCGACGTGGCGGGGTTCCTGGCTCTGGCCACGCCGTGGAACTTCCACGCCGACGACACGCCGCAGATGCGCGTGATGATGGGGGCCAAGGACTGGGTGGCCGAGGTGGTGGAGCGCCTGGGCGAAATGCCGGTGGACCTGTTGCAGGCCATGTTCTCGGGCCTTGACCCGCGCTCCATCGGGCGCAAGTTCCGCGCCTTTGGGACCATCCCGCCGCGCTCGGCCAAGGCCAACGCGTTCGTTGCCATGGAGGACTGGGTCAACGACGGTGTGCCGCTGGCTGGGCCGGTCGCCCTGGAATGCCTGCTCGGCTGGTACGGCGACAACACGCCGGGGCGCGGGGAATGGACCGTGGCCGGCGAGGTGATCGATCCGCGCCGCCTGGGCGTTCCCTCTATGGCGGTGATCCCGCGCAACGACCGGATCGTGCCGCCGGGCTCGGCCGGTGCGCTGGCCGCCCTGCTGCCGGGCTGCGAAACCCGCACTGTGGCGCTCGGCCACATCGGCCTGATCGTCGGCAGCGCGGCGGTGCGCGAGGTCTATGGTCCGGTTGTGCGCTGGATGCGCGCTACCGCCAAAGACGGTTGTGTTGCAACGCGATAAACCGTGGACACCTCATAGGCGAGGCCGATAAGGTGTTTGCGCCGCCGCCCGGCCATTCCCGCCGTATTCACCGCGTGACGAGAGGCGGCCCAACTGTTTCAGGCTTATAGGCCTGCAAGGGAGAGGACGTACACCATGACCGATATCGTCGTCGTCAGCGCCGCACGTACCGCCATCGGCGCCTTTAGCGGCAGCCTTTCCGGCTTCAGCGGGGCCGATCTGGGCGCCGCCGTGATCAAGGAAGTGGTCAACCGTGCCGGCATCGACCCCAAGGAAGTGTCCGAGGTCGTGATGGGCCAGGTGCTGACCGGCGGCACCGGCCAGAACCCCGCCCGTCAGGCCGTGCTCAAGGCCGGCCTGCCCGAGGAAGTTCCCGCCTATGTGCTGAACATGGTGTGCGGCTCGGGCCTGCGCTCGGTCGCCCAGGGCGTGATGTCCATTGCCTCGGGCATGGCCGACATCGTGGTTGCCGGCGGTCAGGAAAGCATGACCAACGCCGTGCACGCCGCCTATCTGCGCTCGGGCGTCAAGATGGGTTCGGCCGAACTGGTCGATACCATGATCAAGGACGGCCTGTGGTGCGCCTTCAACGGTTACCACATGGGCAACACCGCCGAGAACATCGCCCAGAAGTGGCAGTTCACCCGTGAAGCCCAGGACGAATTCTCCGCCGCCTCCCAGCAGAAGGCCGAAGCCGCCATCACGTCGGGTCGGTTCAAGGACGAGATCGTCCCCATGACCATCAAGGTGAAGAAGGAAGAGAAGATCTTCGACACCGACGAGTTCCCGCGTTTCGGCAGCACCGCCGCCAGCCTCGGCAAGCTGCGCCCGGCGTTCTCCAAGGACGGCACCGTGACCGCCGGCAACGCCTCGGGCATCAACGACGGCGCCTCGGCCGTGCTGCTGATGACCGCCGCCGAAGCCGCCAAGCGTGGCCTGAAGCCGCTGGCCCGCATCAAGTCGTTCGCCTCGGCCGGCGTCGATCCCGCCTACATGGGCACCGGCCCGATCCCGGCGTCGAAAAAGGCCCTGGAAAAGGCCGGTTGGTCGGCCCAGGACCTCGATCTGGTCGAAGCCAACGAAGCCTTCGCCGCGCAGGCCATGTCGGTCAACCAGGAACTCGGCTGGGACACCTCCAAGGTCAACGTCAACGGCGGCGCCATCGCGCTCGGCCACCCCATCGGCGCCTCGGGCAACCGCGTGTTCGTCACCCTGCTGCACGAAATGGTCAAGCGCGACGCCAAGAAGGGCCTCGCCACCCTGTGCATCGGCGGCGGCATGGGCGTTGCCATGTGCGTTGAGCGCGACTAAGCGACTGCTGCGGCCTTAGGGCTGAATGAGGAAAGGCGTCGTCGGGGGAACCCGGCGGCGCCTTTTTCTATATGGGGAGAAGGGCGGGCTCTGCCCGGACCCGCAAAGGGCCATTGGCCCTTTGAACCCATGAGGGGGTTCGCCCTTTTCTTGCGCCGCAAGCAGAGAATGTCGGTATTCAATGCGCTACGCGCGGTTTTGCTCCGTCATGTCGCGAGGTCAAGGAGGCTGGCCTCCTTGCGGGTGCGGGCAGAGCCCGCATTATTGGGGTGGAAGCGTCACTCCCCCGCCTTCTCCCGCGCCACCGCACGCCACCCAATATCCCGCCGGCAGAACCCCTCCGGCCAGTCCAGGGCGTCTACGGCCTGATAGGCCCGCGCCTGGGCTTCGGACACCGTGGCGCCGATTGCCGTGACGCCCAGCACCCGGCCGCCGGTGGCGACGACTGTGTCGCCCTCGGCCTTGGTGCCGGCGTGGAACACCGTCACGCCGTCAACCGCGTTGGCGGCCTCCAGCCCCCTGATTTCGGTGCCCTTCATATAGGCCCCAGGATAGCCGCGCGCCGCCATCACCACCACCAGGGCGGTGTCGTCGCGCCATGCCAGCTCCACGCCCGACAGGCGCCCGCGCGCGGCGGCGTCGAGCAGCTCCAGGGCGTCGGACTCAAGGCGTGCCATCAGCACCTGACATTCCGGGTCGCCGAAGCGGACGTTGTATTCCAGGACCTTGGGCACGCCGTCGGGCGAAATCATCAGGCCGCAGAACAGCACGCCCTTGTATGGCGTGCCGTCGGCCTTCATGCCGTGGACGGTGGGCAGGATGCAGTCTTTCATGACGCGGGCGACCATGGCGTCGTCCACCACCGGGGCGGGGGAGTAGGCGCCCATGCCGCCGGTGTTGGGGCCGGTGTCGCCGTCGCCCACGGCCTTGTGGTCCTGGGCCGCGACCAGGGGCACGGCGGTGTCGCCATCGACCAGGGCAAAGAAGCTGGCTTCCTCGCCGTGCAGGAATTCCTCGATCACCACTTCGTTGCCGGCGTCGCCAAAGGCCTTGTCGGCCATCATGACATCCAGCGCGGCCTCGGCCTCGGCCACCGTCTGGCACAGAATGACGCCCTTGCCGGCTGCCAGCCCATCGGTCTTGACCACGATGGGGCCGCCCTTGTCGCGCACGAACGCCTTGGCGGTGGCAAGGTCGGTGAACCGGCCGTACCACGCGGTGGGGATGCCGTGGCGGGCCAGCACGTCCTTCATGAAGCCCTTGGAGCCTTCCAGGCGGGCGGCGGCGGCATTGGGGCCGAACGCGGCAATTCCGGCGGCTTCCAGTTTGTCCACCAGCCCGGCGACCAGCGGCCCTTCCGGCCCGACCACCACCAGATCAATGGCGTTGGCGACGGCCCAGGCGGTCAGGGCGTCCGTGTCCTCGGCGGAAATCGGCACGCACTCGGCCACGTCGCGGATGCCGGCGTTGCCGGGCGCGCAATACAGCGCGTCACACTTGGGGGACTTGCGGAGTGCCCAGCACAGGGCGTGTTCGCGACCACCCGACCCGACCACCAGAACTTTCATGCCGCAAATCCTCTTACAAGCCATTCCCATTGGCAGGCGTTTTAGCATAGTTTGGCGGCATGACGAGCCCTTCCTCAGCCCCTACCAATGCGCCCCCGCGCACGGTGTCCGAACTGTCCTCCGACCTCAAGCGGACGGTGGAGGACACCTTTGGCTTTGTGCGCGTGCGCGGCGAGATCAGCCAGCCCAAGCTGGCCGGGTCCGGGCATTGCTATCTGCGCCTCAAGGACGAGAACGCCTGTATCGACGGCATCGTGTGGCGCGGCGCCTATGGCAAGCTCGCGGTCAAACCCGAGGAAGGCCTGGAGGTCATCGTCACCGGGCGCCTGACCACCTATCCGCAGCGGTCGAGCTACCAAATCGTCATCGAGTCGATGGAACTGGCCGGCGAGGGCGCGTTGCTCAAGCTGCTGGAGGAGCGCAGGCGCCGCCTGACCGCCGAGGGCCTGTTCGCCCCCGAGCGCAAGAAGCCGCTGCCGTTCCTGCCGCGCGTCATCGGCGTTGTAACCAGCCCCACGGGCGCCGTCATCCGCGACATCCTGCACCGGCTGAACGACCGCTTTCCGCTGCATGTGCTGGTCTGGCCGGTGCTGGTCCAGGGCGACGCGGCGGCCGGGCAGGTGGCGGCGGCGGTCGAGGGCTTCAACCGTCTGACCGCAGGCGGCAAGGTCCCCCGCCCGGATCTGCTGATCGTCGCGCGCGGCGGCGGGTCGCTTGAGGACCTCATGGCGTTCAACGAGGAAATCGTCGTGCGCGCCGTGGCGGCCTCGGATATTCCCGTGATCTCCGCCGTGGGGCACGAGACGGACACCACGCTATGCGACTTCGCCGCCGACCTGCGCGCCCCGACTCCGACCGGGGCTGCGGAAATGGCCGTGCCGGTGCGCCTCGACCTGCTGGCCCAGGTGCGCGACGACGCAAGCCGCCTGGACGGCGGGGCGCGGCGGATGCTTGAGGATC
>LAEA01000220.1 GCA_000961745.1 Rhodospirillaceae bacterium BRH_c57 | reverse complement strand
GTCTCGCCGGGCCACGCTGCTCGACGCCGCCCGCCGCTACGCCGAACGCCACACCGACGCCGAAGGCCGCGTGCCGGCCACGTTCCAAGTGGTGTGGCTGACCGGCTGGGCGCCGTCGGCCGACCAGCCCAAGCCCAAGAAACCGGGCAGCGCCACCATTCGCCTGGAAGACGCCCTGAACGCGCCGCCGCAGGGCCTCGACGCGCCCGACCGGAAAGGCTAGGCTTGCCGTCATGAAATTCACCGCACCGCTCGTCAAGGGCACGCTCATCAAGCGCTACAAGCGTTTTCTGGCCGACGTGACATTGGAGGACGGCTCCGTCGTCACCGCGCACACGGCCAACTCCGGCTCCATGCTGGGCTGTTGCGCTGCGGGCTCCGAGGTGTGGCTGTCGCCGGCCAACAACCCGGCGCGCAAGTTGCAATGGACCTGGGAGCTGGTCCGCGTGGACGGCCGTTTGATCGGCATCAACACCAGCCACCCCAACGCCCTAGCGGCCGAGGCGGTGATGGCCGGGGCCATTCCCGAACTGGCCGGGTACGACGCGGTGCGGCGCGAGGTCAAGTACGGCCAGAACTCGCGCATCGACCTTTTGTTGACGGGCGCCGGCCGCCCGGACTGCTATGTCGAGGTCAAGAACGTCACCCTGTTCCGCGACGGCCATGCCGAGTTCCCCGATGCCGTGACGGCGCGCGGCGCCAAGCACCTGCGCGAACTGGCCGACATGGTTGCCGAGGGCAAGCGCGCCGTGATGCTCTACATGGTCCAGCGCGAGCGGGGCGATGTGGCGGGGTTCCGTGTGGCGCACGATATCGATCCGGCCTACGCCGCCGGGCTGCGGGTCGCCCTGGCGGCCGGGGTGGAGGCGCTGTGCCACACCTGCATCGTGACCACCGAAGGCATTGAGGTCGGCACGCCGCTGCCTCTGGCGGCAGAAGAAATGACCGCGTAACATCTGATGACACTGACGAAACCGGGACACCCGCGATGACCAAGACCGCCCGCCATGTTGAGCACATCCCCCTGCACGGGGCCGACGCCTTTGCCGCCATGCGCAAGGCCGGTCGCTTTGCGGCTGAGGTGCTGGACTATATCACCCCGTTCATCAAACCGGGCGTCACCACGGGCGAACTGGACGACCTGGTGGCGACCTATGTGACCGGCCACGGCCACACCAACGGGCCACTGGGCTATCGGGGTTTTCCGCGCTCCATCTGCACGTCGATCAATCATGTGGTCTGCCACGGCATTCCTGGCGACAAGAAGCTGCGCGACGGCGACGTGGTCAACATTGACGTCACCCCGATTGTCGATGGCTGGTACGGCGACACCAGCCGCATGTATTTCGTGGGCGAGTCCACCGTGAAGTCCCGCCGGTTGGTCGAAGTGACCTACGAATGCCTGATGAAGGGTATCGAGGCGGTGCGTCCCGGCGCCACACTGGGCGACATCGGGCATGCCATCCAGACTTATGCCGAGCAGAACCGCTTCACCGTGGTGCGGGATTTCTGCGGCCACGGCATCGGCCAGATCTTCCATTCGGCGCCCAGCGTGCTGCACTACGGTCGTCCAGGCACCGGCGAGGTGCTGGAAGAGGGCATGATCTTCACCATAGAACCGATGATCAACGCCGGCCGCGCCGAAACCAAGATCCTGGCCGACGGCTGGACCGCCGTGACCAAGGACAAGTCCCTGTCCGCGCAGTTCGAGCACACCATCGGCGTCACCGCCGACGGCTGCGAGATCTTCACCCTGTCACCCAAGGGCTGGCATTGCCCGCCCTATGAAGGCGCCTGAGGAGAGGACGGAGGGGGCGATGGCCGAGGGGGGCGATCTTCCGAAGGACGATGGAGCGGCGCCGGATGATCCGGCGGCGCGCAAACCCCACTATCACGGCCACCGCGACCGCTTGCGGGCGAAGTTCCTGTCGGCCGTACGGGCCGACACGTTCGACGCCGTGGCCGACTATGAACTTCTGGAACTGCTGCTGTTTCTGGCCATCCCGCAGCGCGATGTCAAGCCGCTGGCCAAGGACCTGATCGCCCGGTTCGGCACTCTGGGCAAGGTGTTCTCGGCCAGCCCCGACCAACTCATGCAGGTCAAGGGCATCAAGGAAAACGGCGTGGCGGCGCTGAAGGCGGTGCAGGTGGCGGCCATCCATCTCATCCGCGAGGATGTCATGGGCCAGCCGGTGCTCAGTTCCTGGGATCGCCTGCTGGACTATTGCCACGCCGTCATGGCGTACCGCGAAACCGAACAATTCCGCATTCTGTTCCTGGACCGCAAGAACCGTCTGATTGCCGACGAACTGCAACAGAAGGGCACCGTGGACCACACGCCGGTCTATCCGCGCGAAGTGGTCAAACGGGCGCTGGAGTTACAGGCCAGCGCCGTGATCCTGGTCCACAACCACCCCAGCGGCGACCCCCAGCCGTCCAAGGCTGACATCGACATGACGCGGGTCATCCAGAACGCCATGCAGCCCCTGGGACTGGTCCTGCATGACCATGTGGTGATCGGGCGGGCGGGATACTGTTCGTTCCGCGCCGACGGGTTGTTGTGACACCGGCTTTTCCCTTGCCATCGGCTGGAAAGACGCGTTAAACAGCGTCTAAAGGGGTAATACGTCGGGACTACACCCATTGGCAGGACGGGAACCCAGCCGTGAAAGACTCATACACGTCGATTGTCCAGTTGATCGAGCGTCTGCACCGCCACTTCCTGGACGTCCTGCGCGCGGAACTCCGTCGCCTCGGCATCGAGGACATCAACGCGGTTCAGGCTCTGCTGCTCGCCAACATCGGTGGTGATGACGTGGTCATCCGCGACCTCAAGGACCGTGGATATTACCACGGGTCCAACGTGTCCTATAACATCAAGAAATTGACCGAAACGGGGTATATCCAGCAGGAACGCGACGCCCATGACCGCCGGGCCGTGCGCCTGAAGCTGTCGGCCAAGGGCCTGGATCTGTGCGACCGTATCCGGGAACTCCAGGACCACCTGACCGCCGACCTCGAAAAGTCAGGCATGTCCCCGCCCGCCATGGGCACGGCCATCGAAGCTTTGCAGGGCGTTGAACATTCCTGGACGAACTACATCCGCTACGGCCGGCGCTAAAGTTGCGCGCAAACGCTGTGGGTGCTGGTGCGATTGGGGGCAGGGTCCAATTCCGGGCACACCTCGGCGAGTGGGTTCTGTCGGCGGCTGAGGTCACACACGGTTTTTAAAAGAATGTCGGCCAACGGGCAATCGGGCGAGCACGCCAGCGCCTCTTGCAGGCGGCCGATGGCTGCCTCCCAGCGCGTGTAACGGCTGCCCTGACCCGCTTCGCCATTCAGCCTGACCTGCTTCACGTTGCAGCCCGACAAGCCTCCGACTGGGCAGGGGGCTGGCGGCCTCCGTACCAGGATCGGTGCTGATGTCCGGTCTTTCAAACGCGCCACGGCCAGTGCCTCCTATCACATGTGATAGGGGCACTCTACAGCATGGCAGGGACTGTCGGATTGCGAATCCGCACTCTACGCCAAAATTGCTACCGCAACGCACCATGAACCATGTTCATTTGTATTTGTCGTCGGGGTCTTCGGGCATCTCAACGCGGACTCGTGCGGTATAGACAGGGTTGTTTTCGGCGTCGGCCACGACCACGATGGTCTCCCCTTGGAACCGGCCCATGATGAACAGCAGGTTGGGCGACTCGATCACCACGTCGGCGATTTCGGGGTGCGACGTGATGATGGTCTTGCCGGGCACGGGCAGGTGCCGCACCTCCAGCTTTCCCAGGGTGACGATGATCGGTTCGACGGCATCGGGATCGACCTGGGGCTTGGCGCGTTCGGCTTCTTCCCACGGCAGGACGAACTGCTGGGCGGGCGCCGACGTGGCCCCGCCGGCAACGCCGCACACGAAGGCCAGCGCCGCGACAATGGCAGCCGGATCGGAACGTTTCATGGCAGTCCTCTCCCCACTCCGGCGCACACGCTAGCGCAGGCCGGGGTTCGTGGCAATTGTCACGCCACGCGGGATGGCCTATTAAAGCCCCAACTTCCAGGACAACATGCACAGGACGACGCTGCCATGATCCCGCGTTACTCCCGCCCGCAGATGGCGGCCATCTGGGCCCCGGAAAACCGCTTTCGTATCTGGTTCGAGATCGAAGCCCATGCCTGCGATGCTCAGGCCAAACTTGGTGTCATCCCCGTCGAGGCCGCCCGCGCGGTATGGGACCGTGGCGACGCACCCTATACCGAGGAGCGCATCGCCCGCATTGACGAGATCGAGGCGATCACCAAGCACGACGTCATCGCCTTCACCCAGGAACTGGCTGAACTGGTCGGTCCCGAGGCGCGCTTCGTCCACCAGGGCATGACCAGTTCCGACGTTCTGGACACCTGCCTGTCGGTGCAGCTCAAGCAGGCCGCCGACCTTCTGCTGTCGGACATGGGCAACCTGCTGGCCGCCCTGGAACGCCGCGCCATGGAGCACAAGATGACGGTGTGCATGGGCCGCAGCCACGGCATCCATGCCGAGCCGGTCACCATGGGCCTGAAGTTCGCCGGCTTCCACGCCGAGTTCCAGCGCAACATGGTCCGCCTGCGCGCCGCCCGCGAACAGATCGCCACCTGCGCCATTTCCGGCGCGGTCGGCACGTTTGCCAACATCGACCCGTTCGTCGAGGAATACGTCGCCGAGAAGATGGACCTCAGCGTCGAGCCGATCTCGACCCAGGTCATTCCGCGCGACCGCCATGCCGAGTTCTTCGCCGTGCTCGGCGTTATCGCGAGTTCCATCGAGCGCGTCGCCACCGAGATCCGCCACCTTCAGCGCACCGAAGTGCGCGAGGCCGAGGAGTTCTTTTCCAAGGGCCAGAAGGGCAGCTCGGCGATGCCCCACAAGCGCAACCCCATCCTGACCGAGAACCTTACCGGCCTCGCCCGCATCGTCCGCATGGCCGTCGTTCCGGCCATGGAGAACGTCGCCCTGTGGCACGAGCGCGACATCAGCCATTCCTCGGTCGAACGCATGATCGGCCCCGACGCCACGGTGACCCTGGACTTCGCCCTGGCCCGCCTGACCAACGTCATCGACAAGCTGGTCCTCTACCCCGATGCCATCGAGCGCAACCTCAACCAGATGGGCGGTCTGGTGTTCAGCCAGCGCGTCCTGCTCGCCCTGACCCAGGCCGGGCTGAGCCGCGAGGACAGCTATCGTCTGGTGCAGCGCAACGCCATGCGGGTGTGGGACGGCGAGGGCGACCTGCTGTCCAACCTGCGCACCGACGCCGAAGTGACCGCCGCCCTGTCCGAAGACCAACTGGCAGAGCTGTTCGACCTCGGTTACCACACCAAGCATGTGGACACCATCTTCCGCCGGGTGTTCGGCAAGACCGAGTAGGGTTTAGCGGGCTCTGCCCGCGCCCGCCAGGAGGCACGGCCTCCTGGCCCTCGGGAGTGGCTTTCTTTATTGCCGCGCGCAGCGCCTTGAACGTTCAAGGTGTCTGCCTGCGGCGCAAGAATGACGAAATGCATGGGTTCCAAGGGCCGTTCGGCCCTTGGCGGGTGTGGGCAGAGCCCACTTTTTCTTACCCCGGCAGTTCCACCGGCTCCCGCACCTTCACGCAGCAGATGCGTTCGACCACCTTGCGGCCGCACTGCCCGCCTTCGATACCCGCCTCGTAGGCGACGATCTGGAGGCCGGGGAAGGCGGTCAGCAACTCGCCCGGCTCCAGCAGGTGGGAGGGGTTGCGCGGGCGGCCGAACTGTTCGTTGCCGCGCGCGAACGTTTCGTAGATCAGCGCCCCGCCCTCGGCCACCGCTGCGCACAGGTGGGGGAACAGCGGGCGGAACAGGTAGTTGGTCACCACCACGCCGTCGAACGTGCGCCCGGCCAGCGGCCACGGGCTGCCGTTCTCCAGGTCGGCGGTCAGGACCTCCGCCCGGTCGGCAAGGTCGGCGACGTGGGTCGTGTCCTTGTCCACCATGGTGACAGCGTGCCCGCGGCCGAGCATGGCACGGGGATGGCGGCCGCCCCCGCAAGCGACGTCAAGCACCGTGCCGCCCTCGGGCAGCAGGGCGGCGAAGCGCAGAACCCAGGGGGACGGTGCGGAGAGGGCGAGGTGTGGCGGTGCCATGCGGTTGTTCCCATGTTATGGTGGCTCTGGCAGGGTATTGCCTGCGGGCCGAATGTCCACCGCTTCCCACATTGAAACGGCATGTCGATGATCAAGTACCAGCTCGTCTGTGCCCATGACCATACCTTCGACGCGTGGTTCCGCGACAGTGCCGCCTATGACGCGCAGGCCAGCGCGGGCGAGGTGTTGTGTCCGGTCTGTGGCACGTCCGAGGTGGCGAAGGCCCTGATGACGCCACGGCTGGCCCGCCGCAAGGGGGCTGATGACGCTCCCCAGCCGGTGGCCGCGCCGCCCGTTCCTGCCACGCAGCCACAACCCGCCGCGTTGGCCGCCGCCATGGGGCAGGCCCTGCGGCAGTTGCGGGCGGTGGTCGAAAAATCCTGCGACGACGTGGGCGACAAGTTCGCCGACGAGGCTCGCAAAATCCACTACGGCGAGGCTGAGGCGCGCGGCATCTACGGCCAAACGACCCCCGAGGAGGCCGAGGACCTGCGTGACGAGGGCGTTGAGTTCGTCTCCGTCCCATGGGCCAGAAATGACGGTTAGGACCCCATGAAGCGCATCATTGTTCCCGAGCGGCCCGACTGGAAAGCCAAGGCCGAAGAGTTGGGCTTTGCCTTCCATACCATGTACGGCGAGCCCTATTGGCACGAGGGGGCGGCCTACGCCTTCACCCTGCGCCAGATCGAGGACGACCTGGAGGACCCGGCCACCGAACTGCACCGCATGTGCCTGGACATGGTCGATCGCGCGGTGAACGACGAGGCGACCCTGCACGCCCTGGCCATCCCGCGCGAGCACTGGGATCTGGTGCGCGACAGTTGGCAGCGTGGCGACGCCAGCCTATACGGCCGGTTCGATCTGTTCTACGACGGCACCGGCCCGGCCAAGCTGCTGGAATACAACGCCGACACGCCGACCAGCCTGTACGAGAGCGCGTTTTTCCAGTGGCTGTGGCTGGAGGACGGCATCAAATCCGGCGCTCTGCCCGTCAATGCCGACCAGTTCAACGGCATCCAGGAACGTCTGGCCGAGCGGCTGGCCGAAATCGTGGCCCCCGGCGGGATGATGCACTTCGCCTCGGTCGGCGACAGCGTCGAGGACCGGCAGACCGTCCGCTATCTGGAGGACATCGCCGCTCAGGCTGGGCTCGACCCGCGCCATGTGCCGATGGAGCAGATCGGCGTGGACGATCAGGGCCGCTTTGCCGACACCGACGGCTGGGTCATCGACACGCTGTTCAAGCTGTACCCATGGGAAATGATGCTGCGCGACGAGTTCGCCGAGCATCTGGCGGGCAGCGGCGCCCGGTTCGTGGAGCCGCCGTGGAAGGCCATCCTGTCCAACAAGGGACTGCTGGCTTTGTTGTGGGACGCCTTTCCGGGCCACCCCAACCTGCTGCCGACCTACTTCCAGACCGATCCGCGCGGCCCGGCCAACCTGACCGGCAAGACGGTGCGCAAGCCGCTGTTCTCCCGCGAGGGCGCCAACATCGAGGTGTTCGAGCCCGATGGCACCCTGTCGGCCTCGACGGCGGGGCCATACGGCGCCGAAGGGGCGGTGGTCCAGGCGTGGCACCCGCCGCCAGTGTTTGACGGCCACCATGCGGTGGTCGGGGCGTGGATCGTCGGGGACGCCTGCTGCGGCGTCGGCCTGCGCGAGGACGCCCAGGCCATTACCCAGGACCTCAGTCGTTTCGTGCCGCACTTCATCACCGGATAGAGGGGGAGTTCATCATGCTGACCGGCCTGTTTGCCTTCGTCCAGTTCTTCGGGCTGGCCATTGTGCTGACCTTCGTGTTCCAGGGCGTCTACATGCTCATCACGCCCCACAAGGAAGTGGAGCTTATCAAGGCCAACAACGCCGCCGCCGCCGTGGTCTACGTCGGCGCGTTGGCGGGCTTTGTCATCCCGTTGGCGAGCGCGCTTGCCAACGCGGTCAGCCTTCTGGACTTCGCGTTGTGGGGGCTGGTCGCGGGCGTGGTGCAGATCGGCGCCTTCCTGGTGTTCCGCCTGTTCTATCCGCGCATCTCGACCCATATAGAGGCCGGTGAAATGGCCGTCGCCCTGAAGCTCGCCGGGTGGAGCGTGGCCGTCGGCCTGCTCAACGGCGCGAGCATGACATACTGAGGCTGGAGAGACCGATGAAGCGTTCCAGACGTGTCGCCCTGACCGGCCTGATGGCCTCGACCGCCATCGCGCTGTCGGCCTGCGGCGAGGAAGAGGTGCCGATCCAGGCCTATGCCTCGGTTGACCAATGCGTGACCGACGGCCTGTTCGACCGTGCCACCTGCGGCGAAATGCTGGGTCAGGCGATGGAGGTCCACCAGCAGGCCGCGCCGCGCTACGACAGCGCCCAGTTGTGCGAGGAGCAGTTCGGCCCCGGCCAATGCACCTACCAGCCAGTGGAGATGAAGCCGGCCGTCGAAGGCGACCCGGCTACCGCTGCGCCCGAGCAGCAACAGGCCAGCGGCGGCGGCGGGTTCTTCATGCCGCTGTTCATGGGGTACATGGCCGGAAAGATGCTGGGCGGCGGCAGCGCCATGCCCGGCATGATGCAGCGCAACGTGGGCGGCAGCACCTATGGCGTGCAGCCCTACTACCGCACCAACGACGGCCGCTTCACCGGCGTGAAGGGCGACCCGGTCAACGTAACCCGCAGCGGCGCCACCATGTCCAAGTCGGCCTTCACCGGCCCCCTGACCACGCCCAAGGTCGCCAACCGGACGACCGTCACGCGGACAGGCGGGTTTGGAAGCAGGACGATGGCGTTCGGGGGGTAGGGGAAGAGGAAAGGGATTTACCACAGAGGTCACAGAGAACACAGAGAGGTCTTTTTCTCACGGGACCCTCTGTGTTCTCTGTGACCTCTGTGGTTAATAAATAAAGAAGCCCCGGCAGAGCGATCCGCCGGGGCTTTTCTTCGTTTTTACTCCTGCGCCTCATGCCCTTCGCGGGCGATGTCCATGGCCTGGGTCAGGATGGCCATGTCTCCGATGTGGTTGGACAGCAGCAGGACCAGCTTGGCGTTGACGTCGGCGCTCTGGGCGTCGCTCAGGCCGCGGTGGGTTTCGATGAGCCTCTCGTAGAAGTCATCGGGGTTGGCGAAGTTGGGCTCAAGGTTCAGCGTCATGGCGGGTTCCTTGGACATTGTCATTCTCACTTGCCGATGGCGCGGTTGAGCGCGGCGGTGACCTTGGCGGGGTCGAACGACCGCCAGCGGGCGGCCACATGCTGGTCGGGGCGGATGAGGTAGGTGGTGCCGGGGGTGCCGTCGTAGCGGTCGGTGACGAGGCCCTTGGTGTCCTCGACATTGCCGCCGATGACTAGGGCTTCAACCGGAACCGGGGCGTCCTGGAGGGCGGCCAGGGCGGCCGGCGTCCCGCTTCCGTCGCTGAAGTAGATCACCTTGAACCCGCCGCCCAGGTGGTTGAGCAGCCAGCCGGGCGTGCCGCCGACCTTGACCGGGGCGTCGGCGCAGTTGGTGCCGGGTGCCATGGTGCCGTGGAAGGCGTCGCTGTCCGGGGTGTTCAGCGACGAATTGACATAGGGGGTCGGCGACGACAGGCGGCCCGAGTTGACCAGCTTGCGGGCGAACCCGTACTTCTGGGCGAGGTCCAGGGTGGCGTCGCGGAAGGTGCGCGAGATGTTGGACTTCGGCGTGATGAAGTCGGTCGAGCGGGTCGAGTTCCTGAGGTTGTCGTCGGCGGCGAACACGCGCTCCTCGTCATAGCTGTCGAGAAGGCTGTCGGGGGCCTTGCCGTCCATGACCAGCTTGAGCTTCCAGGCGAGGTTGTCGGTGTCCTGGACGCCGGTGTTGGCGCCGCGCGCGCCGAACGGGCTGACCTGATGGGCGGCGTCACCGGCGAAGAACAGGCGGCCATAGCGGAACTTGCTCATGCGGCGGCAGGCGAACTGATAGACCGAGGCCCATTCCAGCTCGAACTCGGTGTCCTCCCCGAGCATGGCTTTCAGGCGCGGGATGATCTTTTCCGGCTTCTTTTCTTCTTCGGGGTCGGCGTTCCAGCCAAGCTGGAAGTCGATGCGCCACACGTCGTCGGACTGCTTGTGCAGCAGCACGGACTGGCCGCGATGGAACGGCGGGTTGAACCAGAACCAGCGTTCGGTCGGGAAGTCGGCCTTCATCACCACGTCGGCGATCAGGAAACGGTCCTGGAAGAACTGGCCGGTGAACTCGGCGCCCAGCATTTCGCGCACGTCGGACTTGGCGCCGTCGCAGGCGATGGCGTAGTCGGCTTCCATTTCATAGATGCCGTCGGGCGTCTCGATGGTGAAGCGGACGTGGTCGGGGTTGTTCTTGACGCTGATGACCTTGTTCATCCAGCGGATGTCCACCAGATCGCCAAAGTCCTTGCAGCGCTCGATCAGGTATTCTTCCAGGTAGTACTGCTGGAGGTTGATGAACGCCGGCATCTTGTGGTCGTCTTCGGGCAGCAGGTCGAACTGATAGACCAGTTCCTCGTCCCGGAACACCTTGCCGATCTTCCAGCCCACGCCCTTGTCCACCATCGGCGCGGCGCAGCCCAGACGGTCCCAGACCTCCAGCGGCCGCTTGGCATAGCACACGGCGCGCGAGCCGATGGACACGGTGTTGTTGTCGTCCAGCACCACGCAGGGGATGCCCTGAACGGCCAGATCCAGCGCCATGGTCAGGCCAATCGGCCCGCCGCCGACAATGACGGCCTTCTTGCGCACGATCTGCCCGGATTTTTGCTCCGGCGGCTGCACATAGGGGAATTCGGGATAGGCATAGGTCTTGAGCATGGATGTTCCCTCGGTGTGGCTGTTGGTGCCTTGATAGTTTCATTTGATACCAATGTGGCAGGAGGACGCAAGTCCTCAACCGGGGGGAATGCGCGCGGCCCGGAATGAGGTTCCTCATGTTGGAACGGGACTCTGGGGGGAGAAAGGCTAGAAAGTATGTAAGCCTATGATCGCAAAGGATTATAACAAGAAAGGGGTATTAATCTTAATGGCCTTGCCTTATCTTGCGAACTCCTTGCAACAAGAGGGGGTGGGACCATGGTTGGGTATGGAGGTGGTAGCCGGTGGTTCATACCAATGGTGATGGCGATCTGCATGGCTGCGTCGTCGGCCGGTGCAGCGGACTCCATTGGAATAGTAAAAACGGTTATAAATTCCGCAACGGTTGAGCGCGAGGGCGTGGTGGCGGTATTGGAGGTCGGCAGTAATGTGCAGGCCGAGGATGTCCTTTCAACCGGCCCGGACGGCTCCCTTGGTGTGACGTTTCGGGACGACTCCACCTTGTCGATGGGGCCGAGGGGGCGCCTCGTTCTGGATTCCTTTGCTTTCGATCCCGCCGCCGAGAACCTCGGCATGGGTCTGGGGTTCCTGAAGGGCACGTTCGCCGTGGTCAGCGGGCAGATTGCCAAACTGTCCCCTGAGAGCTTCAAGGTTCGGACACCGACGATGATGATCGGGATTCGCGGGACCAGTTTCTTGGTGGAGGTCGAGGGCGATGACTAATCGGAATTTCCTGATCGCCTGCGCGATATTGGGACTGGCCGCCTGCTCCAGTGGTGATCGTGTCGTCCTGATGCCCGATCCGGACGGCCATGTCGGGCGGGTCGAGGTTTCGGCCGCTGGTGGCACGCAGGAACTGACCCAGGCAAGGAGCTATTCCCGCGTGCGGAGTCCATCGGCCGCTCCGAGCGCTCCGGCGGAGATCAGCGACCAAGATATTGCCGAAACCTGGGGGGAAGCCCTGGGGGCGTTGCCTCCGCGACCCCAAACCATCCTGCTTTATTTCCGCACGGGATCGTCGGATCTGCGGGACGAATCGGTGCCGGAGATTCCGCGTATCGCGGCCCTTCTTCGGGAGTGGGAGCATCCGCACGTGATGGTGGTCGGCCACGCGGACGGCACGGGATCGGATGCCATCAACATCGTGGTGTCGCGTGAGCGCGCCGCCATGGTCCGGGACATGCTCGTGGACATGGGAGTGCCGGGGGAGAACATAGAGGTCAACTCCCATGGCAAGCGGAATCCGCTGATCCCGGTGCCCGATGGTGTCTCTGAACCGCGCAACCGCCGGGTCAGCGTAACCATCCAGTAATCGGCCTGCCGGTTGGGGAGGACCCCTGTCAGGGTCCTCCCTCTCCCGCATTATCCCTTCTTACGCAAATCCACCACGCGCTTCGCCTTGCCCTGGCTGCGTTCGATCGCACCGGGGTTTTCGACGGTGATCTTGGTGGACACGCCGATCAGTGACTTGATGTGGTGTTGCAGGTCCTTGCCCGCCGCCGCTGCGGCCGAATCGTCCAGCAGGCCCTGGCGCATTTCCACGCGGACGGCGAGGTCGTCCATGTGGCCGGTGCGGGACACGATCAACTGGTAGTGCGGCGACAGGCGCTCGTCGCGGCAGATGAGTTCTTCGATCTGGGTCGGGAACACGTTGACGCCGCGGATGATGAGCATGTCGTCCGACCGGCCGGTGATCTTTTCGATGCGGCGCATGGAGCGCGCCGTGCCGGGCAGCAGGCGGGTCAGGTCGCGGGTGCGGTAGCGGATGCAGGGCATCGCTTCCTTGGTCAGCGAGGTGAAGACCAGTTCGCCCATTTCGCCGTCGGGCACCGGCTCGCCGGTCTCGGGGTTGACGATTTCCGGGTAGAAGTGGTCTTCCCAGATGGTCAGGCCGTCCTTGGTCTCGGCGCATTCGATGCCGACGCCGGGGCCGACGACCTCGGACAGGCCATAGATGTCGATGGCGTCGATGCCAAGGCGGTTCTCAAGTTCGGTCCGCATGTCGTTGGTCCAAGGTTCGGCGCCGAAAATGCCGATCTTGAGCGAGCAGTCGCGCGGGTCCATGCCCTGGCGTTCCATCTCGTCGGCGATCACCAGCATGTAGCTGGGCGTCACCATGATGATGTCGGGCTCGAAGTCCTGGATGATCTGGACCTGCTTTTCGGTCTGGCCGCCGGACATGGGGATGACGGTGCAGCCCAGGGCCTCGGCCCCGTAGTGGGCGCCCAGTCCCCCGGTGAACAGGCCGTAGCCGTAGGAGATATGCGCCTTCATGTTGCGGCGCCCGCCGGCGGCGCGGATGGACCGCGCCATGACCCGCGACCACATGGAGATATCGGCCTGGGTGTAGCCGACCACGATGGGCTTGCCGGTGGTGCCGGAGGACGCATGGACGCGCACGACTTCGGCCATGGGCACGGCGAACATCCCAAAGGGATAGGTGTCGCGCAGGTCGGTCTTGGTGCTGAACGGGAACTTGTGCAGGTCGGACAGGTGCTTGAAATCGTCCGGGTGGATGCCCTTTTCGTCGCACTTGTTCTTGAAGTGCGCGACGTTTTCATAGGTGTGGCGCAGCGACCACTTCATGCGACGGGTCTGGATCGAGGTGATTTCATCGCGGGACGCAATCTCGATCGGATCGAGTTCGTGTTCCAGCGGACGCTTGGTGACATCCATGGTCATTCCCTCCTGGGGGTGTTTTGTTCGTTGCTGAAAAAGGTCCGCTCAGACCCGTTCGATAATCATGGCGATGCCCTGGCCGACGCCGATGCACATGGTGCACAGGGCATAGCGGCCCTTGCGGTTGTGCAGTTCGGTCATGGCGGTGGTGATGAGCCGCGCCCCGCTCATGCCCAGCGGATGGCCGAGCGCGATGGCGCCGCCGTTGGGGTTCACATGGGCGCCGTCGTCGGGCAGGCCAAGGTCGCGCAGCACGGCCAAAGCTTGGCTCGCAAACGCCTCGTTCAGTTCGATGACGTCCATTTGGTCGATGGTCAGGCCAGCCATCGCCAGGGCCTTTTTCGACGCCGGGGAGGGGCCGAAACCCATGATGCGCGGCGGCACGCCGGCCGTTGCCATGCCGACGATGCGGGCCTTGGGGGTCAGACCGTGCTTGCGGGCGGCATCCTCTGAGGCCAAAACCAGCGCGCAGGCGCCGTCGTTGACGCCCGACGCGTTGCCGGCGGTCACGCTGCCGCCCTGGCGGAACGGCGTCGGCAGCTTGGCGAGCCCTTCGAGGGTGGTGTTGGCGCGCGGGTGCTCGTCGGTATCGACCACGATGGGGTCGCCCTTGCGGGCCGGGATGATGACCGGAACGATTTCCTGGGCGAAACGGCCCGAGGCGATAGCGGCGGCGGCGCGCTGCTGGCTGCGCAGGGCGAAGGCGTCCTGGTCCTCGCGGCTGATCTTGAAGTCCTCGGCCACGTTTTCAGCGGTCTCGGGCATGGAATCGACGCCGAACTGCTTCTGCATCATCTTGTTGATGAAGCGCCAGCCGATGGTGGTGTCGTGGACCACGTTGTCGCGGGAGAACGCGGCGGTCGCCTTGGGCATGACGAAGGGCGCGCGGCTCATGCTTTCCACGCCGCCTGCAATCATCAGGCTGGTCTCGCCGGACTTGATGGCCCGCGCCGCCATGCCGGTGGCGTCCATGCCCGACCCGCACAGGCGGTTGACGGTGGTGCCCGGAACCTCGATCGGCAGCCCGGCCAGAAGGCCCGCCATGCGCGCGACGTTGCGGTTGTCCTCGCCGGCCTGGTTGGCGCAGCCGAAGATGATGTCCTCGACGGCGGCCCAGTCCACCGACGGGTTGCGCTCCATGAGCGCCTTGAGCGGCACGGTCGCCAGATCGTCGGGACGAACCCCGGCCAGGGCGCCGCCGTAACGGCCGACGGGGGTGCGGATGGCGTCGCAGATGAACGCTTCGGTCATGATTTACGTCCTGTCTTTGGCAGGGGGGACTTCAAAGTCCGGGTGGTCGCAGACGTGACCGGCGATGCGGCGGGAATTGCCTCGGAACATGCCGATGACCGCGCCGTCCTGGTTGCGTACGGTGACGTCGGTCACGCCGTTGCGCCCCTTCTGGTAGGTTTCCACGGCCTCGGCCGTCAGCACGTCGCCGAGTTTCCCGGCGTTGGTGAAGGTGATCGAGCAGCTATGCGCCACGGTGTTGAAGTTGTGCGAATTGCAGCAGTAGGCGAATGCCGTGTCGGCCAGGGTGAAACACAGGCCGCCGTGCAGGATGTCGTGGCCGTTCACCATGTTTTTGGTGACGGTCATGGTCAGCGTGGCGCTGCCCGGCCCGATTTCGACCACCTCGATGCCCAGGCCCTGGGCGGCGTGGTCGCGGGCATACATGGCCTCGCGGACGGCTTCGGCAATGCGTTGGGCTTTAGCCATGGAACGTTCCTCCCCCAAGAACCTTGCGACGCAGCAGGACGGACGGCCGGTAGCGGTCCTCCTTGATGGTGTCGAACAGGTTGTTGAGGATGTCGTGGACCCGATCCAGGCCAATATCCTCGGCCCAGGCCAGCGGGCCGCGCGGGTAGTTCACGCCCTTGGTCATGGCAAGGTCCACGTCGGCGGCGCTGGCCACCCGCTGGGCGACGGCGTCGGCCGCCTCGTTGGCGAGCATGGCAACCGTGCGGGCGACGATCAGGCCCGGCACGTCGTCAATCACCGACACCGCGAACCCCAGGGCCTGGAAGAACCCGGTGGCGGCCTCCACGGCATTGGGGGATGCCTGATCGGCGGCGGCGATGGCGATGCGCTTGGCAGTGCCGTAGTCCAGGGCGAGGTCGTAGACCACAACGTCCGTCAGAATTTCCTCGGCGGCGATTTCGGTCGCCATGCGGCCGTCGGACGGCACCAGGACCACGCCGTCAACCACGATGACGCCGTCCTCGTATTCGTCCTCGTCGATGCGGGTGACGGTCAGGCCGCTGGCCTTGATGCGGCCGTCGAGCGGTGTTTCGCCATGGACCTCGACGGTGGTCGGGGCCTTGGCCGGGGCGGCGATGGCCGGGGCAGGCTTGGTCGCGCCCTCGGCATAGTCATAGAACCCGCGCCCGGACTTGCGGCCGAGCCACCCGGCGTCCACCAGATCCTTCTGGACCAGGGACGGCAGGAACCGCTTGTCCTTGTAGTAGGCGTCGAAAACCGAATTGGTCACGGCGTAGTTCACGTCGTGGCCGATCAGGTCCATCAGGTCGAACGGCCCCATGCGGAACCCGCCACATTCGGTCAGCACCGCGTCGATGGTGGCCGGGTCGGCGCCGCCTTCCTGGGTCACGCGCAGGGCCTCGGCATAGTAGGGCCGGGCGACGCGGTTGACGATGAAGCCGGGGGTGGAGGCCGCATGGACCGGCGCCTTGCCCCACGCCTTGGCGGTGGCATAGACCACCTCGGCCACGGCGGGGGCGGTGGCGACGCCGGAGATCACCTCGACCAGGGCCATCAGCGGGGCCGGGTTGAAGAAGTGCATCCCGACGAGGTTGTGCGGCCGATGCAGCGTCGCGCCAATGGCGGTAATGGACAGCGACGAGGTGTTCGAGGCGAGAATGGCGTCATCGGCCACGGCGGCCTCGACCTCTCCGAACACCGACTGCTTGACGTCCAGGCGCTCAACGATCGCTTCGACCACCAGCTTGGCGGGGCCGAGGTCGGCCAGCGCGCCGATGACCGATATGCGGGCCACCACGGCGTCGGCGTCGGCCTGGGTCAGCTTGCCCTTTTCGACCAGACGGGCCATCACCTTGGCGATGCCGTCCTTGCCCTTCTGCGCGGCGCCGTCGATGGCATCGTACAGCAGGACCGGATGACCGGCCTGGGCGGCGACCTGGGCAATGCCGGCGCCCATGGTGCCGGCGCCGATGACGCCGATGGTCGCGGAGAGGGGGAGTGCGGAGGAGGGGAGTGCGTTGCTCATGTCAGATCACTTGCCCTGGAAGTTCGGCTTGCGCTTGTCCATGAAGGCGGCGACGCCCTCGCGATAATCGTCGGTGCGCCCGGCGATGGTCTGAAGGTCGCGCTCCAGGTCCAGTTGCTGGTCCAGCGTGTTGGTCGAACTGGCGCGGATGGCCTGCTTGATGAGCGCGAGGCCCTTGGTCGGCTGGGTTGCGAAGTGGGCGGCCATGGCCTGGGCCTCGGTCATCAGGGCGTCGTCCTCGACCGCCTTCCAGATCATGCCCCACTGCGCGGCCTGCTCGGCCGGCACCTTGTCGCCCAGCAGGGCGAGGCCCATGGCGCGGCCCTGGCCGACCAGACGCGGCAGGGTCCAGGTCCCGCCCGAGTCGGGGATGAGGCCGATCTTGCAGAACGCCTGGATGAAGCTCGCGCTTTTGGCGGCCAGCACGATGTCGCAGGCAAACGCGAGGTTGGCGCCGGCCCCGGCGGCCACACCGTTCACGGCGCAGATGACCGGCATCTCAAGGCTGGTGATGGTGCGGACCAGACGGTTGTAGCCAACCTCCAGATAGGCGCCGATGTTCAGCGGCTCGTCGCCCGGCTGCACCACGCGGTCGCCCAGGTCCTGCCCGGCGCAGAACCCACGGCCCGAGCCGGTCAGCAGCAGGCAGCGGACAGAGGCGTCCTTCTGGATGCGCTTCAGGGCGTCGGCCAGTTCCTCGTGCATCTTGGCGGTGAAGGAATTCAGCTTGTCGGGCCGGTTCAGGGTGATGGTGGCAACGCCCTCGGCGACGTCGAACAGAATGGTTTCATAAGTCATGGCGGCGGCAATCCCCGAAAATCGACAGGTGAAAGTTTAAGGGTCGCAGGGCACTCAGCGGCCCTGGAAATCCGGCTTGCGCTTCTCCAGGAAGGCGTTCACGCCCTCCTGCTTGTCGGCGGTGGCGAACAACTGGCAGAAGGCGCGGCGTTCGGCGTGTAGGCCCTGTTCGAGCCCCACTTCAAACGACTTGAGCACCGCTTCCTTGGCCATGCGCACGGCCAGCGGCGGCTTGGCGGCGATGGTCGCGGCGATGGCGACGGCGCGCTCGATGGTCAGTGGCGCCGGCACAACCTCGCTGACCAGCCCCTGGGCCAGGGCGGTGCGGGCGTCCATGAAGCCGCCGGTCAGGTTCAGCAGCATGGCATTCGATTTCCCGAGCGCCAGGGTCAGGCGTTGCGTGCCACCGGCGCCGGGGATGATGCCCAGGTTCACCTCGGGCTGCCCGAACTGCGCGGTGTCTCCGGCAATCAGAATGTCGGCGTGCATGGCAAGTTCGTTGCCGCCGCCCAGCGAAAACCCGTTGATGGCGGCCACCATGGGCTTGGGAAAGCGGCGGATGGCCTCCCACAGGCGCGGCCGGTCATCGGTCAGGATCGAGGTCGCGGTGTGGGCGGCCAGTTCGGTGATGTCGGCCCCGGCGGCGAACACGGTCGGCCCGCCGGTCAGCACGACGCAGCGCACGGCATCATCGGCCGTGGCCAGTCCCATAACCTCGGCCAGTTCGCGCAGGGTTTGCGTCCGCAGGGCGTTGCGCGCCTTCGGCCGGTTCAGCGTAATTTGCAGGACGTGGGGCCGCGCCCAGGCGGCCAGGATGTCCTCGCCGCCAGCGAAAGCCTCATAAGCCGCGCTCATGGACTCGTTCCTCCTGGAATTTTGGTGTCGCGGGACGTTGGCCGCCCCGTCGTAACATCAGCCGTTCCGCCGTCCCCGAAGCCATTCAGGCCGGTAGGGGCGGCGGAACGTTGCTGTTTAGTGATACAAAATCGTCTCACTCAGTATGGATTTTGTAAACCTTCCGGCCTAAGCCGGCCTTATGCCGGGGGAACCGGCGGCAGGGTCAGCTTCAGGGCCTTCAGGCGCGGTTCCAGCTCGGCGATCCAGCGGTTGAGCAACTCGGCGCTGGAGTTCTTGCGCAGGCCATACTTGCGGTACTGCGCCCCGTGGTCGCTGTCCTTGCGGCCAAAGGTCGCGGCCACGCGCGGCATCCAGTAGTCAAGCGCCGCCTGGGCCTCGCCGTGCGAGCGGGCCCGTTCGATGGACAGTTCCAGGCCCTTGTAGCCGAGGTCGGCGTGGCGCTTCTCGCGCGTCGCGATGTCCCCCATGACGCCGGCCAGCGGCGCATAGGAACACGCGGTCAACTCGGCCAACTGGATGGCCGACGCGGTGCCCATGACATAGTTCAGGGTCACGGCGTCCTGCCAGCCCTGCAACGGGTAATGGAACACGTTCAGGCGCTTGTCGGACCCGACCCGGCGCACGCCGAGGTCCAGGTCACGATCCAGCCGCGACCACCAGCAGTGGCTGCGCACATACAGTTCGGGATTGACCCCGAACATCAGCTCCAGCACCTGCGCCGCGTGGGCGTACTTCTCGCTGACGATGCGGGCGGCAATCACCCGCTCCTTGAGGCCGGGCGCACTGTTGATGAAGGGCACAAAGCCCGCCGCGCCGGCCATCTCGGAGTCCACGAATACGGCCATCAGCCGCATCAGTTCGCCACGATAGCCCGGCGAGAGGTCATCGCCGGCAGCGAACGATCCGCCGTTTTTTACGTGTTCGATGACCTCGGAATCCGTCTTCGCCATACCAACCGCCTCCCTGGCCTGAAATCTTGTGTCACGAAGGGATACAAAAATAGACACCTTTCGCGTAATTTGGTATCACAAAAATCTGATCTGCGCGAGGCCCCGTGCAAAGATGGTTTTCAAGCGGGGCTGAAGGCCGTGTTTTTTGTTCCCTGTCTCACACGTTGATCAATGAAGCCACGGTAGCAATCGCCGCCGCTCCCTCATAGAGAAGAACGCCCGAGGACGTCACATGAGCAAAATCCTGATTATCGTCGGCACCGAATCCGGCAACGCGCAGATGGTCGGGGACACCCTCATGGACGAGTTCACCGCCCAGGGGCATGAAGCCGAAGTGGTGAGCGAGGGGTCCCTCGAAGACATGGACCTGGGCAACCAGGAGGTCGTGCTGCTGTGCACCTCGACCCATGGGCTTGGCGAACTGCCCGATAACATCATTCCGTTGCATGATGAGCTGGTCGAAACCAAGCCCGACTTGTCGCACATCAAGTACGGGGTGATCGCGCTGGGCGACCAGACCTATGCCGAGACGTTCTGTAAGGCCGGCAAGATCATGGATGCCCTGCTGTCCTCGTTGGGCGCCAACAAGGTCGGCGAGCGTCTTGAGATCGACGCCTGCACCCAGCCGCTGCCCGACGAAGAGGCCATTGATTGGTCCAAGGAGTGGCTCGCCCAGGTGGGTTGAGCCGTTTATGAAGTCCACGGTCTTACCGCCGCACCCCCACCAATAAAAAACACGCGCCATCTTTGGGAGGAAACCGCCTGATGAGCAAAGCCGCTCCGTTCGTTGAAAAGCACAGCGCCACGCTCGACAAAGCCATGGATGCCGCCTTCGCGCGCGGCTACTGGTCGCAGTACCCGGAACAAGCGTCGGGCAAGGTTTACGGCGAAACCGCCAAGGCCGATGGTGAGGCCGCCTTCAAGGCCGCCATGAACACCCCGTTTGCCCTGGACGTGCCGGGCGCTTCGGGCACCGTTGGCGCCGAGCATTCGCCGTTCGGCTTCAACCTCGGCATCACTTATCCTAAGACCACCATTGACGGCGCCCTTGCCGCTGCCGAGGCCGCCCGCAAGGGCTGGCGTCAGGCGTCCGCCCTGGAACGCGCCGCCGTGTGCATCGAAATCCTCGACCGCATCAACAAGCGGTCGTTCGAGATGGCGTTTGCCGTCATGCACACCACCGGGCAGGCCTTTATGATGGCCTTCCAGGCTGGCGGCCCGCACGCCCAGGATCGCGGCCTGGAGGCCGTGACCTATGCCTATCTGGCGCAGAAGCAGGCACCGGCCGACGAAGTGATCTGGGAAAAGCCGCAGGGCAAGAACCCGCCCATCGTCATGAAGAAGCGGTTCCACATCGCGCCGCGCGGCATTTCGGTGATGGTCGGCTGCGCCACGTTCCCGACCTGGAATGGCTATCCGGGGATGTTCGCCTCGCTCGCCACCGGCAACCCGGTGATCGTGAAGCCGCACCCCAACGCCATCCTGCCGCTGGCCCTGTCGGTCAAGATCGCCCGTGAGGTTCTGACCGAGGCCGGGTTCGACCCCAACCTCGTGATCCTGGCGGCTGACGACTCCAACGCGCCGATCACCAAGGACCTGTGTCAGCGTCCCGAGGTCAAGATCATCGACTTCACCGGGTCGTCGGCGTTCGGCAACTGGCTGGAAGACAACTGCCGTCAGGCCCAGGTCTACACCGAAAAAGCCGGCGTGAACTTCGTCATCATCGAGTCGACCGACGACTTCAAGGGCATGATCCGCAACCTGGCCTTTACGCTGAGCCTCTACACCGGCCAGATGTGCACGACGACGCAGAACATCTTCATCCCCAAGAACGGCATCGACACCGACCAGGGCCCCAAGACCTTCGCCGAAGTGTCCCAGGCGCTGGCCGATGGGGTGTCCAAGTTCCTGTCCGACCCCGAACGCGCGGTCGAGGTGCTGGGCGCCGTCGGTAGCCCGGCCACCCTGGAACGTCTGGCCTCGGCCCCCAAGTCGGGCGACGTGGTCCTGGAATCCCAGGCCCTCCAGCATCCGTACCTGGGCAACGCCGTGGTCCGTACGCCGGCCATCGTCAAGCTCGACAAGAGCATGGAGAAGGTCTACTGCGAGGAATGCTTCGGCCCGGTGTCCTATGTGATCCCGGTCGATGACGGCACCGACGCCATCGAAACCGCCAAGCGCACGGTGATGCAGCACGGCGCCATCACCGCCGGCCTGTATTCCACCAAGCCCGAGGTCATCGAGGCGGCGACCGAAGCCTGTATCGACGCCCAGGTCGCCCTGTCGATCAACCTGACCGGCGCGGTGTTCGTCAACCAGACGGCGGCGTTCTCCGACTTCCACGCCACGGGCGGCAACCCGGCGGCAAATGCGTCGCTGACCGACTACGCGTTCGTCGCCAACCGCTTCCGCATCGTGGGCGTCCGCATGTAAATTGCCGCTACCGCGGCCGGGCTGCCGCCACCTCTCCACGCCCTTTGGCCCGCATGGAGCAAGCTCCAGACCTCCTTGTTTTTCTTGAAGAAAGAAAAGGGGGCCTGGGGCGTCTCCCCAGCGGGCTTCGGGCAGCGCCCGTCCGCGACAGCGGAAGCATTTTCTTTACTGGGTGCGGTGATACTCGGCGCTCATGATCTGCATCCAGTTCCCCTGATCGTCCAGAACATGGGAGGTCAGAGTGCGGTGGTCGTTGCTGCGGATCTCGATGGTGTCGCGGTACCGGGCGGTGCCGTTGCCGTCAAAGCGCGGACCGTCGGACTCCAGCGTCAAGGTGGACCCGTCGCGGTCGCCCTCGTAGCACCACAGATGGGCCATCATCGACCCGACCCAACTGCCGACATAGCGGCCAGACTTCGGATCGTATCCCAATGTCTGAATGGTGTGCGCCATGCCGCCGCCGGGCATCTCGCCTTCGCCTTCGGCAATCGTCCACAGACCGCCGAGGGACCGCACGGTTTCCCGGCCGGTGAAGGTTTCGGACGGCATGTCTGGCCCCATCATGCAGCTTCCGTGATAGGTCCACGACCCGATAAGGCAGGTCAACCAGTCATGTTCCGGGCCGGGCGTGTTCAGCATCGGGTTGTCTTGAGGGGCTGCCTGCTCGCGTTTGGGGGCTGTCGCATCCATGCTTCTTCTCCCAGTCGTTTTCATAGGCTTGACGAAGTACGTTGATATCAACATAATGTCTGGATGTCAAAACAGCCCGAAGTATCGTTCTCCACTACCCTGATGGTCCGCGACGCCTGCCTGTGCCTTCATGTGCAGCGCGCGGCGCGGGCATTGGCACGGCGGTTTGATGATGTGTTCCGGCCATTGGGTCTGACCAACGGGCAGTTTTCCTTGATGATGGCGCTCAATCGACCGCAGCCCGCCACCATGGGACAGGTGACGGAGGTTCTCGCCCTGGATCGCACCACATTGACCGCCGCGCTTAAGCCGCTACAACGGCGGGGGCTGGCCGAGGTGACCGTGGACCCGGCCGACCGGCGCGGGCGATTGCTGGTGCTGACGGAGGAGGGCAGGGCCGTGCTGGCGCGGGCGGTGCCCCTGTGGGTCGCGACCCATGCCGAGGTGGAGGGCGGCTTGTCCGACCCGGACTGTCTGCGGGCTGAACTCCTCGCCCTGTCACCACTGGATGAATAGATGGAACGGTCGCCCTGGCACCGTTTGGGTCGGGCTGCGGTCCAGGCTCCAGCGATAGGCGGCCGACAGCCATAACTCCATCAGCATCCCGCAGAGTTCCGGTGCCCGCGTCCACAAGGGGCGGCAGTCGGTCAGAACCAGTGCGAGGCCCGGCGCCCCGATCATGCCGCGCAGATCGCCCAGGCCGTCATGCAGGCCGTCCCAGGTGGCGACGAAGGTGGCGGGGAAGGGCAGAGGGGCGGCAATGCGGGCGATCAGGCCGCGTTCATCCTCCACGCCGCCTAGGCTTGCCTGGGCCACGAACAGGTGCGCTTGACGGGCCTTGTCCTGGAACTCCCGCCCGCGCCCAGCGCCGCCAAAATGCACGCATTCCCATTGCGGGGCGCCCAGGTCCAGCCACCACATCCGCTTCTCCTTCATTTCACGCTTCAGGCTCCCATCTGCGGCCCGGCTTGGCAAGCGCGCTTCGGGCCGCTATGCCTGTGGGAGAGGAAACCAAGGAGGCACTTCCCCCATGCCCTTTTATGCCATCGACGGCGTCCGTCCGGTCGTTCACCCCGATGCCTATGTGCATCCCACCGCCATCCTGATCGGCGACGTGATCGTCGGCCCCGGCGTCTATGTCGGGCCGAGTTGTTCCCTGCGTGGGGACTTCGGGCGCCTGCGTCTGGAGGAAGGTTCCAACATCCAGGACAACTGCACCATGCACGGCTTTCCGGGCACTGAAAGCGTGATCGAGAAGGACGGCCACATCGGCCACGGCGCGGTGTTGCACGGCTGCGTGGTGCGGCGCGGCGCCCTGGTCGGCATGAACAGCGTCATCATGGACAACGCGGTGATCGGCGAGGAAAGCATCGTCGCCGCCATGTGCTTCGTGAAGGCCGACATGAAGATCCCGCCGCGCTCGCTGGTCGCCGGCATCCCCGGCAAGATCCTGCGCCAGGTCAGCGATCAGGAATACGCCTGGAAGATGGATGGCACGCGCACCTACCAGGACCTCGCCTTGCGGTCCCTGCGCGGCATGGTCGAATGCCAGCCCTTGACGGCGCTGGAGGAAAACCGCCCGGCGTTGCAGTCGGGTGACACCAAGCCGCTGTATGAGATGAAGAAGTAGGGAAAAGGCGGTTCGGGGACCTGTATCCCCGAACCGATGACGGGGGCAGGCTCAGGCGGCCCGCACCCCTTCGAGGAAGTTGCGAACCAGTGACTGGACCTCGACGGTCTGCCGGTTCAATTCCCCGGCGGCGGTCAGGACCTCACCAGCGGCGTGGCCGGTCGCGCTGGCGGCCGAACTGACGCCCTGGATATTGTACGAAACCTCCTGCGATCCGGCCGAGGCCTGCTGGACGTTGCGGGCGATTTCATCGGTCGCGGCGCTCTGTTCCTCTATGGCCGAGGCGATGCTGACCGAGATTTCGCTGATCCTGCCAATGATTTTGCTGATGCCGCGGATGGCGACGACGGCATCCTGCGTGGCCGTCTGTACCGACCCGATGTGCGTGCCGATTTCCTCGGTCGCCCTGCTGGTCGCATTGGCCAGGGCCTTGACCTCGTTCGCCACCACGGCAAAGCCCTTGCCGGCTTCACCCGCACGGGCGGCCTCAATGGTGGCGTTCAAGGCCAGCAGGTTGGTCTGGCTGGCGATGTCATTGATGAGCTTCACGACCTCGCCGATCCGGCCTGCGGCGTCGGCCAGTCCCTGAACCATCGCATCGGTGCGCGTCGCCTCGGTGACCGCTTGCTGCGCAATATCGTTGGATTGTTCGACCTGCCGCCCGATCTCGGTGATGGAGGCGGAAAGTTGGTCGGCCGCTGCCGCCACCGTCTGCACGTTGCTCGACGCCTCTTCCGACGCGGCGGCCACAATGGCCGACTGGGCGTTTGTCTGCTCCGCCGTGGAAGACAGGCTCTGGGCGTTGCCCTCCATCTGCGTGGCGGCCCCGGCGACCACCGAAAGCGACCGGCCGATGGCGCCGTCGAAGTCGCGGGTCATGGCTTCAATCGCTGCCGCCCTTTCCTCGCGGGTCTTGCGGGCCTTGTCCTGCTCGGCTTCCAGGGCGCGTGTCCTGATCATGCTGTCCTTGAAGACATCCACGGCGCGGGCCATGTCGCCAACTTCGTCCCGCCGGTTGACCGCGTCGATGGTGACCGTCAGGTCGCCGCCAGCCAGTCTTTCCATGGTGCCGCGCATGGCGGCGAGGGGGCCGGTGATGCCACGCACGACCACGATGGCAATCATGGCAGTCGGGATGAGGATTACGAAAATGATGGCGCCCGTGATCCAGACGGCCTGCAACGCTGCGGCATTGAGCGACCGGGCCTGTGTGCTGAGGCCTTTGGCGAGGGAGTCCTCCACCGTCTTGAAGAGGTCAATGCGCGCGGTGGATACCTTGAACCATGCTGTGGGGGTGACGCCTGCGACCGACTTTGTGGTGTAGCTGTCGACGGCGATGCGCCGGAGGCGATCGACCTCCTCGACCACAGGGCCGGCAACAACGCGGTCGAACGTCGCGGAATGCTCGGGTAAGGCCTGCGACTTGAACACCTCGATCCAGGTCCTCTGCTCCCCGCCGACATTCTGGAAACGCTGAAGCTGAGGCAGATCGAGGCCGCCAGAGGCGAACCCGACGGAACCGGCGGCACGCTCCTGCCCCGCCCGTTCCTTGGCCTGCATCAGGGCGCCGTAGGAGGCGAAGTTGCTTCTGACCTCTGGAACCTTCGCCAATTTTTCCATCAACGGGATGAGGGACAGAAGCTGCTTGTTCGACTGGGTGAAAAAGCCGGTGGCGTCATTGCCTGATATGGACAGTGCATCCATGGTGCCGCGCAGCCTGGGCAAGTCTTCCAGGCGCCGGAGTTCTACCGACAACGCGGCCTGCAACGTCTCTCCCAGAACTTCCGGCGGCGTCTGGGCCGTCACCTCTGCCAGACGGGCCACGAACTGGTCGGTGGCGGTGCGCTGGGTGACGATCTCGGCTTTGAACTGTGTCGCTCCGCTGCCGACGTAGACGCCGCTCATGCCGCGCTCGATCTGAAGGGCATGGACCACATCGCCGATACCGACCGCGACGTCGGTCAACTGCTCAAGCCGTTGCGCCTCGGCGGCCGTTACCCAGTTGGTCCAAAGCTTATCGGTGGCAAGCCAGAGGATGACAACCAGTGGCAACGTGAACGCGAGGATGACCCTGGTGCTTATTTTTAAGTCGTTTATCTTGGCCATTGGTGCTGCCCCAAACTGCATGGATCGGCACTATTGAGCCGACCATTCTGGCTAAAGGCAAGGCCAAAAGTATAGTGCATTGGTATGGCTTTAAAGAGTGCGCCCAGGGGGCTTTAGAAAAAAAGGCGACAGGAGCACTGGGGAAGCGCCTGTCGCCGGTACTGTGCCGCTTACTTCGTCCACCCCATCCTGAATGCGAACACCGTCACCAGCGGCAGGATGGTGAACAGGACGAGGTCGCGGGCCGCCGTGCCGATGGCCTGGCCGAGGAGGACCATATCGGCGATCTCGATCAGCAGGCCGACGATCAGGACCGGCAGAAAGGCCCACCACGCCTTGATCGACTGGCGGAACACCAGCAGCGTTATCAGCAATACGATGTAGCCGACGATGATTTGCGCGGCGTCCCAATCGGTCGGGATGGCGCCATAGAGAATGCTCTTGATCTGGGCGTACATGCTGGGGTCCTCAGGGGGCCGGATCGGGGTCGCGGGCGTGGATGGCCTCGATGGCGGCCATCAGGTCGTCGGAAAGGGTGAGGTCGGCGGCGCCGAGATTGGTCTCAAGCTGCTCCAGGCTGGTCGCCCCGACGATGGACGACGCCAGGAACGGCTGGCGCAGGGTGAAGGCCAGGGCCATTTGCGCGGGGTCCAGCCCGGCGGCGCGGGCCAGAGTCACGTACTGGTCCACCGCCGGCAGGGCGCGCGGCTTGATGTAGCGGGAATAGCGCCCCGGCCACCGGGTGATGCGAGCGCCGTCGGGCCGGGCGCCGGCGCGATACTTGCCGGTCAGAACGCCGCCCGCCAGCGGCGAATAGGCCACCAGCGGGACATCGCCCCGAATGGCCATTTCGGCCAGCCCGACCTCGAACGTGCGGTTGAGCAGGCTGTAGGGGTTCTGGATGCACACCGGACGCGGCAGGCCCGCCGTCTCGGCCAGGGTAAGGGCGCGGTGCACGCCCCACGGTGTTTCATTGGACAGGCCGATGTGGCGGATCTTGCCGGCCTGAACCTGCTCCTGCAACGCTTTGAGGCTTTCCTCCAGCGGTGCGCCGTCGTCATCGTTGGACTCGTGGCGATAGCCAAGTTGGCCGAAGTAATTGGTCCGGCGATCCGGCCAGTGCAGGTAATAGAGGTCGATGACATCGGTTTGCAGCCGTTTGAGGCTGCCGTCCACGGCGGCGGCGATGTTGGCGCGGTTCAGGCGGTGGTCGGCGCCCCGGAACCATGGCATGGCCGGGCTGCGCGCCACCACCTTGGAGGCCACGATCATGCGGTCGCGGCAGCCACGCGCCTTCATCCAGGTGCCGATGATTTCCTCGGTGCGGCCCTGTGTCTCGGCGCTGGGGGAGATGGGATAAAGCTCCGCCGCGTCGAGAAAGTTCACGCCGGCCTCGGCCGCTCGATCCATCAGGGCATGGCCTTCGGCCTCGGTGTTCTGTTCGCCGTAGGTCATGGTGCCCAGGCTGACGACGCTGACGCTCAGGCCGCATGCGGGCCCCTGTGTGGTGGCGCCCAGGGTGCGGTATTCCATGCCGGGTCTCCTGAAGTTGCCAGTGTTTGAATCGGAGCGGCAGGGTCGGGGATTCTGCCGCCAGCCGCAAGGTGATCGTTTCTCTTTCGGGGTAATACGTGTGGTTCGTGCGAGCACACCCGAATGCCCTAAGAGGTATAATTTACCCCTGTGGAAACTAGAGATATATTTGAGGTGAACTTAAAAAGGCCCAGCGGGAGGCAGCAATGTTCACGACGCAACCACGCTCTACCCAGGAACATACCATGTATCAGGTGTGCTGGAAGTCGGCCACCGGGGAGGGGGTTGGGCGTGGTCAGCCGGTGCCCCGCAACGTCGCCGAGTTCATGGTGCACGACGAATCCCTGGCCAATCCTCTGCGCCGCTTTTGGGTGGAGGGCTATCGGCCCCAGGCCCGCCCGAACGCCCGACCTGACGCCTAATCACTGGCAGCAACGCGCGGGGAGCGGCCACGGGTCGCTCCCCGCTCTTGCGCAACGCGCCCGAATGTGGAACCTGTGGGCCCCCGCAGCCGCCACATCGAGATTTGCCCCGTGCCGCCACCTCCCCCGTTGCTCATCCTCAAGGACCTCCGCCTGGGTTTTGGCGGCCACCCGCTGTTTCAGGGGGTGGATGTCGCCGTTGGGCGCGGTGACCGCGTCGCCCTGGTCGGGCGCAACGGGTCGGGCAAGTCCACCCTGCTCAAGATCGCTGCCGGGTTGATGGACGCGGAATCAGGCGAGGTGTTCGTGCAACCCGGCACGCGCATCGCCTACCTGACCCAGGAACCCAACCTGACCGGCTTTGCCACCGTCCACGAGTACGTGGTCGCCGGCCTCGGTCCCGAGCAGCAGCACGAGGAGCACCGCGTCGATATCGTGCTCGACGAGGTTGCCATCGACCCCGCGGCCGACCCGGCCACCCTGTCGGGCGGTGAGGCCCGCCGCGTGGCGCTGGCCCGCATCCTGGTGTCGCAGCCCGACATCCTGCTGCTGGACGAGCCGACCAACCATCTGGACATGCCCACCATCAAGTGGCTGGAAGACCGCCTCGCGTCCTTCCGGGGCGGCTTCGTGGTCATCAGCCATGACCGCGCCTTCCTCAACCGCCTGACCAAGGTCACGTTCTGGCTCGACCGCGGCGTGGTGCGCCGCCTCGACCAGGGGTTCGAGGCGTTCGAGGCGTGGTCCGAGTCCGTCATGGAGACCGAGGCCGTCGAACGCGCCAAGTTCGATAAGCTGATCGCCCAGGAAGTCGAATGGTCGCACAAGGGCATTTCGGCCCGCCGCACCCGCAACCAGGGCCGCCTGCGCCGCCTGCGCGACATGCGCAACGAACGCGCCCAGCAGATCGCCCGCACCGGGTCGGTCAAGCTGGAGACCGAGGCCGGTCCCGTGTCCGGCAAGCTGGTGGTCGAGGCCGAGGACATCACCAAGACCTATGGCGACAACGTCGTGCTGCGGCCGTTCTCGACCCGCATCCTGCGCGGTGACCGGGTCGGCGTGATCGGCCCTAACGGCGCCGGCAAGTCCACCCTGCTGCGCATCCTGACCGGCCAGCTGGAGGCCGACACGGGTACCGTGAAGCTGGGCACCAACCTGACCATGGAGTTCCTCGACCAGGCCCGCTCGCGCCTCGATCTGGACAAGACTGTGTGGGAAACCCTGGCCGATTCCGGGGGCGATTCTATCAACGTGCGCGGCCGGGTGCGTCACGTCGTCAGCTATATGCGCGACTTCCTGTTCGATGATCGTCAGGCGCGCAGCCCGGTCGGCAGCCTGTCGGGCGGCGAGCGTAACCGCCTGCTGCTGGCCAAGGTCCTGGCCCGGCCGTCCAACTTCCTCATCCTGGACGAACCGACCAACGACCTGGACATGGACACCCTGGACCTGTTGCAGGAAACCCTGGCCGAGTACGATGGCACGCTCATCCTGGTCAGCCATGACCGCGATTTCCTGGACCGCGTCGTGACCTCGACCATTGCGTTCGAGGGCAATGGCGTCGTGCGCGAATATCCCGGCGGCTATGCTGACTACGAACGCCAGCGGGTGATCGGGGACAAGCCGGCCGAAACCGCCGGCGCGTCGCGCAAGGACGGGCCGGGGTCTACCACTTCGACGTCCGGCGGGGCGGCCAAGCCCAAACGCAAGCTGTCCTTCAAGCAGCAGCGCGCCTTGGAGCAGCTTCCCCTGAAGATCGCCGAGCTTCAGGCCGCCATCGCCGCCCAGGAAAAAATCCTCGCCGACGCCGGGCTGTACGCCCGGAACCCGGCCGCCTTCCAAAAGGCCACCGACACCCTTCAGGCCCACCAGGCAGCTCTTGCCAGCGCCGAGGAAGAATGGCTGGAGGTGGAAATGCTCCGAGAGGAACTGGAAGGGTAGGGGGTTTCGGGGACACCAAGGGGAAGGATGGGCTCTGCTCATGCCCGCAAGGGGCCGAATGGCCCCTTGACCCCTTGAACATGGGACCCCGTGAGTTTGGTGTTCTCGCTTGGTGTGCCGCAGGCAGACAGCCTTGCCCATTGTTGCGTTGCGCGCGGCCTTGCGCCGCCACCAACTCCCGAGGCCCAGGAGGCCGTCGCCTCCTGGCGGGCGCGGGCAGAGCCCGCTTTTTCGCGGCTACAGCTTTTCGAGCATAGAGCGGGTGACCAGGGTCACGCCGCCTTCGGTGACGTGGAAGCGGCGTTCGTCTTCGGCGCGGTCCTCGCCGACCACCAAGCCTTCGGGGACACGGCAGCCGGTGCCGATGATGGCCTTGCGGATGCGGCAATGGCGGCCGATGTCGGCTTCGGGAAGGACCACCGAGTCCTCGACCACGCTGTAGCTGTTCACCCGCACGCAGGAGAACAGCAGGGATCGCCGCACCGCCGCGCCCGAGATCACGCACCCGGCCGACACCACTGAATCGACCGCCATGCCACGCCGCTCATCGCTGTCGAACACGAACTTGGCGGCGGGCTTCTGGAGCTGGTAGGTCCAGATCGGCCACGCCTCGTCATAAAGGTCGAGTTCGGGGGTGATCGTGGTCAAATCGACGTTGGCGGCCCAATAGGCATCCACGGTCCCGACGTCGCGCCAGTATGGCTCGCTGGAGCCGGGGGTCATGACGCAGGAGTCGGAGAACCGGTGCGCCACCACGCGGGCCTTGCCGACCAGACCGGGAATGATGTTCTTGCCGAAGTCGTGGTCCGACTGCTGGTCGAGCGCATCGCTTTCAAGCTGGTCGATCAGGAATTTGGCGTTGAACACATAGATGCCCATGCTGGCGAAGGCACGGTCGGGCTTGTCGGGGATGCTGGCCGGGTTGGCCGGCTTTTCATCGAAGCTGATGATGTTGTCCTGCTCGTCCACCCCGACGACTCCGAAGTCGGACGCTTCGGCGCGGGGGACTTCGACGCACGATACCGTGCAGTCGGCCCGGCGGCGGATGTGCTGGGCGATCAGGCGGGAATAGTCCTGGCGATAGATGTGGTCACCGGCCAGAACCAGGATGTAGTCGGGGTTGTGGCGGCGCAAGATGTCCAGGTTCTGGAACACGGCGTCGGCGGTGCCGCGATACCAGCTTTCCTCGCTGGTCTGCTGCTGGGCCGGCCACAGTTCCACGAACTCGTTGATTTCGGCCCGGAAAAAGCCCCAACCACGCTGGATGTGGTGGATGAGGGTGTGGGCCTTGTACTGAGTCGGCACGGCGATGCGGCGAATGCCGGAATTGACGCAGTTCGACAGCGGGAAATCCACGATGCGGAATTTGCCGCCGAAGGGCACGGCGGGCTTGGCTTCGTCGTCGGTCAGATTGCGGAGCCGTGATCCGCGCCCGCCTGCCAGAACCAGGGCAAGGGTGCCCTTGAGCGCGCGGTTGAGATCGACGAGAACTTCTGCTGAGCCCATTGGTGCCATCCCCTGTACCTGGACCGGCCCCGGCCGGTGGTTGTACCATTTGTCATCATTGCACCGCGTGGCTGCCGGATCAATGACAACCCCATGAAAAATAATGTTGAATTGGCGGCAAATGGGACTTGGTGCTTATTCCTTGTTGCGCCGGGCGTATAAAGTGGAGTGAATTAGGGCCAGCCACGCCGGGGATCGGTTGTGGGGGAGTAGGCAGAGGGGTGGTATGCGCGTTCTCGTCGTTGCGTCCGAAGCCTATCCACTCGTCAAGACGGGCGGCCTTGCCGATGTGGCGGGTGCGCTGCCGGCGGCTCTTTGTCGCCTGGGGGTTGATGCGCGGATCCTGCTGCCGGCCTATCCCGGCGTGTTGGCCAAGGTCGCGGACCCAGGAGTGGCCCATGGGTTGGGCGACATTCTGGGCGTTGGCCCGTCGCGCCTGATCGAGGCGCGGATGCCCGACAGCGGCGTGCCGGTCTGGTTGCTCGACTGTCCGACGCTGTTCGACCGGCCCGGTGGCCCGTACCAGCGGCCGGACGGCAGCGAGCACCCCGACAACGGCCTGCGCTTCGCCCTGCTGTCGCGGGTCGCCGCGCTGCTGGGAAGCGGCGAGGCGCTGGCCAACTGGTCGGCCGACATCGTCCATGCCAGCGACTGGCAGACTGGCCTTGTCCCGGCCTACCTCAAGCTGGCTGGGCGGCAGGTGCCGCGCACCGTCTTCACCATTCACAACCTTCATTTCGCCGGGCTGTTCGGACCCGATTTCGTGGCGTCGGCCGGATTGCCGCCGCATGCCTTTTCGATTGATGGGGTGGAGTTCAACGGCCTCGTCTCGACCCTCAAGGCGGGGCTGTTCTATGCTGATCGCTTGACCACGGTCAGCCCGACCTATGCGTGGGAAGTCACCACGCCGGAAGGCGGACGGGGACTTGACGGTCTGCTGAGCGGGCGGGCGCGGGCCGGAGAGTTCAGCGGCATCCTCAACGGAGTCGATTACGCTCTGTGGGATCCCGCCAAGGACCCGGACATCGCCGCCGCCTATGGTCCCGATACGGTGGCCGAGGGCAAGGCCCGCTGCAAGGCCGCCCTGCAACGCGAAATGGGCCTGGACGAACGGCCGGACGCGCCCGTGCTGGGGCTGGTCAGCCGGTTTTCCGACCAAAAGGGCATCGACTTGGTGGCCGGTGCGGCGGCCCGCCTCATTGAGGCCGGCGCGCAACTGGCCGTGCTGGGGTCGGGCGACTGGGCGCTGGAGCAGCAGTTCCTGCAACTGTCGCGCCGCTACGCCGGCAGCATCGCCATGCAGACTGCCTATGACGAGGCCCTTTCGCACCGCATCCAGGCGGCCAGTGATTTCTTCCTGGTGCCGTCGCGGTTCGAGCCGTGCGGCCTGACGCAGCTTTACGCCCTGCGGTACGGGGCGTTGCCGATCGTGCGGCGGACCGGCGGCCTGGCCGATACCGTCCGCGATATGTCCGATGAGGGCACCGGAACCGGTTTCCTGTTCGATTCGCCGTCGGTCGAAGGCCTGCTGAGTGCCTTCTACCGCGCACTTGCCCTATACGCCCGGCCCGATGCGCTGCACTATGCACGGCAGCGGGCCATGGCCCAGGACTTTGGTTGGCACCGTGCCGCCGAGGCCTATGTTGACCTTTATGAACAGACCCTGCGCGGCTGAGTGTGGCTGACAAGCGGGGCAGGTGCAACCTGATCGGGAAGTAAGGGGCTATTATGACCAAGGCCGTCGCGGAATCCGCCTGCGCCGAACTCATCGACGTTGGCAGCGTCGAGGGCATCAAGCGCCAGTTGCTGAGCTACATGGTGCATAATGTCGGTGTGTCGCCCGAAGCGGCGTCACCCCGTGACTGGCTTTACGCCGTCGCGGGTCTGGTGCGGGGCATCCTCTCGGAGCATTACCTGGAGACATCGCGCCGCGAGCGCGATCAGGATGCCCGGCGGATCTATTACCTTTCGCTGGAGTACCTGAACGGGCGCAGCCTCATCAAGCACCTGCTCGACCTCAACCTGCACGGCCCGTTCACGCAGGCGCTGAAGGACCTGGGGCAGGACCTGGACACCATCCAGGAGTTCGAGTTCGACGCCGCGCTCGGCAACGGTGGTCTCGGGCGCCTGGCCGCCTGCTTCCTCGACAGCATGGCGACGCACTCCTATCCGGGCTTTGGCTACGGCATCCGCTATGAGTTCGGCATGTTCACCCAGCGCATCGAAAACGGTGAGCAGGTCGAGCACCCCGAAACCTGGCTGCGCTACGGTAATCCGTGGGAATACGAACGTCCCAACATCATCTATCCGGTGCGCTTCCGGGGCCGCATCGCCTGCTTCCGTGACGAGCATGGCAAGGAAGTCTGCCAGTGGGTGGACACCGAGGACGTCATCGCCATGGCCTACGACGTGCCTATCGCCGGGCACGGGTCGGGGGTGGTGACCAAGCTGCGTCTGTGGTCGGCCCGCGCAACCCGCGATTTTGACCTGAAGTATTTCAACCAGGGTAACTACATCGACGCGGTCAAGGACAAGACCATTTCGGAAAACCTGTCCAAGGTCCTGTACCCGGCCGACACCACGTTGATGGGCCAGGAACTGCGGGTGATGCAGGAGTACTTCTTTGTCTCCGCGTCGTTGCAGGACATCCTGGCGCGCCACAACCGGGTATACGACAGCCTGGACGACCTTCCGGTCAAGGTGTGCATCCAGCTCAACGACACCCACCCGTCGCTGGCCATTCCCGAACTGATGCGCCTGCTGCTCGACGTCTATGACTACGAGTGGGCGCAGGCGTGGGAACTGACCCGGCAGGTGTTCAACTACACCAACCACACCCTGCTGCCCGAGGCGTTGGAGACCTGGCCGATCGCCATGCTGGAGCAGCTTTTGCCGCGCCATCTGGAGATCATCTACCAGATCAACTACGATTTCCTGCAAGAGGTGAAGTACCATTTCCCCGGCCAGCCGGATCTGTTGGCCCGCATGTCGCTGGTCAACGACGGGCAGCGCCGCATCCGCATGGCGCACCTATGCGTGGTCGGGTCCAACCACGTCAACGGCGTGGCGGCCCTGCACACCGAACTCATGCGCAGCCATGTGTTCGCCGACTTCAACCGTATGAATCCCGACAAGTTCATCAACGTTACCAACGGCGTGACCCAGCGGCGCTGGCTGTTGCAGGCCAACCCTGGCCTCGCCGAGCTGGTGACCGAGGCGGTTGGACCAGGCTGGCGTACCGACCTGCTCAAGATCAAGGGCCTGGAAAACCTGGTTGACGACGCGTCGTTCCAGGAGCGTTTCAGCGCCATCAAGCGGGCCAACAAGATTCGGCTGGCCGCCCTGATCGAGGCCCGGTGCGGCGTGCGGTTCAACCCGGACTCCCTGTTCGACAGCCAGATCAAGCGCATCCACGAGTACAAGCGGCAGCTCCTCAACCTGCTGCACGTCATCACGCAGTACAACCACCTGCGCGACGGCGGCACGGTCGGGGCGCATCCGCGTTGTGTGGTCATCGCCGGCAAGGCGGCGCCGGGCTACTTCCTGGCCAAGCTTATTATCCGCCTGATTAATGATGTGGCTGCGGTGGTCAACAACGACCCGCGCACCCGTGGCCAGTTGTCGCTGTGCTTCCTGCCGAACTACAACGTGTCGTCGGCCGAGATCATCATTCCCGGCACCGACCTGTCGGAACAGATCTCGACCGCCGGGACCGAGGCCTCAGGCACCGGCAACATGAAGTTCGCCCTCAACGGTGCACTGACCATCGGGACCCTCGACGGCGCCAACATCGAGATCAAGGACGCCGTCGGCGACCCCAACATCTTCATCTTCGGCAAGACCGCCGACGAGGTGAACGACATGCGCGCCCATGGCTACCGTCCGTGGGACTACTACAACAGCGACGCCGACCTGAAGCGGGCCATCGACATGATCGGACAGGGCTTCTTCTGCCCCGATGATCCAGGCCGCTACCGTCCTGTCCACGACACCCTGTTGAGCCAGGGCGACCATTATTTCCTGATGGCCGACTACCGCGATTACGTGGACACCCAGGCCCGCGTGGACGCCTACTACGCTGACGCCAAGGCATGGACCCGCAGCGCCATCCTCAACGTCGCCAACGTCGGAACGTTCTCGTCGGACCGCTCGATCCACGAATACGCCTCCAAGATCTGGCGCGTGAAGCCACTCAGCTAGGCACGCGAACTACGCATAAGAAGAAGGGCCGCTGGGAGCAATTCCGGCGGCCCTTTTTCCGTCTGACTGCTGCTGTGCGGCCTATGAATCGATCTTCAGTTCCGCCGTCGCGGGCGGCAACCCGCCCTTTTCAGGTGAGTCAGTTCATTGGCTGTGCGCTACCGCCCCCGGTCGCGGCTGACGGCTTCGGCGGTGGCGCGGAGGTAGGCTCCGGTCATCAGGGATTCCACGTCCTGGCTCAGGCGGCGGGACCAGTTGGGGTATTGGTCCACGGTTCCGGGGACGTTGACTTGGCTAACCTCACAGGCCAGGTCGTCCAAATTCATCAGCATGAGGCGCGACGGCGTGCGGGCCAGGAACTGGTGGCAGGCCAGGACCAGGGCGCGGGTGTTGCTGTCCTCCAGGGGGAAGGTGAGGGGGAAGTCGGCGGGCAGCAGGTCCTGGTCCTGAAGGGCGCCGATCAGAATGGCTCGGTCGGCGGCGCGCGCCTCAAGGTCCTGGTCCTCGCTGATGTCGGGGCGGCTGAGGCTGAGCTTGTGGCGCAGGGCGATGTCCCAGCCTTCCCAGTGCCCGGCGATGGGCGCCATATCGTGCGACGAGGCGGTGGCCAAGGCCAGGGGCGGATAGACGTCGGGGCGGTGCAGCAGGCCGTTTTCCCAGCGCTCGAAATACAGGATGCGATAGGACAGGATGTTTTCGGCCGCCATGCGCTCGCGGAAGCCGGGCGGCACGGTGCCCAGGTCCTCACCGATCACCACGCAGTGGTTGCGGTGGCTTTCCAGGGCCACGATGCCCATCAGGTCGTCCATCGGATAGGTGACATAGATGCCGTCCACGGCCTGATGCCCCGGCGGGATCCAGAACAGGTGCTGGAGCGCCATGGCGTGGTCGATGCGCAGGGCGCCGGCGTGGCGCATGTTGGCGCGCAGCATGGCGATGAACGGCTCGTAGGCGCGCTGGCGCAGGGTGTGCGGGTTGAGCGGCGGTAACCCCCAATCCTGCCCCAACGGCCCCAGGTCGTCGGGCGGGGCGCCAAAGCGGGCGGAACTGGCATAGACGTCGGGGTCCATCCAGGTGTCGGCCCCGTCGCTGTTCACGCCGACGGCAAGATCCAGGTACAGGCCGATGCGCCCGCCGCCATCGGTCAGGGCCTTGGCGGCGGCGGCAAGCTGGCGGTCGGCCTCGAACTGGAGCCATTTGTGGAAGCGCACGGCTTTTTCGTGGGTGAGGGCAAAGGCCTCGACCTCGGGATTGTCGCAGCGCTGGTACTTGTGCGGCCACTGGCGCCAGGGCTTGTAGGCCAGGCGGCGCTCCAGCACCTGAAAGATGGCAAAGCGATGCAGCCGCTCACCGCCCTCGGCCACGAAGGCGTCAAAGGCCTTGCGCCGGGCCAGCGGGGTGTGGTCCTCGAACTGCTGGAACAGTGGGTCGAACAGGTCGTGCTTGAGGGTGGCGACGGCCTTGTAGTCCACCCAGTCGCCCTGCTGGGCCTTGACCAGCCGGCGTTTGACGGCGGGGTCGGCCATGATCGCCTGGGCGGCGCTGCACAGCGGGTATTCGGGCATGTCCTCGATGTTGATGTACATCGGATTGAGGAAGATGCGGCTGGACGGGGAATAGGGGCTGGCGTCGCGCGGCTTGCTGGGGAACAGGGCGTGGACCGGGTTGATGCCCACCACGTCGCCGCCCAGACGCGCGGTGTGGTTGGCCAGCACGGCGAGGTCGGCGAAGTCGCCCATACCCCAGTTGGTGCGCGACCGCACGGCATAGAGCTGGCTGTTGATGCCCCACACCCGGCCCGCATGGGGCGCTGTGGGGAGCAGGGCATCGGGCAGCCACGAGGCGGCGGGGGCGACGATCAATGCGCCGCGCAGACCTTCTTCTTCGCCGTTTGCAAGGCAGAACGTGTGGTACCCATCGGGGATGTCGTCGGGCAACGCGAGGCTGGCACGGGTCAGGGGGACACCGTCAAGAACCGTCGTTTCGGTCACATAGAGGCTGCCCGAGGCGCTCTCTCCGGTGCGGACGCTGCCGTCTTCCAGGATGACGCGCCAGGACTGTACGGTCGTCAGGTCGGCGCTGGGCAGGGTCAGGACAATGCCCATGCGCTGACCCCGGCGCACCACGCTGACCGGCGGCACTGGGCGGGTCCAGTGCTCGGACTCCAGGGTCCGCAGGCTTTCCATGGTTTCGTCGGCCGTGGCGGCGGGCAGGCCCAGGGCGCCAAGCAGTGCGGTGACGGCCGCCGCGCTCGCGGTGTGGCGCTTGCCATAGATGTCGCTGTACGACATCTCGATGCCAGCGGCAGCGGCCAGCGCGACAACAACCGGTTCGGGCTTGACGCTCGGGCTGGCCTCGTCATGGGTCCTGGCCCCATCCTGCGGCTTGGCCCCATCCTGCGTCCTGGCCTCATCATGCGTCATGGTGCGGGTCCTCATGGAAAGATGCCTTGTCGGTGCGGCGGCGACCGGATGGTGCGTGGAGCGGGCGGCGCTTGCCGATGCGTTCGATCAGCACGATCATGCTGTGTGGCGTCATGGGCAGCGCTTCTCCGCTGCGGTGGGGGCGCGGCGATTCGTCTTCCTCGGTTTCGGCCGTATCGACCAGAACGTTCCACTCGGCCCCGTACTCGGGGCCGGGCAGCACGAAATCGACGATTTCTCCCGACGCGTTCATCATGACGATGAAGCGGTTGTCGGCGTCGGCGTCGGCGTCGGCCTCGGTCGGGGCGGCCCCGGCGGCGGGGTCGTCTGGCACCCTGCCATGGCTTTCGGCAGGATCGCCGTTGATGTGGTATCCGAAGCAACGCTTGTGTGGCAGGTCCCATTCGGCGGGGGCGATCTCGCCGCCGACCGGGGACAGCCAGGTGATGTCCTTCAGGCCATTCGGGCCGACCGGCTGCCCGACAAAGAACCGCCGCCGCCGAAAGGCCGGATGGCGCCGGCGCAGGGCGATCATGGCGCGCACGAAGTCCATGAACTCCCGGTCATCCGGCGAGGGGGGCTCCCAGTGCAGCCATGACAGCGGGTTGTCCTGGCAATAGGCGTTGTTGTTGCCGTTTTGGGTGCGGCCAAGCTCGTCTCCGGCCAACAGCATGGGGACCCCCTGGGACAGCAGAAGCGTGGCGATCAAATTACGCTTCTGCCGGTAACGCAGGGCGCGCACCGCCGGATCGTCGGTCGGCCCCTCCGTGCCGCAGTTCCACGACTGATTGTCGTTGGTGCCGTCCCGGTTGTCTTCCTGGTTGTCCTCGTTGTGCTTGTCGTTGTAGCTGACCAGATCGTGCAGGGTAAACCCGTCGTGCGCCGTCACATAGTTGACCGAGGCCAGCGGGCCGCGTCGCCAGAACACGTCGGAGGAACCCGAGATGCGGGTGGCCATGGGGCCGACCTGGCGGGCGTTGCCCTTCCAGAATCCCCGCACGCCGTTGCGGAAGGCATCGTTCCATTCGGTCCAGCCGGGTGGAAACTCGCCCATGCGGTAGCCCGACGGCCCGATGTCCCACGGCTCGGCGATCAGCTTGACGCGGTTGAGCACGGGGTCCTGGCGCACGGCGGACAGAAACGCGCCGGCCCGCTCGAAGCCACGCGGCCCGCGCGCCACGGCGGCGGCGAGGTCGAACCGGAAGCCGTCCACATGCATTGATTCCGCCCAGTAGCGCAGCGAATCCATGATCATCTGCAACACGCGGGGATGCGAGGCGTTGAGGGTGTTTCCGCATCCGGAATGATTATGATAAAAACGCGGCTGCTCGGCCACATGGTGGTAGTAGCTTTTGTTGTCGATGCCGCGCAGCGAAATGGTCGGCCCCAGGTGGTTGCCCTCGCAGGTGTGGTTGTAGACCACGTCCAGGATGATCTCGATGCCGGCGTCGTGGAAACGGGCGACCATGGCCTTGAACTCGTCGGGGTCGGTGCCGGTCATGAACCGGCTGTCGGGCGCGAAAAACCCCAGCGGACTGTAGCCCCAATAGTTGGTCAGGCCCTTGTCCTTGAGGTGCGGCTCGTCAACGGCGGAGTGGACCGGCAGCAGTTCAATGCTGGTGACGCCCAGCCAGTGCAGATGGTCGATCACGGACGGCGCGGCCAACCCGGCGAAGGTGCCACGCAGCGGTTCGGGGACGCGGTGGTTCAGGGCCGTCATGCCCTTGACGTGCGCCTCGTACAGGACGGCTTCGGCCATCGGGATGTCGGGGCGGTGTTCGGTGTCCCAGGGGTAGTCGGTCTTGACCACCATGGCCTTGGGCACATAGCGGGCACTGTCGCGGCGGTCGAAGCTGAGGTCCTCGCGCGGATGCCCCACCTTGTAGCCGTAGCAGGCCGGATGCCACTGCACCTGGCCCACAATAGCCTTGGCATAAGGGTCGATCAGCAGTTTGTTGGCGTTGAAGCGGTGGCCGTTCTTGGGCTCGTAGGGGCCGTGCACGCGGTAGCCGTAGAGCTGGCCTGGCCCCATGTCGGGGACGTAGCCGTGCCAGACCTCGTCAGTGACCTCGGGCAGCGCGATGCGGGCGGTTTCACGGCGGCCCTGGGCGTCGAACAGGCACAACTCGACTTTTTCCGCATGGGCCGAGAACAGGGCGAAGTTGACACCCCGACCATCCCATGTCGCGCCAAGTGGGTAAGGTCTGCCGGGGCGGACGTGCGTGCGGTGTCCGGTTGCCATCAGATGGTCCTGAAAGACGGAAGGGGGCGACGAAAAACCCGCGGGATGGGGGACAGTCCCGCGGGCTTGTTGGAACCAGTTCGGCGGATGTCAGCGCTTGCCAGGCGCGGGCGCTGCCGGAGTGGCCTTGGTCTTGCCCTTGGCCGACGGCTTGGCGGCAGCAGGTTTGGGCCCGGTCGCTTTGGATGCGGCAGGCTTGGCAGCAGGGGGCTTTTTGGGCGCGGCCTTCTTGGCGGGGTCCTTGGCCGGGATCGCTGTAGGGGCGTCCTCGCTTGTGCCGGGGCCGGGGGCAGGGGCGGCAGCCGCGGCGCTGGGGGCGGGCGCGCTGTCGGCGGGTGCGGCCTCTTCGTCGGAAATCTCCTGTTCGGCGCGGAGCCAGTAAGCCCAGTCGTCGCCGGTCCTGCCGCCGTCGCTCTGCCACAGGTCGTAGGCACGGGCGCGGATACGATCGTCACGCGTTTCGGTCATGTGCTCTCCCTCAATCAACCCGTTCGGATGGTCCGGCACGAGCCGGGCGCGGGTTTCGCGCCATCGTACACCGAACTCAGGTACACGCGAACACGCTGCGCGCGCCGCGCCAATATTCATCTTCTGGTGTATCACCCCGTTCGCGGTATGGCGACAGTGGACGCTTCCGGCCACCTCCTGAAACGAAAAATTCACCCCTGCTGTTCCCAGGGCATTGGTCCCGGTCCCGGCGTGAAAAGCAAAACCGCCGCCTGCTGTGCGCGGGCGGCGGTTTCCTGGGTGAAGGTCTGAACCTTCGGGACCGGACGGGGTCCTACTTCAGGGTGTGCAGGTAGGCAATCACGTCGGCGCGATCTTCGGCCTTCGGCAGCTTGAAGGTCATCTTCGAGCGGGCCTTGTCGTCCTTGGCGTGATGGCGCAGGAACGCGGTCGGGTCGGCCAAGTACTCGTCCAGGGTCTCGTCGGTCCAGGTGAAGCCGGCGGCGGCCGCGTCGGCATAGCCCTTGGAGTAGTTGAAGCCTTCGGCTGCGTTCGGGCCACGCTCAACGACGTTGAACAAGTTCGGTCCAACCTTGTTGGCGCCGCCCTGCTCGAGGGTGTGGCAGGCAACGCAGCGCTGCTTGGCCAGCTTCTCGCCGGCAGCGGCATCGGCAGCCATGGCGGCACCGCTGGTCAGGGAAATTGCGGCCACGAGGCCAACGGCGAACACGCTCTTCTTCATGCGAAACTCCTCTGTCTCATCCGTTTGTTCTACCGCCGCCCCCCAGGAACCGGGCCGGGCGATACGGAACCCGGCAAGCGGCCGGGCGTTCTGTTCATTCGACGCGCCCGCACTTAACGAACGCGAGACCCCCTCATGCGGCGTCGGACTATAACGGCATGAAGTGCGTGAAACAAGGCAGGCGAACGCCGCGCTTCCCGGCGGCCCGGTGGTGATCGGCAGGTAAAGCGCCTCGGCAGCCTAATGACGGCATTCAAGCGGCGCCCTTTCCAACCGAGAACGCAAGATAGAAGGCGAATGTGGCCGTTTTTCGGCGGTCCATGCCCTCAATTGGCCACTCTAGACCAGCAGAGTCGGCATTGGGGCCGAGTCGGTGCCGACCGGCCGGTCTCGTCTGGAAAGCGTCCGGGAAATCTTTGGTCGTACAGACGGAGAAATCCCGCAACTCGTCATGGGCTGCGGGTGTTTCATTGAAAGTCCCTGATTGGTGTGGTCTTTTAATCTTGACTAAATTGGTCCAGTTTGTAGACTGTAATAGTTTCAATGAACGGGTGGGTGGCCGCAGGCCTTGCGGTTATCGAGTCGATAAAATGGACGGACGCGCAATCTTTCGGGGAGTGCGATGATCCGGGCGGGGCAGGACCGCGTAGAAAGAGTGGCCCGTACAGAGATTGGCCAGCCTAGAAATTGGCCAATTTAGAAATTGGGTAGACCGACCGGGAGAAAGTTCCATGGCCCAGAACAGAAGCCTGAACTTGCCGTCGATATCGGCTGAGGGCGGCCTCACGCAGTATATGGAAGCGATCAAGCGCTATCCGCTGCTGACGCCGGAGCAAGAGTACTCCAATGCCATTCAGTTCCGGGATCATGACGACCTGGCCGCCGGGCAGCGCATGGTCACCAGTCACTTGCGGCTGGTTGCCAAGATAGCCATGGGCTATCGCTTCTATGGTCTGCCCGTGTCCGACCTGATTTCCGAGGGCAACCTGGGGCTGATGCGCGCCGTCAAGAAGTTCGAGCCTGAGAAGGGGTTCCGCTTGGCGACCTACGCCATGTGGTGGATCAAGGCCTCGATCAACGAGTATGTCCTGAACTCGTGGTCGCTGGTCAAGGTTGGCACGGTGGCCGCACAGAAGAAGCTGTTCTTCAACCTGCGCCGCCTGAAGGCCAAGCTCGGTATCTATGAGGAAGGCGAACTGACGCCCGAACAGGCGGCCGAGATCGCGGCCGAACTGTCGGTGCCCATGGCCGACGTGCATGCCATGAACCGCCGTCTGGCGCGCCAGGATTCGTCCCTGAACATGCCGGTCGGCGAGGACGGTGACCTGCAACGGATGGACCTTTTGGTCGATGACCGCATCGACCAGGAAGAGGCCCTGGCCGTCAAGCAGGAGCGCCAGTTGGGCAGCCGCCTGCTGCGCGACGCGCTGGAAACCCTGAACGACCGCGAACGCCACATCATCACCGAACGCCGCCTGCGCAGCGCCCCGATCACCCTGGAGGACCTGGGCAAGCAGTATGGCATCTCCCGCGAGCGGGTGCGGCAGATCGAGAACCGCGCCTTCGACAAACTCCAGATGGCGGTGCGCAAGGCCGCCGTGGCCCTGGAAGGGGCCAGCAGGCTGGCGGCTCCGGCCGGCTGACGGGGTCAAATTCATCAATTTGCCAAATTCATCAATTTGAGAGGGCGCGGACCAGTTTTCGGCCGCGCCCTTTTTGCTGCGCTGCCCAGTTTTTGCTGCGCTGCCAAGCTGGCGCTTGCGGGAATCGGTGGTTTCAGCGACTCTGAGGGGTGTGAACAGCAGTGGAGGGACCGATGAAACTCGTTATGGCCGTAATCAAGCCGTTCAAGCTCGACGACGTGCGCGAGGCGCTGGGTGCCATCGGCATCCAGGGGCTGACCGTGTCCGAGGTCAAGGGCTTTGGCCGTCAGCGCGGACAGGCCGAAATCTATCGTGGCGCCGAGTACGTCGTGAACTTCCTGCCCAAGGTCAAGGTCGAGGTTGTCATCGAGGATGACCTGGTCGACAAGGCCCTGGACGCCATTCGCAACGCCGCCAATTCCGGCAAGATTGGCGACGGCAAGATCTTCGTCCTCGACATCGGCCAGGCGGTGCGCATCCGCACGGGCGAACGGGATTCCGAAGCGCTGTAGCAGGTCCATGAAAAAGGGTCCCTCCTTGCGGAAGGACCCCTTTGATCCAGGTGCGGGCCCTGGCGTCAGCCCAGGCGTCAGCCCAGGCGTCAGATAGCGCGGATGTCGGTCAGGAAGGCATCGACCTTGTTCTTCAGGCGCTCGGACTGGCTGGACAGTTCCTTGGAGGCGGTCAGCACCTCCTTGGCGGCATAGCCGGTTTCCGACGATGCCTCGGTGACGTTGTGGATGTTCGACGTCACCTCGGTGGTGCCGGTCGAGGCTTCCTGAACGTTGCGGGCGATTTCGCGGGTGGCGGCGCCCTGTTCCTCGACGGCGGCGGCGATGGCAGCGGCGATCTCGTTGATCTGGCCGATGGTCGAACCGATGCCCTGGATGGCGCTCACCGCCGTTTTCGTGGCGTTCTGGACCTCGTTGATCTGGGTGGAGATTTCCTCGGTCGCACGGGCGGTCTGGTTGGCCAGGTTCTTGACCTCGTTGGCGACCACGGCAAATCCCTTGCCGGCGTCACCGGCCCGCGCGGCCTCGATGGTGGCGTTCAGCGCGAGCAGGTTGGTCTGACTGGCGATGTCGTTGATGAGCTTGACCACCGCGCCGATCTTGTCGGCGGCGGCAGCCAGCCCGGTGACGAGTTGGTTGGTCCGCTGGGCTTCTTTCACGGCCTCGCCGGAGATGCGATTCGACTCGCTCACTTGGCGGCTGATCTCGGAAATGGATGCGTGTAGTTCTTCGGCAGCCGAGGCCACGGTCTGCACGTTCTGGGCGGCTTCTTCGGCCGCCGTGGCGACCAGGGAGGCCTGCTGGCTGGTCGCGTCGGCGGTCTCGGCCATGCCCTGGGAGGTGGCTTGCAACTCCGTCGCCGCGGCGGCCACGATCTCGACCATGCCGTGGACCTCGTTCTCGAACACCGAGGCGTGTTCGTTCAGGGTCCGGGCGGCGGTTTCGCGGGCCGTCTGGATGTACACCGAAATCGCCAGGTCCATGTCCAGCATCAGGGCCTTGTTGACGGCCTGGGTAACCTGGGCGGCGCGCTCGGGCTTCTTGCGGTAGGTTTGCTGGATGAGGCCGATGATCTTGTTCAGGGTGAAGCAGTAGGCGCCGATGTACCAGCGCGGCTCCAGGCCGACGCGCTCGTGGGTGCGGCCGATGATGGTGACCTGCTTCATGTAGGCATCGCCGAAATCGCCCATGAACACGCTGTTCATCCAGTGTTGGCGCTGCATTCGGCGGGCGTGATCCATCGACGGGCCGCTGGTGAACAGCTTGGCGATCGGCGGATACTGCCTCACGTAGTTGTAAAAGTCTTCGAGGATGGAGTCGATGTGGGGCTCCAGAACCGTCCGAAACTCACGAAGGGCAGTCTTGGTCGGTTCGTCGATCTGTAGAAAACCAAGGCGACCGGCGCGGTCCAGATTGTCGCTCACTTGTTGACTCCTCATCGTGTGCCCCTGATCCGGAAACGGTGCGCCGCCCGGACCCCCAACAGGTGCACGCACGGCGCACCCGATTCCCGTTTCCGAGAAATATCCTTTTTTTCAGCATAAATATACTAAAGTGTCGTTAATAAAGGGCGGTCCGCAGCATCCGGATCCACAGGTTCCGCGACCAGCACCTACAATCGGCCCTTGCTCATGGGGCAGGGGATTGGCTATGTGATAGGACCGGGTGCCGGCCACAGTCGGCGCCACGGACCAAATTTCTTGTGATCCGCACGGGGTGAAGCCAAGTCAGGCGCTCCCCGGATGTGCGGCGAGTCGGCGCGGCGGGCGTGGTGGAATTGGTAGACACGCTGGATTTAGGTTCCAGTGGCCTTAGGCCTTGGGGGTTCAAGTCCCTTCGCCCGCACCATCTCCGGCCCGGCCGTCGGGGTGGATCCAGAGACGGTTTTTGAATACCGGGCCGCGCAGGCGGCCCACAAGAACGCCGGGCCGCCTGCGCGGCCCATGCATAAGAATTGAGCGGTCAGGCGCTTTTGCGGCTGGCCACGGACTGACACCCAAGACTTTCGGGAATCTCCATGCAGGTCACAGAAACCAACGCCGACGGTCTGAAGCGCGAATTCAAGATCGTCGTTCCGGCCAGCACCCTCCAGGACAAGACGGACAGCCGTCTCAAGGAGCTGTCTCATCAGGTTCGCCTTCCGGGCTTCCGTCCGGGCAAGGTGCCCATGGCGCTCATGAAGAAAAAGTATGGCGCCTCGGTCATGGGCGAAGTGCTGGAAGCGGCCGTTCAGGAAGGGTCCCAGCAGACCCTGGCCGACCGTGACCTGCGCCCGGCCATGCAGCCCAAGATCGAGATCGTCTCGTTCGAGGAAGGCAAGGACCTGGAGTTCAAGATGGACGTCGAGGTCCTGCCGACCATCGGCGAGATGGACTTCGCCAGCATCGAGCTGGAGCGCCCCAAGGTCGTGGTGCCCGACGCCGAGATCGAGGAGGCCCTGGGCCGAATCGCCGAAAGCCGCAAGCAGGCCGAGGCCACCGGATCCAAGCGCAAGTCCAAGAAGGGCGACATCCTTGAGATCGACTTCGTCGGTCGCATCGGTGGCGAGGAGTTTCCGGGCGGCAAGGGCGAGGGCTATGACCTCGAACTCGGCTCCAACACCTTCATTCCGGGCTTCGAGGACCAGCTTGTCGGTGCCAAGGCTGGCGACGTCAGCACCGTCACTGTGACCTTCCCGGAAGACTACCACGCCAAGGATCTGGCCGGTAAGGAAGCCGCGTTCGAAGTCACCGTGAAGGAACTCAAGGAATCCAAGGTTCCCGAGATCAACGACGATTTTGCCAAGACTGTCGGCCTTGAGGACCTGGAGGCCCTAAAGGCCGCCGTCCGCGAGCAGATGGACAAGGACTACGCCGGTATCGCCCGCAACCGCGTCAAGCGCGCGCTGCTCGACAAGCTGGCCGACATGGCCGACTTCGAAGTGCCCGGCGGCATGGTCGATCTTGAGTTCGACGCCATCTGGGCGCAGGTCGAAGAGGCCAAGGCCAAGGACGACCTCGACGAGGAAGACAAGGGCAAGTCCGACGAAGAGCTGCGCGACGAATACCGCGCGCTGGCCGAGCGCCGCGTCCGCCTGGGCCTGCTGCTGGCCGAGATCGGTCAGAAGAACGCCATCCAGGTCAACCAGGAAGACCTCAACGGCGCCATCATGCAGGAAGCCATGCGCTATCCGGGGCAGGAGCAGGCGGTGTTCCAGTTCTTCCAGAGCAACCAGCAGGCCCTGAACCAGCTCCGTGCGCCGATCTACGAAGACAAGGTCGTTGACTACATCCTGGAACTGGCCCAGGTGACGGACAAGGACGTCAGCCCCGAGGAGCTGGCCGCCGAGCCCGAAACCGCTGGCACCAAGAAGGCCGGCAAGAAGCCCGCCGCCAAGAAGAAGGCCGCCAAAAAGGCTGATGATACCGACGCCGCGTCCGAAGGGGATGGTGCGGAAGGTTAATCCGCACCATATGGCAGTGGAACGTCATTCGGGGTGCGACCATAATCGCACTGAACACCGGAGGCTGTTTCAGGGTTGCCAGAGGTTGTTTCAGGGTTGAAAGCGGGGGGTGGCCCGTCCAAGATGGGCTACTCCCCTTCCTTCTTCGGCAGGACAAGAGGCGCATAAATGTCAGAGCGGGATCCGTACGACGTCTACATGAACACGCTGGTGCCGATGGTCGTCGAACAGACCAATCGGGGCGAGCGCTCCTACGACATCTATTCCCGGCTCCTCAAGGAGCGCATCATCTTCCTGACGGGTCAGGTTCACGACGGGGTGTCGAGCCTCATCTGTGCCCAGCTCCTGTACCTCGAGTCCGAGAACCCGTCCAAGGACATCGCCTTCTACATCAACTCGCCGGGTGGCGTGGTGACGTCGGGTCTGGCGATGTATGACACCATGCAGTACATCCGCCCCAGCGTGGCCACCCTGTGTATCGGGCAGGCTGCGTCCATGGGGTCGTTGCTGCTGTGTGCGGGCGCGCCCGGAAAGCGATTCTCGCTGCCCAACTCGCGGATCATGATCCACCAGCCGTCCGGCGGTTTCCAGGGCCAGGCGGCGGATATCGAGATCCACGCCAGGGAAATCTTGTCGCTGCGGGCGCGGCTGAATGAAATCTACGCGCATCACACCGGCCGTCCGGTCGAGGTGATCGAGGACGCCATGGAGCGCGACAAGTTCTTCGTGCCCGAGGCGGCCAAGGAATTCGGCCTGATCGACGAGGTGGTGTCCAGCCGCCCCGCCGCTCCGTCCGACGAGCCCAAGTCCGGCGAGTAGTCCGGACATGGTTTGCCGGGAACGCCCCCTCAAGGCCCCTTCGGGGGCTGGACGGGGCGGTTCCGGCGAGCCGTTTTTGTCAACCATCCTTCCTGTCGTTCGTACGCGTCGCGCCATCGATGCTATCGGGCGAGGTTCAAGACACGCATTTCGGCACCTGAAACAACGGTAGTTGCGCCCTCTGATACGGTGCCCCATATCGTTACGGCTTTTTGTCGTTGTGCGTTGGTCGGGCGTCCGGCTAACATGAATTTGTAGTGTGGGCCTTCAGGGAGGCCCCGAAAATCCTCGCGGTTGAGCCGTGGCAAACGGTAGGGGCGCCGTCCCCGTCGGACAATCGCATGGAGTGGAGATACGATGAGCAAGTCTTCTGGCGGCGACTCCAAGAACACCCTCTACTGCTCGTTCTGCGGCAAGAGCCAGCACGAAGTGCGCAAACTCATCGCGGGCCCCACGGTGTTCATCTGTGACGAGTGCGTCGAACTGTGCATGGACATCATTCGCGAGGAGCATAAAACGCATCTCGTGAAGTCCCGCGACGGCGTGCCGACTCCCCGTGACATCAAGGCGGTGCTCGATGACTATGTGATCGGGCAGTCCCATGCCAAGCGTGTGCTGTCGGTTGCCGTGCACAACCACTACAAGCGGTTGACGGCGGGCGGCAAGAACGAGATCGAGATCGCCAAGTCGAACATCCTGCTGGTCGGCCCGACCGGCTGCGGCAAGACGTTGCTGGCCCAGACCTTGGCGCGCATCCTGGATGTGCCGTTCACCATGGCCGACGCCACCACGCTGACCGAAGCCGGCTATGTCGGCGAGGATGTCGAGAACATCATCCTCAAGCTGTTGCAGTCCGCCGACTACAACGTCGAGCGGGCCCAGCGCGGCATCGTCTACATCGACGAGATCGACAAGATCTCGCGCAAGTCGGACAATCCGTCCATCACCCGCGACGTTTCGGGCGAGGGCGTGCAGCAGGCGCTGCTCAAGATCATGGAAGGCACCGTCGCCTCCGTGCCGCCGCAGGGCGGGCGCAAGCATCCGCAGCAGGAGTTCCTGCAGGTCGATACCACCAACATCCTGTTCATCGTCGGTGGCGCGTTCGCCGGCCTGGACAAGATCATCAGCCAGCGTGGCAAGGGCACGTCGATCGGCTTTGGGGCTGACGTCCGCGACCCGGAGCAGCGCAAGACTGGCGAACTCCTCCGCGAGGTGGAGCCCGAGGATCTGCTGAAGTACGGCCTGATCCCCGAATTCGTCGGCCGTTTGCCGATCATCGCGACGCTGGAAGACCTTGACGAGGCTGCCCTCATCGAGATCCTGACCCAGCCCAAGAATGCCCTGGTCAAGCAGTACCAGCGCCTCTTCGAAATGGAAAACGCGCGCCTGTCGTTCAACGAGGACGCCTTGAAGACCGTCGCCAAAAAGGCGATTGCCCGCAAGACCGGCGCGCGCGGCCTGCGCTCCATCCTGGAGGCCATTCTGCTCGACACCATGTTCGACCTGCCGACCCTGGAGGGTCTGGAGGAAGTGGTGGTGAACCGGGAAGCGGCCGAACAGAGGGCCAAGCCCTTGATTATCTACTCCGACCGTTCGGAAGAGATGGGGTCGAGCGCCTGACGCGCTGACGGAAGAGACTGGCGGGGTCCCCCATGTCGGGACCCCGCCAACATCCTCCGGCGCGGTGGGCGAAGGGGGGAAAGCGGCGGTACCCATGGACGGGGCCGACGCGGAACCGGGTGGGGCGTAAGCCCTCCGGAATGACGGTTCAGCCGATGTGCCTGCGGTTCTGCGCACTGCGCCAGCCAACAAAGCGGACAGAGGTGACTGTCAAGGCCTAGCCAAACGGCGGGCATCCTCCCTATATCGAAGATTGCTCGGGTCGGCGCGTTGTCCGGTCCAAATTTTTCAACCCGGTGCGGCGGCCAGCAGGTTGCGCGCCACTACCGATGAGGTTTGTCGTGGAGACCGGCCGAAGCCAGAATTTCCCGGTCCTGCCGCTGCGGGACATCGTCGTCTTTCCTCACATGATCGTTCCCCTGTTCGTGGGACGTGACAAGAGCGTGCGTGCGCTCGAAGACGTGATGACCGACGACAAGCAGATCCTCCTGGTCGCCCAGAAGAACGCGGCGCAGGACGATCCCAACCCCGACGATATTTATACCGTCGGAACCGTTTCAACCGTGCTGCAACTGCTCAAGCTGCCCGATGGCACCGTGAAGGTGCTGGTCGAGGGCGGCCAGCGGGCGCGCATCACCGGCTACACCGACCGCGAAGAGTTCTTCGAGGCGACGGCCGAGGTGATCGAGGACGCGGACGGCGAGACGCAGGAGCTTGAAGCCCTGTCGCGCTCGGTGATCTCGCAGTTCGAGCAGTACATCAAGCTCAACAAGAAGATCCCGCCCGAAGTCCTGGTGTCGGTCAACCAGATCGAGGATCCGGCGAAACTCGCCGACACGGTGGCCAGCCACCTGTCGCTGAAGATCGCTGACAAGCAGGATCTTCTGGAACTCGGCTCCGTTGCCGAGCGTCTTGAGCGCGTCTATGGCCACATGGAAAGCGAGATCGGGGTTCTCCAGGTGGAGAAGAAGATCCGCAACCGGGTCAAGCGCCAGATGGAAAAAACCCAGCGCGAGTACTATCTGAACGAGCAGCTCAAGGCCATTCAGAAGGAACTCGGCGAGGGCGAGGACGGCAAGGACGAGGCGGCCGAACTCGAAGACCGCATCAAGAAGACCAAGCTGTCCAAGGAAGCCCGCGAAAAGGCCGACGCCGAGCTGAAGAAGCTGCGCTCCATGAGCCCGATGTCGGCCGAGGCCACTGTGGTCCGCAACTACCTGGACTGGATCCTGTCCATTCCCTGGCAGAAGCGGTCGCGCGTCCGCAACGACATCCGCGAGGCCCAGAAGGTTCTCGACGCCGACCACTTCGGCCTGGAGAAGGTCAAGGAGCGCATCCTGGAATACTTGGCCGTGCAGGCGCGGACCAAGAAGCTCAAGGGGCCGATCCTGTGCCTCGTCGGGCCGCCCGGCGTCGGCAAGACGTCGCTCGGCAAGTCCATCGCCAGAGCCACGGGGCGCAACTTCGTGCGCATGAGTCTCGGCGGCGTGCGCGACGAGTCCGAAATCCGCGGCCACCGGCGGACCTACATCGGGTCCATGCCCGGCAAGGTCATCCACGGCATGAAGAAGGCCAAGACGTCCAACCCGCTGTTCCTTCTCGACGAGGTGGACAAGCTGGGGTCGGATTGGCGCGGGGACCCGTCCTCGGCCCTGCTGGAGGTCCTGGACCCCGAGCAGAACGCCACGTTCCAGGATCACTACCTGGAGGTCGATTACGACCTGTCCGACGTCATGTTCGTGTGCACGGCCAACTCTCTGCGCATGCCCCAGCCGTTGCTGGACCGCATGGAGATCATCCGTCTGGCTGGCTACACCGAGGACGAGAAGATCGAGATCGCCCGCCACCACCTCATCCGCAAGCAGGAAGAGGCGCATGGCCTGAAGAAGGGGGAATGGCAGGTTACGGACTCTGCGCTGCGTGACCTCATCCGCTATTACTCGCGGGAAGCCGGGGTGCGTAACCTTGAGCGCGAGATCGCCAACCTGACCCGCAAGGCGGTCAAGGAAATCCTCATGGGTGACCTGAAGACGGTCGCCGTGACGTCCGAGAACCTGGAAAAGTACGCTGGTGTGCGCCGCTATCGCTATGGCGAGGCGGAGATGGAAGACCTGTGCGGTGTCGTCACCGGACTGGCCTGGACCGAGGTTGGCGGCGATCTGCTGTCGATCGAGGCCATCACCGTTCCCGGCAAGGGCAAGTTCACCCTGACCGGGCAGCTTGGCGACGTGATGAAGGAGTCGATCGAGGCAGCGCGATCCTATACCCGTGCCCGCGCCATCAGCTTTGGCATCAAGCCGACGGTGTTCGAAAAGAAGGACATCCACGTCCACGTTCCCGAAGGCGCCACGCCCAAGGACGGCCCGTCGGCTGGTATCGCCATGTGCGTTGCCATCGTGTCCGCCCTGACCGGCAACAAGGTGCGGGCCGATATCGCCATGACCGGCGAGATCACGCTGCGTGGCCGCGTCCTGGCCATCGGCGGCCTGAAGGAAAAGCTGTTGGCGGCGCTGCGTGGCGGCATCAAGACCGTACTCATTCCCAAGGAGAACGAGAAGGATCTGCCTGAGATTCCCGACAACGTGAAGAAGGGGCTCAAGATCATCCCGGTCGGCACGGTTGACGAGGTCATGGAGCACGCCCTGTCCCAGAAGCTTGTGCCGATCGAGTGGGAAGAGCCCGAGGACGTGCCGCCCAACAAGCGGAGTGAAGGCGGTACGGACGATGCTGTCCTGACCCACTGACCTTCTGCATACGACGTTGAAGCCCGGCCCTTGGAGGCCGGGCTTTTTTTGCGACTCGCTGGGCGGCATTGGCGTGATGGTCGCTGAGTGTGGCTGTTCTGCAACGGTTCTAAAAGACTATGCCCTCGTCAACACCATTATCCCGGCAGGATTGCAGTTGCGACTGGCAGAATGGCACCCTGAGGTACCAGAAATAGCGGAAAACAAGGCCTCAGGCGGCGTAGTGCATTGACGCCGCGGAAGGGCGATGCTTACACTTCCTGCCATCGAAAGCGGTGCGGCAGCGCCGATTCGGACAAGAAACGTTCGCTATCAGCTTAAGTCGGCAGGACATAGCAGAGGGGACCCTCACGTGAACAAGAACGATCTGGTTGCCGCGGTTGCGGAAAGTAGCGGTCTGTCCAAGAGCGACGCCGGCAAGGCCGTCGACAGCGTCTTTGACGCCATTTCCGGCGCGCTGAAGGGCGGCAGCGAAGTGCGCTTGGTGGGGTTCGGCACGTTCAGTGTTGCCGAACGCGCCGCCAGCGAAGGCCGTAACCCGCGCACCGGCGAAAAAATCGCCATCGCGGCGTCCAAGCAGCCGAAGTTTAAGGCTGGCAAGGGCCTGAAGGACGCCGTCAACTAAGACGGTCCACGGCCACCGTGATTTTGCAAGAAGGCGCTAGCTCAGAAGGAGCGGGCGTCTTCTCTCGTTTTTGCGCCGTTGCAAGGCGCCGCCGGGTGCGCTATTGAATGCGGGCTGCCCCATGGGGCAAGTCCTTTATCGGGCGGTTAGCTCAGTTGGTAGAGCATCTCGTTTACACCGAGAGGGTCGGCGGTTCGAGCCCGTCACCGCCCACCATTTAAAATCAATGACTTAAGCTGTCACTGCCTGCTTTGATTTGTGCCTACGGTGTAGGCACTTATCACGCTTTGGAGCCTGGAACGGAGTGGTTAAGCCGTCTCCAAGGAGGCCGTCGCCCAGCGTCGTGGCGAGGTCGCGCAGGTATCCCGGATTGACCTTGCGATAGATGCGCTTGACCGTCTTTTCGTCGGTCGAGGTGAAATCGGCGATGGCGTCCACGGTCCAGCCGTCCATGGCCAGCCACGAAATGACCGAGTGTTTCATCGTGTGGGGGCTGGCCGTCGCGTGCACGAGCGGCTTGCCTTTGGCGTCTACCCGGCCGGTCGGCTCGCACAGGCCCGCCGCGATGGCTGCCCGCTCGAACGCCTTTTTGACCGAGGCCACCGCCTGCCCATTGTACTCGATGACGTGATCGGTTAGCGCTACCTCGCGGGCCTCGCGCAGGGTTGCCATTACGCGGGCATCCACCGGGCAGACGCCGCGCCGCTTGCGGTTTTCGCCCTTATCCGGGTTGCGGAAGTCCAGCACGCCGGCATCCCATTGAACGCGATCCCATGTCAGATCAAGGATGGACCCGGCCCGCTGGCCGGTGGTCATGCCCAACAGAATGAAAAGCTGGACGTGGTGCGTCTGCGCGGCGGCCAGCAGAGCGCGGGCCTCGTCCCGACTGAGGAACCGTTCACGCGGCGGCCGGGGGGCGGGGAGGGGGAAATCGCAGGCCCGCAGCTTGGTGGGAATGGCGGCGCGCAGTTCTTCCATTTCCCGGCGTCCGGCCGATGGGGGGCGGGTGCCGAGGTAGCGGCGCAGCAGGGCCTCGGAAAGCTGGTCTGGGCGATAGTCCCCGAAGTACGCCGACAAGCGGGCGTGGAACGACCGGATGCGCGACTCTATCTGCTGGGTGCCGTCAGGGGCCGTGGTTTGGAACTGTGCGGCGCGCTGATCAAGGAACCATCTGATGGTCGGGGATTGCGGCGGGGCCGTGCGGCCGATCAGCCAGTCTGCCAGGACTAGCCTTGCTTCCGCTTCATCCTCCGTGCTTGTGCTGACGACCTGGCTGCGGCGGCTGCCGGGCTCACTCCACCGAATGTACCAGGGCCGCCGGCCAGGGATTCGGACGAGGCGGGGGGTTGCGTCGGCGGCGGGGCGGCGGGGCATTCGTAGCGCGACTCCCAGGTGGTGATATGACGGGGAAGGATGCGGATGCTGCACCCTGGACGGCGCAGGCATCCCAACTCCCCCTTGGCGATCATGTTGTAGACCGTCTGCTCAGCATAGCCATAAAGGCCCGCGAATTGCGAGACGGTCATAGGACGGTCGGCTGTGCGGATGTCTATGGCAGCGGTCATGATCGGCCTCGTGAACTTGTAACGGTTGCTTACAGGTTGGTGGGGCGGAAGCCCTCGTTTATGCGTCGTGGTCGTGGTCGTGATCGAGCCCATCGGCGATGGCCTTGACCGCCACGTCCGTCGCCCACTCGGCCAGGATGTTGACGATCTGGGCTTCGCGGTGCACCTCGTCGGCCGCCTCTAGGCGCATGATCTGGCTGGCGATATCAGCAGGCGTCGGCACCACATCGTCGTGGCGGATGATCGGGCGTTTGTAGTGGGGACAGGTTTCATCGTGCCCGGCCCGGGCGTCCTGTTCGCACAGGCTGCACTCCATGCTCATGCTGGCGTCCTCGCTCGTTTATGCACCAGCTTGGCTGTAGCAGAACGGCACGACACCATCCTCGCCTGCCAGGGCGAGCACTGTGCCGATCTTCCGCAGGGCAGCCGCCGCATCGTCGGGGGCCTCGCGCTCGGCGGTCGCAACAGCGCAGCGCCAGATGTCCGCGCCCGTGCCGTGCGCCGTCATGGTGGACCACTCACTGGTCGTCTCAGCGTCCTCTTTGGACCGCTGCAAGAAGGTTTGGACGTTGCACGATGGGCACGGATGGTCGGCTTCGTTGGGGGCGTATCCGTCACAGTCAGCGTCCCACAGATAGCCGTCACCGCGACATTCGATGGTGCCTAGTTGGTAATTGCACATGGTGTCCTCGCTGGTGTGGGTCAGGCGTCGGTGGTGGCAGTGGACCGCCCGCCATCGGTGGTCAGCGCCTCCAGAGCGCGATCAGCGAACGTCCGCAGAGCCCTGGCACCTTCGGTGGTCAGGTCCTGCTCCAGCAACGGCGCTCCGCCGCAATAGCGGCTGACTTTAAGCCGCCAAAGGCTCTTGCCATTCGGTCCCTCGAAGCGCTCGATTCCGAGAGCCAGGGGTCCGTCGTCCAAACGACTGCTGTTTGCGCTGATGATGACCGCCATTGTCTCAAATCTCCGTCGTTGGGGCCTCGGCTTGCGACTGCATAGCGAGGCAGGTTTTGCGGTGGGGCCGTCTCACGATCATATTGGTGGCGTCACCGACATGATCGGCCGGCGCGGAAACGGGGGTT
>LAEA01000219.1 GCA_000961745.1 Rhodospirillaceae bacterium BRH_c57 | reverse complement strand
GGCTCTGCCCGCACCCGCAAGGAGGCCAGCCTCCTTGACCTCATGACGTGACGGGGGAAAGCCGCGCGCAGCGCATCAAATGCAGACATTCTCTGCCTGCGGCGCAAGTGAAGTCTCCGAACTCCCTCATGGGATCCAAGGGCCGCTCGGCCCTTGGCGGGTCCGGGCAGAGCCCGGCCTTACTGCCTCAGCGCTTGCCGCCGGCCAGTTGCGCCGCCTCCGGCCGCTGGCGCAGGCGGGCCATGGCCCAGATGCCGATGATGGGACCGATGGCGAGGACCGAGAACGCCCATTGCCAGCCGACCGCCTCGGCCATCAGGGGGATCAGGTGGATGGTGGCGAGGGTCAGCAGGAATCCGGCGCAGGTCTGGACGGTCAGCATGGTGCCGACCAGGGCGCGGTCGGACAGCTCGGCGATGCTGGCTGAGAACTGGGCGCTGTCGGCCACCACGGACACGCCCCACACCAGGCACAGGGCGATCATCAGCCACGGCGGCCCGCCGAACAGCATGCCGACCAGCAGGGCGCACGACCCGCTGATCGCCAGCGCGCCAATGGTCAGCGTGGTGCGGCCCCAGCGGTCGGCCACCAGCCCACCGCCGATGCTGCCGATGGCGCCTGCGGCAATGGTGGCGAAGGCGACGAGTCTCGCCCACTCGGCAGCTTGGGAGTCGGGCATGGTGACGGCGAAGCTGGCGTGCAGAAACACGACAATCCACGCCCACATGGCGTAGATCTCCCACATATGCCCCAGGTAACCGAAGTTTGCGAGGCGCAGGGCCGGCGTGGTGAAGCCGCGCAGGGCGGCGCGCGGGTTGAACGGCGGCGCCTTGGCGAAGTTGGGACCGATGCCGGCCAGGGGGATGAGAGCGGCGGCGGCCAGGGCGGCGCCGGTGGTGGTGACGATGGTGAACCGCCAGTCCAGTCCGCCCATGGCGTTGATGAGGTGCGGCGATGCCGATCCCAGGTTCAACGCCCCGACCAGCACGCCGACGAGCAACCCGAGGTCGCCGCGTGCTCCCGGCCGGGCCCAGGTGGAGGCCAGTTTCATGCCGACCGGGTAGATCCCCGCCATGCACATGCCGGTGACGAAGCGCAGGACGGGCACCACCACGCCACCCGGATCGAAAATCAGAATGCCGCTGTTGGCGATGCCGGCGACCAGGGCAGACAGCATGAAGAAGCGCCGTGGGTCCATGCGGTCGGCCAGCCCCAGGAAGGCGCTGCCCAATGTGCCGACCACGAATCCGATCTGCACCATGCTGGTGAAGGCGGCGACCTGGAAGGCGCTCAGGGTGTGCTCGGCCTGCAACGCCGGCACCACGGCCGTCGCCGAAAACCATAGGGCCAGCGCCAGAACCTCCGCCACGGCCAGGACGGCCAGCGAGGGCCACTTGGTTGTCATCATGCGAAAGAGATTACATCTGCGCCCAAAGACAGGCCAGTCTCTTGATCGCAGATTACATCTGCGCCCAAAGCCGGACCAGGTTGTAATAGCTCTCCAGGAACATTTCCGTTTCCGGGGCGTCCGGCCGCTGTTCGGACAGCGTATGGTGGACCTTATGGAAGCCGGTCAGGATGCCCCGCCGGTGGGGGTCGGCAACGATGCTCTGGGCCCACAGGATGGCCGCCACGCGGGCGCCGCGCGTCACCTCGCTGACCCGGTGGGGGGTGCCGGTCGTGTAGGCCACGGCGTCGCCACGGGCCGGCTTGAACTCGCGTTCCACGCCATCGACCATGTGGATGAGGGCGCCGCCATCGTAGTCGGCCGGGTCGCTCAGGAAGATGGTCACCGACACGTCCGTCCGCATGGACCGCCCGCCGCTGGCCAGAATGGGGTTGTCGACGTGGCGGCCGTATTCCATGCCCGGTTCGTAGCGGCTGACGATGGGCCGGGAGAAACCCTGTGGCAGGGCGAAGTCCTGGAAGTCGCGGTTGGCCGACAGGGCGCCGACCACCAGCTTTTCGATCTCCGCCGCGCCGGGGGTGCGGTTGCGGTCGAGTTCCTGGTTCCGTTTGAGATGCTTGGCGGCCGGACCGGCGGTCTTGGCGCCGTCGTTGAACACGGCGCGGCTCAGGACCTCGTCCACGAACGCCAGGGCGCGGGCGTCGAACAGGCCGGGCAGGTGCAGAATCATGGATGCGTTCCCCCAAGTCTTATGGTTGTTGCCGCCATTGTGCCTTGTCAGGCGGCGTCGCAGAAGGGGGAAGATGATAGAATGCTAATCTATCGGCCGGGGTTCGGGATGCGGTGCCGGTTCACCAACCGTCTGTTCGGGCGGTGCCACCTCGCCCTGCTGCTGGCCCTTCTGCGGAGTCTGCTGCTCGCCCGGCTGTTGCTCTGGCAGGCGCTCGGCGGTGGTGGGGCTCATGGTGGTGGGCGTATCGGTCACCGGCACCGCATCCTCGCCGGTCCAGTCGATGGCCCACCAACCGAGGGCTATGATGATGACGATGGCGATGACCGTGGCCCAGGTTCCCGTGCGCATGGGAGGTCCTCCTGCCGTTCCGCGAAGGGTTCCAGACGCAAACGAACATGAGTTGGGGTTGGTTCGCGGATCAGAAGAGCGTCACCGTCGGGCGATCACCCAAATGGCGTGGATGATGCCGGGGATGTAACCCAGGAGGGTCAGCACAATGTTGATCCAGAAGTGCATTCCGAACCCGACCTGGAAGAACACGCCTAGGGGCGGCAGAAGGATCGCGAGAATGATCCGCAGGACATCCCCGCCGGTGCTGTCGGTGCGGCCGGTGGGCGTGGTGTGGCTGCGCTCATGCGGCAAGGCCATTGGGTCTACCTCCGTGGTTGTTCCTGTCACAAACGGCCAGGAGACTGGTTGTGTTCACTGCTTTTGGCTTGCGCGGGCGTGCGGTATTCCCTATGCATCATAGCCTGGAACGCCATCGATGCCGCCATCAATAGGGGAGGGGGGGCACATGATAAGCCGTGTGAACCGCCTGCTGGCGGACCGACGACAAGGACTATAGCAGTCCACGAGCAGAACGCTCGTGAAACCGGCCGCCGTGGCGGCTGCTCCGTTCCTTGCCTGGGGGATGAGCCATGGGCACCCTCCCGTCCTCTCCGTTGTTCGTGTTCGGCAGCCTGCTGGACGATGACATTCTCTCCATCGTGCTCGGGCCGGGCGCGTCGGAGCGGTTGCACCGCGAGCCGGCCAGCCTGTGCGGCTTCCACCGCCGCCGGGTGCACGGCGAACCGTTCCCCATGCTGGTCGAGCATCCCGCTCCGGAAGCCGAGGTCGCAGGCGCCCTGCTGCACGGCCTGGACGGCGAGGCCTGGGCGCGGTTGCGGTTTTACGAGGGGCCGGGCTATGCGCTGCGCCGCCTTCATGTCGCTTCCGGGGAGCGACGACGACAGCGTCCGGCGGACGTCTTCCTCGCCACCGAGCGGCTTCGGGACAGCGGCACGCCGTGGGACCTGGACCATTGGCGGCGCACCGAAAAGCCCCTGGCCGTTCTGCTGGCCCGCGATCTGATGGCGCTGTACGGACAAACCGATCCCGATGGCCCTCCGGACGCCGTGTGGGAAGATATCAAGATCCGTTGCCGTGCCCGCCTGAGCGCCGTTCCCGAGAGAGACCATGCACATTGTTCCCGAACAGCCGCATCACGCGGCGTTGATTGAAGACCTGCTCGAAGAGTCTTTTGGTCCCGACCGGCACAAGAAGACCGTCTACCGCCTGCGCGAGGGTGTGGCGGCCCTGAGCGAGCTTTGCCTGGTGGCCGAGGAGGACGACGGTTTCTTGCGCGGCAGCCTGCGATTCTGGCCGGTGAGCATCGTGGTTGATGGCGCGGAAGCGCGCCTGCCGGCCTTGCTGCTCGGCCCGATCGCGGTGCACGGTGGGCTCCGCAAGACGGGTGTTGGCACGCTTTTGATGCAGGAGGGCCTGGCTCGGGCGCGGGTGCTGGGCCACCGAATCGTTCTTCTGGTCGGTGACGAGCCCTATTACGGGCGTTTCGGGTTCCGCCGCGTCCTGGCCGAAAACCTGCGTTTGCCTGGGCCTGTCGATAGTGAGCGTTTTCTTGCGCTTGATCTCGTGACAGGGGCACTTGACGGCGTCTGCGGTGTCGTGGATACCTTTAGGCCGGATGATGACATGACCGCCAGTAACGCGGCGCCATCTCCCGCTCCGAAATGGGCGCCGATGGAATAACGGAAAGGGTACCGATGCCGCTGATTCGACGGGTCCGAGGACTGTTTTTGGCGCTGGCCGTCGTGGCGATTGCCATGACCGGGGCGCCGGACGCCAAGGCCGTCGGGACCGGCGGGTTCTGGAGCTGCGTTCCCTATGCCCGCCAAGTCTCCGACATTCGACTGTCCGGCGACGCGTGGCGCTGGTGGACCGCCGCCGCCGGAGTCTATGCCCGTGGGCAGGCTCCGCGCGAGGGCGCCGTCCTGGTGTTCAAACAGACATCCAAGCTGCGCCAGGGCCATGTCGCCGTGGTGCGCAAGGTATTGAACAGCCGTTACATTTTGGTCGATCATGCCAACTGGGACCGTGGCCGCCGCAAGGGCAGGGTCGATCAGGCGGTCGGCATCCGCGACGTGTCGCCCAACAATGATTGGAGCGCGGTGCGGGTGTGGTACACCCCGGTTGGCAATTTCGGTACAACGCGGTATCCCACCCACGGGTTTATCTATTCCAAGACGACCAGTGCTCCTGCCGTGCGTCGGATCTCTGCCGGTGCGCGGGTCATCCCGGTTTCGGTGCCCAAGCCGGCGCACCTCGGGATGCCGTCTCCCTGACCATCTGCGAGTCGAAAATTCTTTCGTTTTCCATCCGGCGGCCATGTGGCCGCCTTTTTTGATTTTCATGATGGTGGTCTGTCGTGACATTCAGCGGCAGCCCCATTTGCAACGGAGAGCCCCATGGCCAACCCGCTCATCGCCGCGCCGCCGCTCGCCGGTGTTGGGCAGCCGCAGTGTGAGGAGCGGACCGACGCGCTCGACGCCGACCGGCCAACCATTCACCTGCGCTGCGGCAGCGATATCCGCCAAGCCCTGCGCGATGGCGGGTTCGTCGGGGGCTTCGTCGAATATGCCGACCCGGTGTGCCAGGGGCCGGTGCCCGAGGGCGCCGATTTGCTGGGCGTCCGCGCGGCGTTTCTGGCCGAAGATTATGGCATTGCAACCGACCGCGCGCTGCGCCGCCTGGAGGCTGAGGAGGCCGCCTTGGACACTGCCGTGAGCAGTGGTGACCGCGTGGTCCTGTGGTTCGAGCACGACACTTACGACCAACTTCTGCTGGCCCGCGTGCTGGCCCGCTTCGCCAACGCGCGCCCGACCCTTGAACTGATCTGCATTGACCGCTTTCCCGGCGTCGTTCCGTTTCGTGGGCTCGGCCAGCTTACAGCCACCGATCTCCGTACGCTGTGGGCGCGGCGGCGGCCGGTGGCGCCGGGGCAGGTGTCGCTGGGCTTGCGGGTCTGGCAGGCTTTGCGGGCAGCGACACCGATGCCCCTGCACGTCCTGGCCTGCGGCGGGACACCCGCCCTGCCGCTGATGGCCCAGGCCTTGGTCCGGCATCTGGCGGAACTGCCGTGGCGCCGCGACGGCCTGGGCATGACCGAGCGCCTGCTGTTGCAGGCCCTGGAACAAGGTCCGGCCTCGGTCGAGGAGGTGTTCCGGCGCTATGAGGCCGCCGAGCCCATGCCGTACCTGGGCGACCTGATGGTTCTGCCCATCGTGCGGCGCCTTTTGGAGGCGCGTGATCCGGCCGTCGGCATTGCTCCCGACAGCCCGCCTGCTGGTGGGCCGTTCGAGCGTCGCATCACTTTGACCACCACCGGCCGCGCTCTGCTTGCCGGACGCATGGACTGGATGGCCTGCGGACCGCGCGACCGTTGGGTCGGGGGGGTGCCCCTGGTGGCCGGGTGCTCCGGCTGGCGGTGGGATGCCGATGCGGTGCGGCCGGTTCGGCTGTAGGCGGTCTGCCGGTCACGTGGATTGTGCATTTTGGGCTGCCGCCCAAACCTGCTCGGGGATAAATCCCCGAACCCCTTGTTTTTCTTCAAAGAAAACAAGGATGTCTGGAGGTCCCGCCAGGTTGGCGGCAGCCATCCGCAACAGCGGGCTACCGGCGCGATATGTTCTACTAGTGGATTGTTTCCAGCGCACTTTGCAGGTCGTCGGCGCGGGTCATCGTCATGTCGGCCCGGCAGGTGGCGAGGATGAGGGCGTCGCTGGTGCCGCTGTCGAGGTCGTAGGCGTTCCAGGCGCAGTCGGCGTCGCGCCATGCCTTCCAGGTGGTCTGGGCGTCGGTGAACACGCCGCGCCCGTTGGGCCGCAGGATGGCCAAGGTTTTGCGTTCAAGGGCCGCGACGGACTTTTCGGCGGCCTCCAGGTCAATCCGCGCGCAGACAAGCAACTCGGCGCTGTCCACGGTGGTCTGGCAGTCAATCGCAGCGGCGGCCGGCCAGGCAAGCGCCAAGCTCAGCCCCACGGCGACGACGGGGAGAAGTGCGCGCACGGACACGTCTGGACCTCGCTCAGAGAACGTCGGGGGCGATCGGCGCGGGACGCGACAGCAGCCGACCGAGACGACCAAGCAGCGGGGAGGACCCCTGCTTCTTCTCGATGCCGCGCATCACGATGGCGGACAGGAACGGGATGGCCTGCACCGCCACGGTGGCGGCAAACAGGTCCTGCTCGGTGATGCGGGCGTCGTTGGTGGCGGCCAGGGTCGCCGCCGCGCTCAGCAGCAGCAGGCCGAGGACGGTTTCCCACAGAACCGGGCTCTGCTCGCCCTTCTTGCGCTTGGTGGCATTGCCGCCCTTTTCGGTCCGCGCAAAGGGCAGGGAGTCCTTGACCAGACCGGCCAGAACCGCCTGGCCAACCGTCAACTGAAGGCTCATGGCGGCCAGCGCCGCGCCCAGGATCTGGGGCAGGGCCGCGCCGACGCGCTTGCGATACAGCAGGACGCAGTGCAGGACGTTGACCACGAAGGCGGTCAGGATGGGAATGGTCAGCGCCATCATCGGCAGGGTCATGCCGAACAGCACGATGACCGGCACCCAGATGAGGTTCATGACCGCCACGGCCACACCCAGGGCGTCGGACAGCCAGAACGTCCAGCCGGCCACGAACTGTTCCTTCTGGCGCGGCGTCAGGCCCTTGGCCGACGGCAGCATGTGGCGGGCGTGCTTCTTGATGATCTGGATGGCGCCATAGGCCCAGCGGTGGCGCTGCGTCTTGAACGCCTTGAAGGTGTCGGGCAGCAGGCCCCAGCCATAGCGGCGGTTGGTGTAGCGGGCCTGCCAGCCGGCTTCGAACAGGCGCAGGCCAAGTTCGGTGTCCTCGACAATGGTGTCGCTGGACCACCCGCCGACGGCCTCGAACGCCGAGCGGCGCAGCATCAGCATGGTGCCGTGGGCGACGATGGCGTTGTCTTCGTTGCGCTGGACCATGCCGATGTCAAAGAACCCGGCATATTCCCAGTTCATCATGGTCTTGAGCGGGGTGTCGGCGCCGTCGCGGTGATCCTGCGGGGCCTGGACCAGCGCCACCGTGGCATCGTCGAAGGCCGGGATCAGGTCGCGCAGCCAGGCGCGGTCTACGGCATAATCGGCGTCGATCAGGGCGATGACCTCGGCCGCCGGGTCCATGTGGGCCAGCGCCTCGTTCATGGCGCCGGCCTTGAAGCCGGCCACCTTGGGGATGAACACGAACTTGAACACGGTCTTGCCCAGGCGGGCGTTCAGCGCCTCAATGTGGGCGGCCACCGGCTTCCAGTATTCTTCCTCGGGCGTGTTGTTGATGATGACCAGCGCCTCGAAGCACGGGTAGTCCAGGTCGGCCACCGTGTCGAGGGTGTGGTTCAGCATCGCCGGCGGTTCTTTGTATGCCGGGATATGCACCGACACCAACGGCCACGGCCGGTCGGCCGGGCGCACCGGAGCGTCGCCGCCGACGCGGATCAGGCGCTGCGGGCGGCGGCCCAGCAGGACCTCGCCGATCTCGTTGACCTTGACCAGGGTCATGATGGCCAGCGGCACGACCATGATGAGGCCGGAGCCCCACATCAGGGCGGTGCCAAAGTTGATGTAGGCGGTGAACGGATAGGCGGCGGCCAGTGCGATACCGGCCGCAAACCCGTTGGCGGCAAGACCGTACAGGATGGCGTGGGCAATGGTCGGCTTGCGGCGGCGCAGGCCGATCCAGGTCAGCAGGGCACCCAGCACCAGGGCGCCGGCGGCGACCGGGCGGTAATGGACCTCGACCGGGCCTTCAAGCTCGAACTTGGCCTTGCGGTCGGCGTCGAACAGGCCCCAGTAGGCGCCGACCGACCCTTCGTTGGTCTTCCACGGCTGGTCGAACGCCTCGATGATGTTGTATTCGACGCCGCGATGCCGGGCCTCGCGCAGGAATTCCCGCAGGATGTCGGCCTGTCGGGCGGCGCCCGGAACGGCCGGGCCGTTGTTGTATCCCTGGCTGGGCCAGCCGAATTCGGCGATCACCACCTTCTTGCCGGGGTAGGTGCGGCGCAGCAGGTCGTAGCGCTCGAACGCCGCCTTGATGACCTCGTCCGGCGACACCTCTTCCCAGTAGGGCAGAATGTGGGCGGCGATGTAATCCACCTCGCGCACCAGTTCGGGGTGGTCCACCCAGACGTGCCAGACCTCGCCGGTGGTCACCGGGACCGACACGCGGCGCTTGACCTGACGGATCAGGGTGATGAGGTCATCCGGCGTGATGTCTTTGCGCATCACGGCCTCGTTGCCGACGTAGACGGAGCGGACGTTGAAGTTTTCGCGCGCCAGGGTAACGGCGGTTTCAATTTCCTTCGTCGTGCGTTCCAGGTCCTTGTCCACCCAGGCGCCGACAGTCACGTTCAGGCCGTGACGCCGGGCGATGGCGGGAACCTGATCGAGGCCCTGGCTGGTCGAGTAGATACGGACCGTTGATGTCACGCCTGCCAGAAGGGTCAGGTCGGCGTCCAGCCGCTCGGCCGAAACCGAAGCGGTTCGCTCGGCATCCTCGTCGGGGCCAAATGGGCTGAACGACAGCGAGTGTATCGCGCCGTCCACATCCGGCGGCGTCACCGTCACGCCGGCGATCTGCCAGACGGTCAGGTGGGCCGCGGCGGCGACCACGGTGGCGAGCAGAATCGCAACGACGGTGCCTCGCATAATGCACTGAACCCCTGAATGCCGACGCAACTGCGTTAGAGCATAAGTTACGGATGCGGCAGAAGGGCGCCGCAAGAGTGGTTATTTTGCGGCGCGCAATCGCCCTTTTCGCGTAGCCCTACGTCGCCGGATGGAGTCCTGGCGGGGCTGCGGTCAGGCGCGTGCGGCGTCTTACAGACTGCTGGCGGACCAGCAGCGATCAACGCGCGCCGCTTCGGCTTCTTCGGGGGGAGCGTTGGTGGTTTCCAGGATCATGCAGCGCATCACGGGAGCGAGGTGCGCCTGACGGCAGTTGAACAGGGTGTAGAACTCAAGGAACCGCTTGGCGGTGTCCACGTCGTCGCGGGCGAGCAGGCCGATCACGCGCTTGCCGGTCCAGGCGCACTCGCCGGCGATGTCGGGCTGCAAGGCCTTGGGGGCGGGGACGCCCGGCACGGCTGCGGGAGTCGGCTTTGGGCTGGAGGCGGGGGCTGGACGGGCCGCCGGAGCGGTCGCCGCAGCGCGCTCGGCCTTGGCCTTTTCGTTGGCGTAGGGGGCGTCGGCCGCAAAGGCAGGGGACGACGGTGTCGCGGCAAGGAAAGCACCCAGGACAAGAGCGCCCAGAGCAAGGCCACGGTATGCAATGATCATGGTTTGTTTGGTCCCGAAAACCCAAGGAGAGGCGACACGCGATCTCCGTCCACACTGGCGGCGGATTTTGGCAGGAGCGGGGCAGGGTGCAATGGTGATTTTCGCGGGGCGCCCTGCATCCAGCGCATGAGTGCATAAAATGCAGGATTTGTGCGCCCTGGCGCGCTGCAATTCATTCGACAGTGGAAGTGACGGAAGGCGGATTTTGTGCCCGATTTTATCCGGTCGGCCGCGAATCGGAAGCCGGAGGGATTTTCTTTCCTAATGGCAACGGGCTGCCTAGACTGTCTGCGAGACTGGCTCAAGTTGAAAAGGACGACGTCCGTGAACCGCGACAAGATTGCCATGGCCATCATGGCTGGCTTGGCCCTCATTGCCTTACTCGCCGGCATCACCATGAGCAGCATGCCCAAATGGGGGTGACGCCCCTTAGGGGTCCTGCTCGTCGAACTGGCCCAGCGGCAGGGCGGTGTCATATTTCACAGCACGCAGCGCGAAGTGGCTGCGCACGTTGGCGACGCCCGGCAGGCGGAAGATGAATTCCTGTAGGAAACGGTCGTAGGACCGCACTTCGTCCACCACCACGCGCAACAGATAGTCGGCGTCGCCGGTCATGGCGTAACACTCCAGGATTTCGGGGTGGCGCATGACCTCCATCTCGAACCGTTCGACCGCGCCTTCGGTGTGGCGTTCCAGCGTGACGTTGCAGAACACGCTTTCGCCGATGCCAACCTTGCGCGGGTCCAGCAGCGTCACGTAGCCCCGGATGACGCCGCGCTCCTCCAGGCTCCGCACCCTGCGCCAGCATGGCGAGGGAGACAGTGCAATGCGCTCGGCCAATTCCTGATTGGTCAGCCGGGCGTTGCCTTGAAGTTCGGTCAGGATGCGGCGCTCGGACCCATCAAGTTGGACGCGCATGGCAAGGCCTTTCCAGATTGGGGCTGTTGCGGGCAAGAACCTTTCCAATTTACCCCCGGAACGGGGTGAGAGGGAAAGCCTATTTCCGCCGTGCATTGGTAAAATGAGAACAAATCGCACTCGGATAAGCCCCACCCTACTGGTGTGGCAACCGACTGTCGGGAGGTTTTCATGGCTGCCTTTGATGCCGAATATCGGCTGGACGACCGTTATGCGCGGGAGGCTGGGCGGGTCTACCTGACCGGCACACAGGCGCTGGTCCGCCTGCCACTGATGCAGGCGGCACGCGATCGTGCGGCGGGATTGGATACCGCCGGGTTCATCTCGGGTTACCGGGGCAGCCCTTTGGGCGGCTACGATCAGGCGCTGTGGCAGGCGGCCAAGCATCTGGACGCCGCCAACGTCCGGTTCCAACCGGCTATCAACGAGGATCTGGCCGCCACGGCGGTTCTCGGCTCGCAGCAGGTCGAGGGCAGCGGCGAAGGCTCGGTCACCGGCGTGTTCGCGCTGTGGTACGGCAAGGGTCCGGGCGTTGACCGCTCCGGCGATGCCCTGAAGCACGGCAACGCCTATGGCTCCAGCCCACACGGTGGGGTGCTGGTGGTGGCCGGCGACGACCACGGCGTGGTGTCGTCGTCCATGCCGCACCAGTCCGAACAGGCATTCATGGCGTGGTCCATGCCGGTGCTCAATCCGGCCAACCTTCAGGACTACCTGGATTTCGGCCTGTACGGCTGGGCGTTGTCGCGGTTTTCCGGTACCTGGGTCGGCTTTAAGGCGATTTCTGAAACGGTGGAGAGCGCCGCGTCGATCAACGTCGATCCGCACCGCCTGACGTTCACGACGCCGACCGACTTCACCCCGCCGCCGGGCGGCCTGCACTACCGCTGGCCGGACCTGCCGAGCCTTGCCTTGGAGGAGCGTCTGGCCGCCAAGCTGGAGGCCGTGCAGGCCTTTGCACGCGCCAATCCGCTGGACCGGCTGGTGATCGACGCACCGAACGCCCGCCTGGGCATCGTCACCACCGGCAAGGCGCATATGGACGCCCTGGAGGTGTTCGACCGGCTGGACCTCAGTCACGCGGAACTGGTCGGGCGGGGGGTGCGCCTCCTCAAGGTCGGGCTGTCGTGGCCGCTGGAGGCCACTGGCCTGCGCCGCTTTGCCGCCGGGCTGGAGGAAATCCTGGTCATCGAGGAAAAGCGCCCGGTCATCGAGGACCAACTCAAGACGTTGCTCTACGGGCAGGCCAGGGCGCCCAGGATTATCGGCAAATCGCTGCTGCCGACGGTCGGTGAACTGCGTCCCTCACGCATCGCCCCGGCCTTGGTCGAGCGGTTGGGGGTGGCCTTCCCCGATCTTCGCGCTCAGCTTTCGCGACGGATGAGCGCAGCTTTCCCAACCTGCCAGCAGGGCCACGACGTTCCGCCGGATGTGACGCGTGTGCCTTACTTTTGCTCAGGCTGCCCACACAACACGTCAACTCGAATTCCTGAGGGATCCAAGGCATTTGCGGGCATCGGTTGCCACTTCATGGCAAGTTGGATGGACCGCCAGACCGAGGGCCTGATCCAGATGGGCGGCGAGGGTGTGAACTGGGTCGGACAGGCGCCGTTCTCCACCCGCAAGCATGTCTTCCAGAACCTGGGCGACGGCACCTATTACCACTCCGGGCTGATGGCCCTGCGGCAGGCTGTCGCCGCAAAGGTCAACATCACCTACAAGATCCTGTTCAACGACGCCGTCGCCATGACCGGCGGCCAGCCCCACGACGGGCCGCTCAGCGTGCCCGAGATCACCCGCCAGGTTCATGCCGAGGGCGTCAAACGCATCGCCGTGGTCACCGACGCGCCCAACAAGTACCCACGCGGCACCGATTTCGCACCCGGCGTGACCATCCATGGCCGGGACGACTTGGACGCCGTGCAGCGCGACCTGTCGGGCGTCGAGGGCGTCACGGTGCTGGTCTACGACCAGGAATGTGCGGCCGAGAAGCGGCGCAAGCGCAAGCGCGGCCTGATGGTCGATCCGCCCAAGCGGGTGATGATAAACGAGGCGGTCTGCGAAGGTTGCGGTGACTGCGGCGTCAAGTCCAACTGCCTGTCCGTCGTCCCGCTCGAAACCGAGTTCGGCCGCAAACGCCAGATCGACCAGAACTCCTGCAACAAGGACTATTCCTGCCTGAACGGCTTCTGCCCGAGCTTTGTGACCGTCCACGGCGGCGCCCCGCGCAAGCCCGACGCCGCGCAGACCGACGAGGTTGATCTGGCCGCCCGTCTGGCCGCCCTGCCGCTGCCGGCCGCGCCCAGTCTGGGCGAGCCGTTCGAAATCCTGGTCACCGGGGTCGGCGGAACCGGTGTCGTCACCGTGGGCGCCCTGCTGTGCATGGCCGCCCACCTGGAAGGCAAGGGCGCTAGCGTGCTGGACTTCATGGGCTTTGCGCAAAAGGGCGGGGCGGTGCTCAGTCACGTCCGCATCGGCGCCTCGCCCGAGGCCCTGAACCAGGTCCGCATCGACGTCGGTCAGGCCGAGGTTCTGCTGGCCTGCGACATGGTGGTCGGGGCCAGTCCTGAGGCGCTTGGCACCCTGCGCGCCGGTCATTCCACCGTGGTCGCCAACACCACCGAAATCCCCACCGCCGCCTTCGTGCGCAGCCCCGACGCCAGCCTTCAGGCTGAAAGCCTCAAGAAGGCCCTGCGGAATGCGGTGGGCGAGGACCGCACGCACTTCGTTGACGCCAACCGGCTGGCGACGGCGTTGCTCGGTGACTCCATCGCCGCGAACCTGTTCATGCTTGGTTATGCGTGGCAGAAGGGGCTGGTCCCGGTCAGCCTGGAGGCCCTGGAGCGCGCCGTGGAACTGAACGGCGTCGCCGTGGTCGCCAACAAGCGGACCCTGGCGTGGGGCCGGCTGGCCGCCCATGATCCGGCCTTCGTGGACCGGGTGGTGGACGCGCAGGGCGGGCAGTCCTTGCCGCCGGCCCGCACCCTGCCGGAGATCATCGCCCGGCGGACGGCCGACCTGACAGCCTATCAGAACGCCTCTTATGCGGAAACCTACGCCGCATTTGTGGCGCAGGTCGAGCAGACCGAGGCCCGCGTGTCCGGCAAACGCGCCCTGACCGAGGCCGTGGCCCGTAACCTCTACAAGCTGATGGCCTACAAGGATGAATACGAGGTCGCCCGGCTGTACACCGATGGCACCTTCGCCGCCGACCTCAAGCGGACGTTCCAGGGCGACACGCGGGTTACCCTGCACCTCGCTCCGCCGCTGCTGGGCGACAAGAAGCGCCAGTTCGGGCCGTGGATCCTCACCGCCATGAAGGGGCTGGCCCGCCTCAAGGGCCTGCGCGGAACCGCCCTCGACCCCTTCGGCCGGACTGCCGAACGTCGCATGGAACGCCGCTTGATCACCGAATACCGCGAGCGCATGGAAACCGTGCTCGCCAAGCTGTCGCCCCACACCCTGCCGGTCGGCATCGAGATCGCCGCCGTACCCGCCACCATCCGGGGCTACGGCGCCATCAAGGACCGCGCCGTGGAGGACGCCGAACGCCGCTGGGCCGAGTTGATGCCTCGGCTGGACGAACCGCCCATGGCGATGGCGGCGGAGTAGGGGCAATGGTGGGCTGCCGTCCACACCCGCTTGGGGGCAGGCCCCCGAACCCATTTTTGTTTTCTTGAAGAAAAACAATGGGGTTTGGGGCTTGCCCCAAGCGGGCGTGGGCGGCAGCCCGTCCGCGTCAGCGGACCAAAACTTACTCCGTCGTCGCCGCGTGGTGGTCCAGGGGCGTCGGCGGGTGGCCGCTTTCGATGGGGAACTCCGGCCGTTCGGCCCATTCGGCCCAGGACCCGTCATAGATCGCGACATCGGACTTGCCGATCAGTTCGGCGGCCAGGGCGATGACGCAGGCGGTGACGCCTGAACCGCAGGTGGCGGTCAGGGGTTTGGACAGGTCGATGCCGGCGGCGGCGAAGCAGGCCTTGATCTCGGCCGGGTCCTTCATGGTCAGCTCGCGCGGGTCCATGAGGTCGAGGAACGGCAGGCTGACGCTGCCGGGGATGTGGCCCTGGCGGGATACCGCGCGCGGTTCGGGGTCGTCGCCCCGGTAGCGGCCGGCGGAGCGGGCGTCGGCCACCTGGGCGCGGCCGGTTTCGACTTCCTTCAGGACGTCCTCGGCGGTGCGGATCAGGGTGGTGTCGATGCGGGGGGTGAAGTGGCGCTCGCGCGGGATGGGCGGCATGTCGTCGGTCGGGCGGCCCTCGCGCAGCCACTTGGGCATGCCGCCGTCCAGTACCGAGACGTTGGAGTTACCGAACACCCGGAACATCCACCACACGCGGGCGGCGGCGCTGGCCCCGCCGTTGCCGTCATAGACCACGATGTGATTGCCGTCGCCCAGGCCCAGCCGGCGCACCTTGGAGGAAAACACCTCGGGCGGCGGCATCATGTGGGGGTAGGGGCTCTTGGTGTCCTTGATCTCGTCGATGTCAAAGAACACGGCGCCGGGAATGTGGCATTCCTCGTATTCCTCGCGGGCGTCGCGCTGGACTGTCGGGACGTAGTGGCTGGCATCGACGATTCGGATGTCGGGCGCGCTCAGGCGCTCGGCCAGCCATGCGGTGCTGACCAGGGCGGGGACGTCGGACATGGGTGTTTCCTCTCCGTGGACTCCGGTAGCCCGTTGATCGGGCTTACCTTGATCCCTACGCCATCCAGGGCGGGATCGGAAGCCCCTTGGAGCGCAGGAAGTCCGGATTGAACAACTTGCTCTGGTATCGGGTTCCACTGTCGCACAGGATTGTCGCCACCACGGCATCGGGGCCGAGCGTGCGGCCCAGATGAATGGCGGCCGCCACGTTGATGCCCGACGACCCGCCCAGCACCAGGCCGTCCTTGATGAGCAGGTTGAACACAACGTCCAGCGCCTCGGAGTCGGAGATGCGCAGGGCGTCGTCCACCAGCAGGTCTTCGAGGTTGCCGGTCACGCGGCCCTGGCCGATTCCCTCGGTGATCGAACCGCCCTCGGACTTCAGTTCGCCGTGCTTGACCCAGTCGAACAGCGCCGAGCCATAGGGGTCGGCCAGTGCGCAGACGATATTCTTGTTGCGCTCCTTCAGGGCCTGACTGACCCCCCACAGGGTTCCGCCGGTGCCCACCGCGCAAGTGAAGCCGGTTACCGTGCCCTCGGTCTGGTCCCAGATTTCCGGCCCGGTGGTGCGGTAATGGCCGGCGCGGTTGGCGGTGTTGTCGAACTGGTTGGCCCAGAAACCGCCCAGTTCCTCGGCCAGCCGCCCCGAATACCGCACATAGTTCATGGGGTCTTTGTAGGGCACCGCCGGGACCAGCCGCAGGTCGGCGCCGCACAGGCGCAGCATGTCCTTCTTTTCCTGGCTCTGGGTTTCCGGCATCACGATCACGGTCTTGTAACCGCGCGCGTTGCCGACCAGGGCCAAGCCGATGCCGGTGTTTCCGGCGGTGCCCTCGACGATGGTACCGCCCGGCTTGAGCAGGCCCTTTTCCTCGGCGTCCTCGATGATGGCCAAGGCGGCGCGATCCTTGACCGACCCGCCGGGATTGAGGAACTCCGCCTTGCCCAGGATGGTGCAACCGGCCTGCTCGGACGCCCACTTCAGGCGGATGAGGGGAGTGTTGCCGATGGTGCCGATGAAGCCGTCGCGGATATCCATGGGAAGAAAGTCCTCTAACTCAGTTGAATGCACAAAGAGTAGGTCGCCTGGAGTGTAACTTCAAGCGATACCCCACTGCTTGCGTAGGCGATCACGGTTCAGCAGCAGCCATTGGACCGAAATCAGCGTGGTTGCATTGGTCAGGCGGTGTTCGTCGAGCATCCGGCGCAACTCCTCGACCGTCAGGACCATCACGCGAATGTCCTCGCCCTCCTCGCCCAGGCCGTGGACCCCACCGCAGCGGGTCGAATCGACGCGCCCGACATAGAGGCTGATGCTCTCGGTCAGGACACCGGGACTGGCGAGATAGGCGGGGCCGGCGATCAAGTCGTCCACCGTCACCCCGGCTTCCTCGACGCATTCGCGGCGGGCGACGTCCTCGGCCGATTCGCCGTCCTCGATGATGCCGGCGACGACCTCCAGCAGCCAGGCATCCCAGCCCGCCGCATACGCACCGGGGCGGAACTGCTCGATCATCACGCAGGCGTCGCGGTCGGGGTCATAAAGCATCACGGCGACGGCATGCCCCCGCTCGGCCACCTCGCGGATGACGTCCTTGCCCATGCCGCCCTGGAACAGTTCGTGGCGCAGGCGGAAACGGTCGATTTTGAAGTACCCGTTGTAGACCCGCTCGCGCTCCACGATATCCACGGTCCGGGGGGTGCGCTGATCGTCAGTCATGGAGCGTCTCCTGTTTTTCTGCCGCCCGTAAAGGGTTAGCCTTGAGCGGCCCACCATACAAGCCCCAGGAGAAACGCATGAGCGGACGTAGCGAGAAGGTGGAATTCCCCGGCGCCCACGGCCACACCCTGGCCGCCCGCCTGGATCTGCCCGAGGACGAGCCGGTGGCCTATGCCCTGTTCGCCCACTGCTTCACCTGTTCCAAGGACGTGTTCGCGGCGTCGCGCATCTCGACCGGGCTGGCGGAACGTGGCATCGCCGTGCTGCGCTTCGACTTCACCGGCCTGGGGGCCAGCGAGGGCGAGTTCGCCAACACCAACTTCTCCTCCAATGTCGCCGACCTCGAAGCCGCCGCCGCGTGGCTGGCCGAGAACCGTGCTGGTCCGGCGCTGCTCATCGGCCACAGCCTGGGCGGCGCCGCTGTGCTGGCCGCCGCGCCGCGCATCGCCTCGGCCCGCGCGGTGGTGTCGATCAATGCCCCGGCCGGGCCGTCGCATGTCATCGAGTTGTTCCGCGAGTCGGTGCCAGCCATCGAGGCCGCCGGCGAGGCCGAGGTGTGCATCGGCGGGCGGCCGTTCACGATCAACCGGGGCTTTCTGGACGACATCGACGAACACCGCCTTCTCGACGGCATCGCCCACATGCGCAAGGCTTTGCTGCTGTTTCACGCGCCGCTCGACCGCCAGGTCAGTATCGACAATGCCCAGCACATCTATCAGGCGGCCAAGCACCCCAAGAGCTTTGTATCGCTGGATGACGCCGACCACCTGCTGACCCGGCGCGAGGACGCCACCTATGTGGCCGACGTGATCGCCGCATGGTCCCGCCGCTACCTGGGCGCCGGGGCCGAGCCGCGCCCGGATCTGGCCGACCGGCCTTTGGAAGACGGCGTGGTGCTGGTGGCCGAGAACGGCCTGGGGTCTTTTGCCCAAAGCGTGGTGGTCGGCCGCCACCGCCTGCGCGCCGATGAACCCGTTTCGGTCGGCGGCACCGACACCGGGCCGGGGCCGTATGACCTGCTGCTGGCCGGGCTGGGGGCGTGCACGTCCATGACCATCCGCATGTACGCCGATCGCAAGGGCCTGCCGCTGGACCGCGTGGCCGTGCGCCTGAAACACAGCAAGGCCCACGCCACCGACTGCGCCGACTGCGAAACGACCAACGGCAAGGTGGACGTCATCGAACGCCAGGTGGAACTGATCGGCGACCTCGACGCCGCCACCCGCGCCAAACTCCTGGAAATCGCCGACAAATGCCCGGTGCACCGGACATTGCACAGCGAAATCAGGGTGCGGACGGAACTGGTGGAGCCGGTGTGAGGCCGTGACGGAGGAAGAACTGGGCGCTGCCCAGGCCCGCCAAGGGCTATTGGTCCTTGGAACCCATGAAGGATCTCTTTCTCTTGCGCCGCAGGCAGACAGTCTTGCCGTTTTCTGCGCTGCGCGCGGCTTGAAAAACCTTGTTCCCGAGGTCCAGGAGCCCGTGGCTCCTGGCGGGTGCGGGCAGAGCCCGCTTTCCCCCTACCCCCAAAACACCCGCGCCGCGCCGAGGGCGGAGGTGATGAGGCCAAGGACGAGGTTGATGGTGATGATGGTGCGGATGGTGGCGATGTGCTTGCTGGCGGCAAGCATATCGTTGCCGGCCACGGCCTGCTCGAACCGGCGAAACGGCACGAAGTACAGGGTGGCGAACAGGCCGACCATGATGAGGCCGGTCAACTGCATGATGTGAACGTGGACGCCGACGTTGGCGAATCCGCCATACAGGCCGAACACCACCCAGTACCCGGACACCAGAAGGGCGATCAGGCTGATCCACACCCAGCGGAAGAAGCGGGGGAATACCTTGCTGAACAGGACCAGACGGTCATGGGGCTCCAGCACCTGGGTGGCCGGACGCAGGACCAGGGTGGCAAAGAACATGCCGCCCACCCACACGATGGCGCCGAGCATGTGCAGGGCGATCAGCAGAGAATAAAACATTAAGTCTACCTACCTGGGTTTGCGGAGCATGGCCGTGACTTCGTCGGCCAGGGCGCGGATTTCCTGGGCTGCGGCGCTGCGCGGCTGGGTTTCGACCACGCCTTTGCCCTCCATCATGGAGGCCGCGAAGGCGACGCGGCTGCCCAGCCTGCTGTCGGCCACCGGAACATCCAGCTTGGCCAGTTCGGCGACGATGCGGTCGGGCAGGTTGCCACGCGGCGGCATGCGATTGAGGACCAGCACGGCCTGGCGCTTTTCCTTGCGCGCGGCCTCCAGGGTCGGGCCGATGGCCCACAGGTCCATGGGGCTGGGCTGCACCGGCACCAGGATGAGGTCGGCGGCGCGGATGGCGGCCTTGGCATCGGTTTCAGCGTGGGGCGGGCTGTCGATGATGATCCAGTCGTGGCCGGCCCGCAGGCGCTCCAGTTCGGTACTCAGGCGCCAGCCGGCGACCTCGGTCAGGCCGATGCCGCCGCCGCTCTCGCCGCTGCCTTCTAGGGCGGCACAGCGCACGCCGTGCCAGCCGGCCAGGCTTTTTTGTGGATCGATGTCGATGACGGCCACCTTGGCGCCAGCCTTGACGAAGGCGGCGGCAAGCTGCGCGGCGAGCGTGGTCTTGCCTGCTCCGCCCTTCTGCTGCGCGATGGTGATGACATGCGCTGGCATGATGGCCGCCCCCTTCTCTCCGGCAGTTGTTTGCTTGAGGCTAAGGGAGCGGCGGGTTTTTGCAAGAGCGTTGTTGGATTAGGCCGTTATCATACCTTTTGCAGCGCAAACGCGGCGGTGGCGTTGTCCATGGTGTTGCGGTGCAGGATGAACCATTGTGGCAGATGGTCGGCCAGATAGGCGCGCACATAGGCGACGTTGCCGCCGTCGAGGTGGGTGCGGAAGCGGCGGGCCTCGTTGAGGACGCGGGCGTGTTCGCCCTTGTGGCAGTCGCTGGCGAAGAATCCGACGCGGTCCATCAACTCTTCCTCGCGGGCGAAATGCTCGACCGTGTGGGTCAGCAGGGCGTCGAAGGCGGCCGGCAGCGCGGCATCGTCGGCCTGCGTGGCGGCATTGAGCAGGGCGATGAATTCGGCGTGGTCGTGGTCGATGAACTCGACGTTGACCTTCAGGGAATCGGACCAGGCAAGGGCGAGGGCGGTCATCGGGGCGTCTCCGGACTATGCTCTGGGGGAGCGAGGCCGTTGTGCCACAGGGTGGGGGACGCCGTCTTGATTCCCGTCAAGGTCCGGTGTGCTTTATGCGGTCGATATTGGGCCTAAACGGGGCGCAGCGTCCGGGGTCAGGCGGCGCGGACGTCGTGCAGGAACTTTTCGACCACGCCTTTGAGGGTGTCGGCCTGCTGGGACAGTTCGCGGGACGCTTCCAGGACCTCGCCGGCGGCCGAACCGGTTTCGCCAGCGCCCTGGTTGACGCCGACGATGTTGGAGGTGACTTCCCCCGTGCCGGCGGCGGCTTCCTCGACGTTGCGGGCGATTTCGGCCGTGGCCGCACCCTGTTCCTCCACCGCGCTGGCGATGGTGGTGGCGATCTCGTTCATCGAGCTGATGACCTCGGTGATTTCGTTGATCGCTTCGACGGCTTCCTGGGTTTCTTCCTGCACGGCGCGGATCTGGCGGCTGATTTCCTCGGTCGCCTTGGCGGTCTGGTTGGCGAGATTCTTGACCTCGTTGGCGACCACGGCAAAGCCCTTGCCGGCGTCACCGGCCCGTGCCGCCTCGATGGTGGCGTTCAACGCCAGGAGGTTGGTCTGGTCGGCAATGTCGGTGATGAGGTTGACCACCTCGCCGATCTTGCTGGCCGCCTCGGCCAGGCCGCGCACCTGTTCGTGGGTGTGGTTGGCCTTGTCGACGGCGGCGCTGGCGATCTCGGTCGAGCGGGCGACCTGACGCGAGATTTCGTGAATGGAGGCGGTCAGTTCCTCGGCCGAACTGGCCACCGTCTGCACGTTGGCGGCGGCCTCCTCGGCGGCGGCGGCAACGGCCGACGCCTGGTGGCTGGTCTGGTCGGCGGTGCTCGACATGGTGCCAGCGGTGGCCTCCATCTCGGTCGCGGCGGCTGACACGGCGCCCAGCACGCTGCCGACCCGCGAGTCGAACTCGGTGGTCAGGCGGGTGACGGTTTCTGCCCGCTTGTTGCGGGCTTCCTGCTCACGCTTCTGTTCGGCCGACAACTGGTCGGCCTTGATCATGTTGTCCTTGAACACCTGCACGGCGGCGGCCATTTCGCCCACTTCGTCGTGACGTTCCGTGCCGGGAATGGCGATGGTCTTGTCGCCGCCGGCCAGCACGTGCATGGCGCTGGTCATGGACAGGATCGGCCGGGTGATCGACCGCCCGATCAGGATGGCGCCGAACAACACCAGGGCACCGATGCCCAGACCGCCCAGGATGATGCCCCACTTGGCGAAGTTATATTGGGCGGCGGCCTCGGCGACCAGTCGGTCGGCGTAGGCTTGGTGTTCCAGAAGCACCTTCGCCGCGCTCAGCTTGGCGGTATTGAACTGCGGCAGGACGGTCGTGGTCAGGTGGATGCCCAGGTCCTCGTAGCCATCCGCGCTGTCCATGTTCGCCAGATCTGTGGCGCGGGCCAGGCTTTCGCCGGTCAGCGTGGTCCATGTGGTCTGAAACTTGGACAGGTCAGCCGGGAACAGCGATCCGGCCGTCGAGGCGCGGTAGGCCGACAGTTCCTCGTTGACCGCCTGGACGGCCTTGACTACGGCGTCGGTGTGCAGCGTAACCGGATGATTATGGTACGGCGCGGCCCGTAGCGACGGATTGTGCAGGGACGCCGCATAAAGCTGCCGGAAGCTTTCCTGAAGCTGTTCGTTGATGTTGCTGAACTGCATCATCGGTCGCTGCGCTTCGGCACGCGCGCGGTCCAGCATGGAATTGATGGAGGCGGTGGCAAACACGCCGATCGCGCCAATGACGGCCAGGGCTGCGATCGCTGTGGCGATCAGGATGAACAGCCTGCCGCCAATCTTCATGTTCGAAAACATCGTGGTTGGCCTCCCCCCGGAGAAATACGTCAGGGAATTGTACCATATAATCATTGTAAACATGTGAAACTTTGAGGGTGAAGCGACAGATCCCGGCATTCGTCGGCCCTGTCGCATGTGCGACACGGTGTCGGGCATCCGACAGGCCCCGTGCCGTGTGATTCCAGAGATTTCAAAGGTTCCAATGTTTGGCATCGTCCTTGCAAGGTCTTCCTCGGGACCACCCCCAAGGAGGGCTTTGTCATGATCCATGTCACCGCAGCGGCGCAGGACGCCATCCGCAGGGTCAAGGGCGAGGCGGCCGGCCTGCGCATCATGGTCTCGGCCGGGGGCTGCGCCGGATACCAGTACCGCATGGGGCTGGTAAACGTCGCCGAGGAGGGGGACACGGTCCTCGAATTCGGCGACGTGTCCGTCTTCATCGACACCGACAGCGCCGCCCTGATCGCCGGCACCACGCTGGACTTCGTGGAGAGCATCGGCGGGTCCGGGTTCCAGTTCGAGAACCCCAACGCCGAAGGCAAGTGCAGTTGCGGCAAGTCGTTTGCCGCCTAACCGATAACACGATCTGGAACACTGGCTGGAAGGGCTCCCCCGCGATGTGGAACTACACCGACAAGGTCAAGGACTACTTCTTCAATCCCAAGAACGCGGGCGTCCTCGACGGCGCCAATGGCGTGGGGGAGGTGGGGTCCATCTCGTGCGGCGATGCGCTGCGCCTGATGATCAAGGTTGATCCCGACACCCAGGTCATCACCGATGCCCGGTTTCAGACCTTTGGCTGCGGGTCGGCCATCGCGTCGAGTTCCGCCCTGACGGAAATCGTCATCGGCAAGACCATCGACGAGGCGCGCACCATCACCAACCAGGACATCGCCGACTTCCTGGGCGGCCTGCCGCCGGAAAAGATGCATTGCTCGGTGATGGGCCACGAGGCGCTGATCGCTGCCATCGCCAACTTTACCGGCGAGGAACTGGCCGACGACGACCACGAGGAAGGCGCCCTGATCTGCAAGTGTTTCGGCGTGGATGAAGGCATGTTGGATCGCGCCGTGCGCGGCAACCGCCTGACCACCATCGAGCAGGTCACCGCCTATACCAAGGCCGGCGGGTCGTGCAAGACGTGCTTCGAGAAGATCGAGGAGAAGCTGGCCGACATCAATGCCGCGATGGTCGCCGAAGGCCTGCTCAAGGCTGAGGAAGCCTATGTCTACGGTGGCGCGGCCGCAGCCGCTGCACCGGCCCCGGCGGCGTCTGGCCTGATCCAGATAAGCCCCCTGGCCGAAGGCGCGAAGAAGGCTCAGGCCGCCGCCCCGGCCATGACCAACCTGCAAAAAATCATGGTCATCCAGCAGGCCATCGAGGAGTTGCGTCCGCACCTCCAGGCCGATGGCGGCGACATCGAACTGGTCGATGTGGACGGCGACAGCGTGTTCGTCAAGCTGGTCGGCGCCTGCGCCGGCTGCCAGATGAGCGCCGTCACCATGCAGGGCGTGCAACAGGCGCTGATCGACAAGATCGGCCGTCCGTTGCGGGTCATCCCGCACGAAGCCCGTCGTTTCGCCTGAGCAGGAGCGCACGCCATGAGCGGACCCACCGGAATCTATCTCGACAACAACGCCACCACCCGCGTCGATCCGCGCGTGGTCGAGGAAATGCTGCCGTTCTTCAGCGAGCATTTCGGCAACCCGTCGTCGATCCACAGCTTCGGCGCCGAGGTTGGCGGCAAGATGCGCGAGGCCCGCGCCCGCGTCGCCGCGCTGCTCGGCGCTGCCCATGACACGGAGATCGTGTTTACCTCGGGCGGTACGGAAAGCAACAACACGGCCATCCTGTCGGCCCTGAAGGTCGCCCCCGACCGTCGCGAGATCATCACCAGCGCGGTCGAGCATCCGGCCGTCCTGGAGGTCTGCCGCCACCTCGCCAAGCACGAAGGGTATGTCCTGCACATCATCCCGGTGGACAAGCAGGGCCGTCTGGACATTGACGCCTACAAGGCCGCCCTGTCGCCGCGCGTTGCCGTGGTGTCCATCATGTGGGCCAACAACGAGACGGGCACCATTTTCCCGGTCGAGGCCCTGGCCGACATGGCCAAGGAACACGGCATCCTGTTCCATACCGATGCCGTCCAGGCGGTCGGCAAGGTGCCGCTGCGGCTGGCCGAGACCAACATCGACATGCTGTCGCTGTCCGGCCACAAGCTGCACGCGCCCAAGGGCGTGGGCGCCCTGTACGTGCGCCGGGGCATCCGGTTCCGCCCGCTGCTGCGCGGCGGCCATCAGGAGCGCGAGCGCCGCGCCGGGACCGAGAACACCACCGCCATCATCGGCCTTGGCAAGGCGGCCGAACTGGCCCTGGTCCATATGGACCAGGAAAACACCACGGTGAAGGCTCTGCGCGACAAGCTGGAAAAGGCGCTGCTGGAAACCGTCGGCCATTGCTTTGTGACCGGCAATGTCCACGACCGCCTGCCCAACACCACCAACATCGCGTTCGAGTACATTGAGGGCGAGGGCATCCTGCTGTTCCTCAGCCGGGTCGGCATCGCCGCCTCGTCGGGGTCGGCCTGCACCTCGGGGTCGCTGGAGCCCAGCCATGTGCTGCGGGCCATGGACATTCCGTTCACGGCGGCGCACGGCGCCATCCGGTTCTCGCTGTCGCGCGAAACGACCGAGGCCGAGATCGATCAAGTGATCGCTGCGGTGCCCGAGATCATCGGACGGCTGCGGTCCCTGTCCCCCTACTGGGACAACGGTGCCCCGCGTGCCGAGGCGTTCAAGCCCGAGTACGCCTGATCGCTCGTGAAGGGGAGGTTGCCATGGCCGTACCCGTCATCATCAACGACACCACCCTGCGCGACGGCGAGCAGACGGCGGGCGTGGCCTTCACGCTCAACGAGAAGCTCGCCATCGCCGCTGCCCTGGACGCCGCCGGGGTGCCGGAACTCGAAGTCGGCATTCCTGCCATGGGGCCGGAGGAGCGCGACAGCATCCGCGCCGTGGTCGATCTCAAGCTGAACGCCGTACCCATCGCGTGGTGCCGGCTGCTCGATGGGGATGTGGACCTGGCCGTCGCCTGTGGCGTGAGAGCCGTCAACGTGTCCGTGCCGGTGTCGGACCAGCAGATTGCCCGCAAGATGCAGCGCGACCGGGGCTGGGTCCTGTCCGAGGTGCGGGCCGTCATCAAGCGGGCGGTCGGCCTGGGGCTGGCGGTGTCGCTGGGCGGCGAGGACAGCTCGCGGGCCGACCTCGACTTCCTGCGCGCCGTGATCGAAGTGGCCGAGGAGGCCGGCGCCCGGCGCTTCCGGTTTGCCGACACCCTGGGCATCCTGGAGCCCTTTGCGACGCGCGCCGCCTTTGAAGTGCTGCGCGGCGACACCAACCTCGAACTGGAAATCCACGCCCACGACGACCTGGGGCTGGCCACCGCCAATTCCCTGGCCGCCGTGCTGGGCGGGGCGACCCATGTCTCGACCACGGTCAACGGACTTGGCGAACGGGCCGGCAACGCGCCGCTCGAAGAAGTCGCCGTGGCGCTGGAACAGCTTCATGGCCGCACAACCGGCATCGCGCCGCGTCACCTGCCGCCGATCTCCGATCTGGTGGCGGTGGCGTCGGGGCGGCCCATCCCGGTCAACAAGAGCATCGTCGGGGCCGGCGTGTTCACCCATGAGTCCGGCATCCATGTGCATGGACTGCTGGCCGACCCGGCCAACTACCAAGCCCTCGACCCCTTGCTTCTCGGGCGCCGCCATACCCTGGTTCTGGGCAAGCATTCGGGGATCGCCGCGGTTTGCCATGCGCTGGAGGCATTGGGCTTTGCCGCCGCCGAGCCGCAGGCCCGCGCCGTGCTGGCCCGTGTCCGCGACCATGCCACGCGCACCAAGTCTGCGCCCACCCCGGCGGATCTGCGGAACTTCTACTGCGAAACGCTGGTGGTGCGCGACGCCGCCCTGGATCTGCTGGAACTCGGCGCCGAACCGCTGGTCCATCGCCTGCACAGTTGAACCCCCTGTCCAAGGACTCCCCCAGCATGAGCGCCTTTCTCGACCACATGAACACCCTGTCCTCGGCCGAGGACTTCTTTGCCGCCCTGCGCGTGCCATTTGACGAGCATGTGGTGCGGGTGAACCGCCTGCATATCCTCAAGCGGTTCCACGACTACCTGTCCGGCGAAAAGCTCGACGGCCTGGATGATGCCGCCCTCAGGAGCTTGTATTCAACCCTGCTGGCCAAGGCCCACGGCGACTTTGCCGCGTCCGACGCGGTGACCGAGGGGGTGTTCAAGGTCTTCAAGCAGGTGCGCGGCCGGGCCTTCATCGGGCTGGACGAACTGGAGCCGCCGCCGGCAGCCTGAATGAGCCGACATATATCCCCGACATATATCCCCGACATATATCAATGCGCTTCGCCCCCCGGAAAGGTAGACACACTCTCCTCTCCGGGGGGTTCTTTTTTGTCGGCGGTTCATTACAATGACGCCAAATGGGGGTTTATTTTTCGAGCGATTCCAAAGTGTTCTGTCGCACATGCGACACGCTTGTCGTGGATGTGCCGTTTCCATTTCGGCCTCGCCGGCGGTGAATGGCGCCAAGATGCGCTGAAAACCGTCTTTTTGGGGATGGTCGGAAAAACTGGAACGGTGCTTGCTTAGAGTGGGTGTGCCTCGGCCACCGGGTGAATGGAGAGTTGGAATGCACATCGTCGTTTGCATCAAGCAGGTGCCGGACAGCGCGCAGATCCGCGTTCACCCCGTCACCAACACCATCATGCGGCAAGGCGTGCCGTCGGTCATCAACCCCTATGATCTGTTTTCGCTGGAAGAGGCCATGCGCCTGCGCGACACGCTGGGCGGCAAGGTCACTGTCCTCAGCATGGGTCCGCCGATGGCCGAAGACAGCCTGCGCAAGGCGCTTGGTCTGGGGGCCGACGATGCCGTGCTGCTGACCGACCGCTTCTTTGCCGGTTCGGACACGCTGGCGACGTCCTACGCCCTTGCCAGCGCCATCAAGAAGATCAGCGAGACCGACCCGGTCGATATCGTCTTTGCCGGTAAACAGACCATCGACGGCGACACCGCTCAGGTCGGCCCCGGCATCGCCAAGCGGCTGAACCTGCAACAGCTCACCTATGTCGCCAAGGTCGAAGGTGTCGATCTGGAGAAGCGGGAGGTGGTCGTCCACCGGCGGTCCGAAGGCGGCGTGCAGGTCCTCAAGACTTCGCTGCCGTGCCTCATCACCATGCTGGAGGGGTCGAACTCCATCCGCTTTGGCACCATGCCCGACATGTTCCGTGCCGCCCGTCACCAACTGCGCACCTGGAACGCCGAAGCGGCCGGCATCGAGGACATCTCGCTGTGCGGACTCAAGGGCTCGCCCACGGTGGTGAAGAAGGTTTTCGCGCCCAGCGCCCGCAAGGACAAGGCGACCATGATCGACGTCACCGGCAAGTCGGCCGACGAGATCTCCGCCGCCGCCATCGACGCCATCTTCAAGGCGCAGCCCAAGCTCGAAGCAGACATGCTTGAGCTGGCCGCCGGCACCCGTTAGGAGGGCCTCCCATGAGCGAAGCCAAGAAGCCCGTTCCCGCCAAGCCGGCCGGTGGCCGCGCCGGGATGAAGAAGGAACTGCCCGAGCACTTCAAGAGCTACAAGCACGTCTGGGTGTTTGTCGAGATGGAGCGCGGCGTGGTTCACCCGGTGTCCTGGGAACTGCTGGGCGAGGGCCGCAAGCTGGCCGACAAGCTGGGCGTGGAACTGGCCGGCGTGGTCATGGGGCCGCCCGGCGCCGAAACCCGTGCCGCCGTGGCGGAAAGCTACACCTACGGCGCCGACACGGTGTACCTGGTCGAAGACCCGCTGCTGACCGACTATCGCAACGAGCCGTTCGCCAAGGCGTTGACCGACGTCGTCAACACCTACCAGCCCGAGGTTCTGCTGCTGGGCGCCACCACGCTGGGCCGTGACCTGGCGGGGACCGTGGCGACCACCCTCAAGACCGGCCTCACGGCGGACTGTACGGAACTGGCCATCGACGATGACCGGTCCCTGGCGGCCACCCGGCCGACCTTTGGCGGGTCGCTGCTGTGCACCATCCATACCCTGAACTACCGTCCGCAGATGGCCACCATCCGGCCCCGCGTCATGGCCATGCCGGACAAGGACGAAAGCCGTCCGGTCGGCGGCCTGATCGAACATCCGCTGAACATGGCCGAGGATGACATCGTCACCAAGATCCTCAGCTTCATTGCCGACCAGGACAGCGACAAGGCGCAGCTTGCCTATGCCGACGTGGTGGTGGCCGGCGGCCTGGGCCTCGGCAAGCCCGAGAACTTCAAGCTGGTGACCGACCTTGCCACGGTCCTCGGGGCGGAATACGGCGGGTCGCGGCCGCTGGTGCAGAAGGGCTGGATCGCCGCCGAGCGTCAGATCGGCCAAACCGGCAAGACCATCCGGCCGAAGCTGTATATCGCGGCGGGCATTTCCGGCGCCATTCAGCATCGCGTCGGTGTCGAGGGTGCCGACTGCATCGTCGCCATCAACTCCGACCCCGGCGCGGCCATCTTCGAGATCGCCCACATCGGCATCGTCGGCGACGCCCTGACCATCCTGCCCGCGCTCACGGAGGCGTTCCGCAAGCGCCTGTCCGTGAACCGCATGGCCGGCTGACCCACTAGGAGGACCACACCATGGCCGAGAAATTCGACGCAATCGTGGTCGGGGCCGGCCCTTCGGGGAACGCCGCCGCCTACACGCTGGCCAAGGGCGGCCTGAGCGTCCTGCAAATCGAGCGCGGCGAGTACGCCGGCTCCAAGAACGTGCAGGGTGCCATCCTGTACGCCGACGCGGTCGAGAAGATTATTCCCGACTTCCGCGACGACTGCCCGCTGGAGCGCCACATCATCGAACAGCGTCTGTGGATGCTCGACGACCGCTCCTACATGGGCACGCACTATCGGTCCGAGGACTTCAACGAAGAGAAGCCGAACCGCTATACCATCATCCGCGCCCAGTACGACAAGTGGTTCTCCAAGAAGGTCAAGGAGGCCGGCGCCCTGGTCATCTGCGAGACCACGGTTACCGACCTGCTCAAGGATGACAAGGGCCGCGTCATTGGTGTGCGCACCGACCGCGAGGAAGGCGACATCTTCGCCGACGTGGTGGTGCTGTGCGACGGCGTCAACAGCCTGCTGGCCCAGCGCGCCGGGTTCCATGCCGAGCTGAAGCCCGAGCACGTCGCCCTGGCGGTCAAGGAAATGCACTTCCTGCCCAAGGACGTCATCGACGCCCGCTTCAACCTCAAGGACGAAGAGGGCGTGGTGATCGAGGTTGCCGGCACGGTGACCGGCGGCATGGTCGGCACGGCCTTCATCTACACCAACAAGGACAGCCTGGCGGTCGGCATCGGCTGTCTGGTATCGGACTTCAAGAAGACCGGCCAGACCCCGTACAGCCTGCTGGAAAAGTTCAAGAACCACCCCTCGGTCAAGCCGCTGCTCGAAGGGTCCGAGGTCAAGGAATACGCCGCCCACCTCATTCCCGAAGGCGGCTACAAGGCCATTCCCAAGATCTGGGGCGACGGCTGGATGATCTGCGGCGATGCCGGTCAGTTCGTCAACGCTCTGCACCGCGAAGGGTCCAACATGGCCCTGACAACAGGGCGCATCGCGGCCGAGACGATCATCGACCTCAAGAAGGCCGGGCAGCCCCTGTCCGACGCCAACCTCGCCATGTACCGGGCCCGCCTGAACGATACCTTTGTCATCAAGGACCTCAAGAAGTACAAGGACCTGCCGGAGGTTCTTCACGAGAATCCTCAGTTCTTCTCGACCTATCCCGGCATCCTGTCCAAAGCCGCCGCCCTGTGGTTCCGGGTTGACGGCATCGACAAGATCACCAAGGAAAAGGAGATGGTCCAGGCCTTCACCAAGGGACGCGGCATTCGCGGCCTGCTCGGGGATGCCTGGAAGATGGCGCGGGCCTGGCGGTAACCTCTGAGGGACAGGGATATGAACATGATCAAGGTCGAAGACAAGCTGTTCCAGAACCGCTACCGGGTGGACGAGGGAAAGCCGCATATCGCGATCAAAAACCCCGCCTTGTGCCGGGAGTGCTCCGACAAGCCCTGCACCACGGCCTGTCCGGCAGCCTGCTACTTGGCCGAGGATGGCGGCAGCGTGACGACCAGTTTTGACGGCTGCCTGGAATGCGGCACCTGCCGCATCATCTGCCAGGACATGTCCAACATCGACTGGTCCTATCCGCGCGGTGGCTACGGCATTCTGTACAAGTTCGGCTGACAGCGAGACAGGTTTCTTCCGCCTTACCGTCACGGTTGGCGAAAGAAGGCGCGGCGGTCACTTGGGGGAGAGGCCGCCGCGTCCGTTTTTGTGCCTGTTTTTTGCTTGCCCGTGCACGGCCGATGGCCCATACCGGCCTGACACTCAATCCACGGGAGACCCCATATGGCTTCGTCCATCCGCGCCGCGCACATCCTGCTGATGTACGCTGGCTCCATGCGTTCCACCGCCGACCGTTCCAAGGACGAGGCACTGACCGAGATCGAGGCCCTGCGCGACAAGATCGCTGGCGGCGCCGCATTCGGCGATCTTGCCAAGGAAGCCTCGGATTGCCCCTCGGGCGCCGAGGGTGGTGATCTGGGCCAGTTCCGGCCGGGCATGATGGTGGCCTCGTTCGATCAGGCCGCCTTCGCCCTGGAAGTCGGCGAAATGTCCGGCATTGTGGAAACCCCGTTCGGGTATCACCTGATCCTGCGCACTGAGTAGAGCATTACGGGGGCGCTTTTATCGGCGCCCCCGTGACCTAAGAAGGTGGGCTGCCGCCCACGCCCGCTCGGGGGCAGGCCCCCGAACCCCTTTTTGTTTCTTTAAGAAAAACAAGGAGGTCTGGAGCTTTGCTCCAGATGGGTCCGGGCGATAGCCCATCCGCGCCAGCGGAATTTTCCTAAGGCTTGGTGGACGCAAAAGCCGGTGTCGCATTGCACCGCGCGCTCAACGCCGCCAGATTGGGCCAGGATGCCGCCGGAGTCAGTTGGTCGGGCAGCACGGTGGCCGCGAAGTCGAAGGCGCAGACGGCGGTGATGTCGGCCTGGGTCAGGCGGTCGCCGGCCAGGAAGGCGCGCCCCTCGGCCCGCGCGTCGAGCAGGCTGAAGGCGCCGCGCACCTGCGTCTCGCACTGTTCGGCCCACGCCTGATAGAAGAACTCCTGCGGCCGACGGGTGCGTTCATAGTACGCTGAGACGGTTTTTTCGCACGCCCCGACGGCGAACGACACCAGTTGCAGCACGTCACGGCGGGCCGCACCTGATGGCGGAACCAACGCCTTTTCCGGGCCGACCATCTCGTCCAGGGCATCGAGGATGGCCCAGCTTTCGATCAGGCGCGTGCCGTCGTCCAGGTCCACGGCGGGAACGCGCACCAGCGGGTTGATCTCGCGGATCTGGTCGGCGTGGTTGACCACGGACAGCGCCTCGTGATGGAACGGCAGGCCGAGGACGTTCAGCGACGTGCCGACGCGGCGGACGAAGGGCGACAGGGTGCGGCCGTAGAGTATCACGATTGTTTTTCCTTCCATGTCGGCCAACAGCGGCCTTAGCGGCGATCTTGATGTGAGCGAAACAAATATCAAGACCAAAATCTGGGTGCAGGCCCTGGTCCGTCAGGTCAACGGGCAGGGGGCCTTCGCCGTTATCGCCCATCGCGGCGACGAAGACGCCGGTGCCGTCCTGGTCAAGCTCTACCAGCCGGGCGTCGGCGCCACGGTCTTGACCCAGGTCCGCACCGGCGACGGCCGCCGCGCCTGGATGCGCGCCACCGGGCCGGAGCCGGTCCCCGAACCTGACGCCGACCGCTATATCGAACGTCAGCGCGATATCGACATGGACCTGTGGGTGGTTGAAATCGAGGACCGTGAAGGCCGCCATCCGCTGGGCGATCCGATTCTCTGATCGCCTGAAAGCAGAGGGATGCCCCGTTTCCTTTAGGAGGCGGGGCGATTCCGTTATTTTAATGCCAGTCTGATGCTTTGAAGCAATTTTTTCATCTGGAAAGGTTTCATCAAAATCGGAATGCCCGCAAACCTGGGAGGTAGATTGCCTTCGGTGCAACCGCTTAGAAATATAAACGGCACCTTGCGGGCCGCCAAAGCGTCAGCCACTGGATAGACGCGATGGCCGGCGAGGTTGACGTCCAGCAGTGCAAGATCAGCGATCTGGTGGGCAACGGCGGCCAGGGCCTCCTCGAGGCTGGAGAGTGGCTCCAGGACAGTAAACCCAGCGTCCTGGAGAGCCATCTCGAGGCCGGCGGCGATGAGGTACTCGTCCTCAACCACCATCAGGGTGGCCTCAGTTGGTTGTGCCATGCAAAAACCCCTGTGCTGCTGAATCGGGAGAGGAAGGACCCGCTCCGTCCAGCGGGATGGAAATCTGGACTTCGACCCCGGCGGGGCGGTAGTCGATGGTCGATGTGCCCCGCAGTTCGTACTTGATGCCGCGCAGAATCAGTTCCGATCCAAACCCCTTGCGGGTGGGGGGCTTGACCAGAGGGCCGCCGTTTTCGCGCCAGCGGATGACCAGGAAAGTCCCGTCGGGCCGCATTTCCTGTGCCCACTTGATGTCGATGCGGCCGGTGTCATTGGAAAAAGCGCCGTACTTGGTGGCATTGGTGCAGAGTTCGTGGATGACAAGACTGATGGTTGTGGCGGCCTTGGCGGCGAGGCGGACCGGCGGCCCGTCGATCATCGCCCGTTCATGGTTCCCTTTCTGCAACCCCATCGCTGAGACGATCAGGTCCCTGAGCGGCACCTGCGCCCAATTCTCGATCGTCAGCAGGTCATGGGCCTTGGAAAGTGCCGCAAGCCGACCCTCGAACACGGAGGCGAATTCGTCCGTGCCGGTGGTGCTGCGCAAAGTCTGCATCGCCAGCGACGACGCCACCGCCAGGATGTTTTTTACCCGATGGTTCATCTCGGAGATCAACAACCGGGAATACTGGGCCTGAGCCTGGGCCTCGACAGCGGCGCTGACGTTGACCAGGATGACCAACGTTCCGTTCACATCGCCTTCCAACGTCATGTACGGAACGATGCGCAGCAGGTAATGGGCACTGCCGTCCCGGCGCAGGACCGCCCGTTCCACCGCCTCGCGGGTTTTCACCGCAGTGGCGATATCGGCATCCAAAGTGTCGTAGTCAAGATAGCTGACGATGTCGGTCAGCAACCGCCCGCAATCCATGGGGACCAATCGGAACATCTCGGTCACTGCGCGGGTGAAGCTGCGGATGACGAGATTGCGATCCAGGAAAACCACGGCGATCCGGGACGCGTCGAGCAGGTTGCGGATGTCGGCATTGGCCAGCTTCAGTTCGGATATCTTGGCGTTCAGGTCCTGGTTGACCGTGCCCAGTTCATCATTGACGACGTGCAGTTCCTCCTTGGACGCCTCGATTTCCTCGTTGGACGCCTGGAGGTCGTCATTCATCGACATCAGTTCTTCGTTGGAGGAGCGGAGTTCCTCGATGGCGATTTCATACTCATCAATGGCCGATTGCAGGGTCTCCCGTGTATCCTGAAGCTCTTGCTCCAGTTGCTGGATTGCCATGTCGGCCCCGGCCGATCCGGCATCAGTGGGAACGATGTCGGGCACCAGCGCGATGTCGCCGATATCCGTGAAGGTCACCAGCCAGAGCGGGCCGCTGCCTTCGTGCTCCAGGGGATCCACGGCCACACGCACCTTCTGCACCACCCCGGCATGCAGTCTGACCGGAATATTGTCGCGGACGGCAGCTTGGCCGGTTTTCTGGGCCTCGTGCAGGGCGCTGCGCAGGCTGATCCGCAAGCCCTTGCGGGCCATGGCGAGAAGGTTCTGGTTGGGACTGCCGTGGATGGGCTCCAGATAGGTGCCGGTTCGGTACGAGAAGTGAACGATGTCGCCGCGCCCGTTCACAACGACATTGGCCGGTCCGAACCTTCGTAAAATCTGAGCGTCCGCCGATTGGGCGATGGTGCGGTCGGGGACCAGCTTCCTCTTCCCGGCCAAGTCATCGCGGCGGGAATCCTTGCCCTTCGATGGCGGCAGAAACGGAAGCGAGCGGCGCGCTGTACCGATCCGTTCGAATATCCGGTGCGCATTGTCCAGGGCATGAAACAAGTCGGAGTGCCGTCCGATGTTCTCCGACGGGCCAAGGAAGAGAATGCCGCCGGGGCGCAACGCAAAATGAAACGTCGGCACGACCTGATCCTGAAGGTGCCGGTCAAAGTAGATCAGGACATTGCGGCAGGAAATCAGATCGATGGAACACAGCGGCGGATCGCGGATGACGCTGTGGACGGCAAACGTGCAGATGGAGCGAAGCTCCTTGCTGGCAACGAACATCTCTCCGTCGCGGGTGAAGAAGCGCTTTATCCTGTCCGGGTGGATGCTTGCCATGGCCGATTCGGGATAACGGCCCAGGCGGGCGATCCGCAGAGCGTCTTCATCCACATCAGTGGCAAAAAGCTGGAGTTGCGGGGGGTATTCAAGAGTGTGAGCGTGTTCCAGAAGCAAGATGGCAAGGGAATACGCTTCCTCGCCGCTTGCGCATCCCGGAATCCAGACCCGAACTGTCTCGTCCGGCTTCTTGTCCATGAACGACCGAGGAATGATGGTGTTTTCAAGAAGCTTGAAGGCCTCCTCATCGCGGAAAAAGGCCGTCACGCCGATCAGCAGATCGCCGAACAGGGCAAGGACTTCATCGGGGTTGCTGCGGGCGTGCTCCACATAGGCGTTCCAATCCGTCAGATTCAGGAACTGCATACGGCGTCCCACCCGCCGCAGGAAGGTCGAAGCCTTGTAGCGGCTGAAGTCGTTGCGCGTAGCGGCTTGCAACAGTTCGCACAGATCGTCCTTGACCCCCCGAAGCTGATGAGGAGAGGCCTCGTTCTGGTGACGGTCCAAGCCCGTCGCAAGGTCATTGGCATAAGCTTCAAGTTGGGCAGGCATGTCGGGTATCGGCAACACCTCATCGACAAGCCCGGTGGCAATTGCGCTGGTGGGCATACCCTGATGAATGCTGCTCTCATCGCTGTTGGCTTGGGCCATGGTGAACCCGCCTCTGCGTGAAATCGCCTCTATCCCCCGCGCGCCGTCGTCGCCCATCCCCGACAGCACCACTCCTATGGCGCGTTTGCCAAGCTCCTTGGCCATCGAGACGAAGAGCACGTCGATTGGTTTGCGATTGTCATTGCTTTTTTCCAGGGCAATGGCGTCGCCCTTAATCGTTGCTATCATGCCGGGAGGCACAACATAAACATGGTCAGCCTGAATGACGTCGCCATTCACGGCCAAGGTCACCGGGAGGGACGCGTGGGGGGTCAAAATGTCCACCAGGTGGCTGGTGCCATGGGGGGGGAAGTGCAAGTATATGATGAAGGATAGCCCTGACTTTGGAGGAGTAGCCGCAAAGAAAATACGTAGGGCTTCGACCCCACCGGCCGAAGCCCCAATTCCCACAACGGCGTGTAGCAAGGGGGGGGGTCTTCATCTCAATCAACTCCTATGCGTGATAATTATTCACGGCATAATCATTTAATATTTATCTGCACACTCTTGATGTATTTTATTTTTATAATAATGTTTAAACTCATTAATAGCAAGTTCAATCCAGTTCGGTTGCTGTTAATTTCTGCCGTCAAGTCGAGAAAATAGATAAAGTCAACTTATTAAGTAGTGGCTATTTCGCCTCCCCGCATCCGCTCTTGACCACATAGCCCCCCGGCATGGCCGAGAACGGGAATTTCCGCACCACTGGCGTCGGGCCGGGTAGGGCGGCGAGGAAGTCGTCTACGGCCCGTGTTTCACCTTCCCATGGTGGCAGGCCGTATTCGTCGATCACCACCACGCCGCCCGCGGCCACCAGGGGCCAGGCGTGTTCGAGTGCGGCCTTGGTCGGGGCATGAACGTCCATGTCGAGGTGCAGCAGGCACACCCGCAGGCCCGGCGTGTCGGCGATGAAGCGGGGCAGGGTGGTCAGCACGTCGCCCTCGATCAGGCGCACGCGTTCGACCCCGGCGATCATGCCGTCATCATTGTGCAGGTCCACCAGGGCGCGGGCGTGTTCGGCATCGGCCTGCCACCGCACGGCGTCCGGGCCGCTCGGGCCGGTGCGATCGACCTTGCCGCCATCTTCGTCGGTGAACGCGTCGAGGCCCCGGAAATGGTCGAAGCCATAGACCTTGCGGGTGCGGTCGGCCGGGCAGAACGTTTCCAACAGCTTGGCCCAGGTGAACAGACTGGCGCCCCGGAACACCCCGAGGTCGAGAATGGAGCCCGGCAGATCCATAACCAGCTTGAACAGTTCGTAGTGGGCCAGGAAGCGGGGCAGGTCGCGGCGCCGGACATAGGCCGGAAAATTGGTCAGAACCTCGCGCGGGCCATAGTTCCGCTCGGTGAACAGGCGTTCGAGGACCTGCCAGTGGCGGCGGTCCCGCTGGCGGTACTCAAAGATCGGGCGCGGGGGATCCTCTGGCTCACTCACGCCTCGTCCCCGCTGACATCATGGGCGCGGGCGGCCTTGGTCAGCTTGGTAATCAGGCGTTCCAGGGTGATCTGTTCGTCCAGGGTCAGGTTTTCCAGCAGTTCCTCCTCGTACTTCATGGCGGCCGGGACGATCTCCTCGTAGGTCCGCCGGCCCTTCTCGGTCAGGCGCAGGACCGAGCGGCGGCGGTCGTCGGGGTCCGTGGTGCGGTTGATGAGGCCGCTTTGCATCATGCGCGACAGGGCACGGCTGACCTGCACCTTGTCCATGGCGGTGCGGGTGACGACGCTGTTGGCGCACATTGACCCGCCGCGCTCCTCCTCCAGGCCCATGACGGCCATGACCCGCCATTCCGGGATCGTCAGGTCGAAGCGCTGCGCATAGAGTCGGGCCACTGACCGGCTGACGATGTTGGACAGCACCGACAGGCGATAGGGGATGAAGAGGTCCAGATGAAGCGGCATCGGCCGCCCGGTGGTGTCCTCGGAGGCCTTGATTTCATTGTTCTTTGTCATGTTCATCGGCCTTCCGCAAAATTTCCCTTGGAATTGGTTTCATCTGAAACTAAATTGGGTCGTACCGGGTGCCCATCATAGGGCACTCATCATAAAGTCACAAAAGGGAGTGTCGGGAGGATGAAGAACTGGATTTCGTTTCCTCATGTGGAAGGTGTCGCCACGCGCCAGGCGCATTGCGACCTGCCCGAGGGTACGTTTGAGCAGGAAATGGGCCGCGAGGGCTTTTTCGGCCCGGCCTCCCAGATCCATCACAAGCGTCCGCCGACCGGCTGGGTGAGTTGGGAAGGCGACCTGCGCCCCCGCGCCTTTGACCTGAACAAGCTGGAGGCCGTGTCGTCCAGCCCGTGGGACGCCCAGTTGGTCCTGTTCAACGCCGCCACCAAGGTTCGCCTGTGGCGCACGTCGGGCAAGATGGAAGCCCTGGCCCGCAACGGCGACGGCGACGACGTGATGTTCATTCACGAAGGGTCGGGCCACTTCTACTGCGACTTCGGCCACATGACCTTCCGCGACGGCGACTATATCGTCATTCCGCGCGGCGTGCAGTGGCGCCTGGAGTGCGACAGCCCGGTGATGGCGCTGATGATTGAGGCGACCGGCGACAGCTACAAGCTGCCGGCCAAGGGGATTGTCGGCACGCACGCGATCTTCGACCCCGCCGTACTCGACATTCCGCACATCGACGACGCGTTCAAGGCCCAGTACTCCGACGTTGAAACCGCCTGTGTGATGAAGCGCCAGGATCGCACGTCCACGGTCACCTATGCCTACAACCCGCTGGATGCGGTGGGCTGGCATGGCGATCTGGCGCCGGTGAAGCTCAACTGGCGCGATATTCGTCCGCTGATGAGCGCCCGCTACCACCTGCCGCCGAGCGCCCACGCCACGTTCCTGTCCAACCGCGTGATCGTGTGTACCTTCTGCCCGCGTCCGATCGAGTCCGACCCCGGCGCGTTGAAGCTGCCCTACTTCCACTCCAACGTGGACTTCGAGGAGTTCATTTTCTACCACAAGGGGCAGTTCTTTTCGCGCGACAACATTCGTCCGGGCATGAGCACCTTCCACCCCATCGGCTTCCCGCACGGCCCGCACCCCAAGGCGTTCCAGACCGCCCAGGACTACGGCCGCAAGGAGACCGACGAGGTCGCCGTGATGATCGACACCCGCGACATGGTCAACCCGGCCGACCTTCCGGCCGGCGTGGAGTGGGAGGACTACTACAAGTCCTGGCAGGTCACCGACGAGAAGAAGGCGGCCGAATAAGCCTCTTTTGTGCCTGACGCCACCGCCGGGGTTGACCGCCCCGGCGGTGGACGTGTTTCAATTCACCAAGCAACGATGATATTCGAGGAACGCACCCATGAAGCTCGCCAGCCTGAAGAATGGTCGCGACGGCCGTCTGGTCGTGGTGTCCCGCGACCTGTCGACCTGCGTCGCCGTGCCGGCCATCGCGCCCACCCTGCAGGCCGCGCTCGATTCGTGGAGCAGCACGGAACCCAAGCTGCGCGAGGTTTATGAGGCGCTGAACGCCGGCCAGGTCGAGGGTGCCGAGGCGTTTGACCAGGACAAGGCCCATTCGCCGCTGCCGCGCGCCTACCAGTGGGCCGACGGGTCGGCCTACGTCAACCACGTCGAATTGGTTCGCAAGGCCCGTGGCGCCGAAATGCCCGACACCTTCTGGACCGATCCGCTGATGTACCAGGGCGGGTCCGACGCCTTCCTCGCCCCGCATGACCCCATTCCGATGGGCGACGAGGCGTGGGGCATCGACTTCGAGGGTGAGGTGGCCGTCATCACCGGCGACGTCCCCATGGGCGCCAGCCCGGCCCAGGCAGCCGGCGCCATCCGGCTGGTCATGCTGGTCAATGACGTGTCGCTGCGTGGCCTCATTCCCGGCGAACTGGCCAAGGGCTTCGGCTTCTTCCAGTCCAAGCCGTCGAGCGTATTCTCGCCGGTCGCCGTGACGCCCGACGAACTGGGTGGTGCCTGGCAGGATGGCCGGGTCCAGTTGCCGCTCATCAGCCACCTGAACGGCGAATTGTTCGGCAAGCCCGACGCCGGCCAGGACATGGTGTTCAACTTCCCGGCCCTGATCGCCCACGCCGCCAAGACCCGGCCGCTCGGCGCCGGGTGCATCATCGGGTCCGGCACGGTGTCGAACAAGCAGGACACCGACCATGGGTCGGCGGTGGCCGACGGCGGAGTGGGGTATTCGTGCATCGCCGAGGTCCGCATGATTGAAACGATCAACAGCGGCAAGCCGTCCACGCCTTTCATGCGTTTTGGAGACACCATCCGTATCGAGATGTTCGACGCCGCCGGAAAGTCCATCTTCGGCAGCATCGAAAACGAAGTGGTGAAGTATAAGGGGGCGTAAGAAAAGGCGGGCTCTGCCCGCGCCCGCCAGGAGGCGCGGCCTCCTGGACCTCGGGAATGGCGTTCTTCTTGCCGCGCGCAGCGCATTTGAGGGCGCTGGGAAGAATGCCTGCGGCGCAAGGAAAGCACTGTAATACATGGGGTCAAGGGGCCGCTCGGCCCCTTGCGGGTCTGGGCAGCGCCCAGTCCTTATTTAACGGGAGGCATTGGCATGAAGCTCTATTCCTACTGGCGGTCATCGACGGCCTACCGGGCGCGCATCGCGCTCAACCTCAAGGGGCTGGAGTACGAGATCGTGCCGGTGCATCTGCTGCGTGATGGCGGCGAGCACCGCAAGGCCGACTACATGGCGCTCAACCCCCAGGGCATCCTGCCGACCCTGGAGGACGGCGGCGTGGCGCTGACCCAGTCGCTGGCGATCATGGAGTATCTGGACGAAACGCACCCGACGCCGCCGTTGCTGCCGGCCGATGCGGTGGGGCGGGCGCGGGTGCGGGCCTTCTGCCAGGCCATCGCCTGCGAGATCCATCCATTGACCAACCTGCGGGTGCTCAAGCATCTGGTTAGCGTGGTGGGGCAGGGCGAGGAGGAAAAACTCGCTTGGTATCGCCATTGGACCGGCGAGGGGCTGAAGGGCCTGGAGGCCATGGCGGCGGGCAGTGGCGCCTTTGTGCACGGCGACTCGCCCACCATGGCCGACATCTGCCTAGTGCCGCAGATGTACAATGCGCGCCGTTTCAACATCGACCTGACGCCGTACCCGACGCTGGTGCGTATCGATGAAACCTGCCGTGCGCTGGACGCTTTCGCTGCCGCAGCCCCGGAAGCGCAGCCAGACGCCGGAACCTGACGTCACATTGGAGGGAGGACCGGGCTCTGCCCGGACCCGCCAAGGGCCGAAAGGCCCTTGGAACCCATGAGGGGGTTTCGTGCCGTCTCTTGCGCCGCAGGCAGACGGTAGAACCATTTGATGCGCTGCGCGCGGCTTAGCTGCCCCTAATTCCCGAAGTCCAGGAGCCCGAGGCTCCTGGCGGGCGCGGGCAGAGCCCGCATTTCTTTGGCCTTTTCTACTTGACGCACCGGCCGTCAAGCTTCCGTTTCGGGAACGGCCTTCGGGCGGGCGCGGGCGGCCAGGGCGTCCTTGTATTTCATGTCCTCGCCCAGGATGTGGCGCATCAGCCAGTCCGACAGGAAGTCGAACATCTTGATGCGGACGGCGGGGCCTTCGCGCAGGAAGCGTTGGCCCATGGCCTCGACCTGCTTTCCCAACTCCTCGTGGCTGCGCTGGTGCGCTTCCAGGTCGGGGTAGCGGGCGAGGCGCATCAGGCGTTCTTCGGCTTCGAAATGGTAGTCGGCGTAGCTGACCAAGTCACGCATGACCCGTTCTATGGCATCCGGCGGGGACTGTTTCCTCACGACTGAATGAAGCTCGTTGACCAGCGCCAACAGCTTTTTGTGATCCTCGTCGAGCGCTGGAACGCCAACGCTCATCTTATCGTTCCATTCGAGTAGGGCCATACCAGTCCTTTCCGCGTCAGCCCGCCCGCTGACGGCCTTTATCAAAGCGGCCGAGGGTAGCATCTTCATGCACCAAAGGATACGGTAGCGCACCATTTCACAGGTACCTCGCCAGACGCCTTGACGCTACTATACAGTTGGGTAGGATTAAGAAAGTTGCACGTTCGGCGGCAGGGAGAGCAAGGTATGCGGATTATTCTGGCAGACGACCATGAACTGGTGCGGGCCGGGATCCGACCTTTTCTCGATGAGCTTGCGACTCAGGTCGAAGTGGTTGAGGCCGAGTCGTATGACCGCGCCATGGAAGAGGCGGTCGAAGGTCCCATTCCGACTCTTGTCATCCTCGATCTTCGGATGCCCGGAATGCAGGAGGGGGGCCTCGCCAATTTCCGGCGCCGGTTCCCGCAGACGCCCGTGGTGATCCTGTCGGCCTCGGTCGAGATCGAGGATGTGCTGATGGCCCTGCACGAAGGTGCGGCCGGCTACATCCCCAAGACGTTTGGCGGCCCGGCGACCCAGAACGCCCTGCGGCTGGTCCTCAGCGGCGAGCGGTTCTTTCCGTCGTTCGCCCTGGAGGCTGCGGTCGAGAGTGGCGGCATCGCACGGCGTGGCGTCAATGGTGGAGAGCAGCCGGGTTCGGTGCTCGACAAGCTGAGTGCCCGCGAACGCGACATCCTGACTCTGATGATTGCCGGCGGCACCAACAAGGAAATCGCCCGCCAACTGACCGTTCAGGAAATCACCGTCAAGGTCCACCTGCGCAACATCTACCGCAAGCTGGGCGCCGCCAACCGCGCCCAGGCCGTGCGTATCGCCCTGGAAAACGGCTGGCAGACGCCGGGCACACAGGCCGCGCTGAATCACTAGAACGCCGGACCAGCAAAAGGCCTGTGATGGCCGCTCAAGGGCCGAAAATGCTGCAGTGCGCACTCTTGACGCTGATCAGGGTCAACCCACTGACCTGCAAGGGAACATTTTAGGCTTTACAGAGTCATTCCGGTCTGCGATATTGTGCACCGCAACACAGTGTGTCCATCGCCTTTGGCGAAGCTGTGTTGTCTTTCTTGGACGTTTCCTCCCTAAACTTGGGCCGCGTTTCGACGCGGCTCTTTTTTTGCGTCGAGCACGGCACATTCCGGATTTGGAATGTTTCTTCATGGTTAAAGCGGTTTGCCTTTGATGTGAATTGCAGGGGGATTCCCATCGGCGGGGCGATGCGATTCACTTCCGATGGGGGTAACACAAAAGGATAGCCATTTGGTCGTCTCGTCTTAAAGCCAAACCTCCAACGACACGGACATTACCGTCAGTGTCGTTGGAGGGGGGCGGCGTAGCGCTTACGCTGTAGTAGACCTGAGCGGCGATTTACCGGGCTGCGGGTGTGAGGCAGGCGACCAGGGAGTCGGCGAGGTTTTCCATCATGGTGAAGTAAAGGTCCGGGCCGGGCGGCAGCTTGGTGCCCAGGGGATCGAGCACTCCGGTGGCGGCGTTGGTGCCCTCCACCACCACTTGAACCAGGCGCGGCTCGAATTGCGGTTCGGCGAACACACAGGCGGCGTTGGTGGTCTGCACCAGATCGCGCAGTTCGGCCACCCGCCGCGCGCCGGGAGCCTGCTCGGGCGAGACCGTTACGGCACCGGCCGGGCTCAGTCCGAAGCGGTGTTCGAAATACTGGTAGGCGTCGTGGAATACGATGTACGGCACGGTCTTCACGCCGGCGAGGCGGGCGGCCAGACGGTCTTCCAGGGCTATGATCCGCTGCTGGGTGGCTGCGGCGTTGCGGGCGTAAGCCTCGGCATTGGCCGGATCGACGACTGTCAGATGGTGGGCAATGGCCGCCGTCCAGGCCTGCGCATTGCGCGGGTCGAGCCACATGTGGGAATCCATGGCGCCGTGGGCGTGGTCGTCCTCATGGCCGTGCCCGTGTTCTTCTTCGTGGTCATGCTCATCCTCATGGCCGTGCTCCCAGGTGCCGCCGGTGCGGGCGGGCAGGCGGACCACGCTGTCGGCCGTGGACAAGGCGGCGATACGGGCGTCCTTGGTCAGGCTTTCAAGGGCGTGCTCCAGAAACGTCTCCAGGTCCGGCCCGACCCAGAACACCACGTCGGCCTCGCTCAGCATCCGGGCCTCCGATGGTTTGAGAGCGTAACTGTGGGGCGAGGCGCCCGGAGGCAGCAAGCGATCCGGCGACCCGACGCCGGCCATGACCGAGGCCACCAGGGATTCCACCGGGTGAATGCTGGCAACCACTGCCGGAGTTTCGGCCGCTGCATGAGCGGGCAGGGTAATCAGGGTGACCAGCGCGAAAACGCTGGATAGAAGGCGGTGGCGCATGGTTTTAATCCTGTCAGTGGGATGCTGCTTCCTGATGTTTGATACACTATAACATTTCAAGGGCGTGCGCACGGAGGACATGAGGTGTTTCTGGAGGATTTCGTGGTGCGGGCCGTGGTGGCCGGGCTGGGCGTCGCCCTGGTGGGTGGCCCGCTGGGTTGTTTCATCGTGTGGCGGCGCATGGCGTACTTCGGCGACACGATGGCTCACGCGGCCTTGCTCGGCGTCGCCTTGGGGCTGCTGCTGCATGTTCCGACCAGCGGCGCCATCGTGCTGGTGGGCGTGGCCCTGGCCGGCATGATGACGCTGCTGCTGCGGCAGGGACGGTGGGGCTCGGACACGCTGCTCGGCATCTTTTCCCACACCGCGCTGGCTCTCGGGCTGGTGGCGCTGTCGTTGATGGAAACCGTGCGGGTCGATCTGATGGGCTACCTGTTCGGCGATATCCTGGCGGTCACCCCCGAAAATCTCATGTGGGTGTGGGGTGGGGGGATCATCGTGTTGGCCGTTCTGGTGGTATTATGGCGGCCCATGCTGTCGGCCACTGTGCACGCCGACCTCGCCGCCGCCGAGGGCGTGCCGGTTCAGGCCATGCAGTTCGCCTTGATGCTGCTGATCGCCGTGGTGGTGGCGGCGGCCATGAACATCGTCGGCATCCTGCTGGTCACGTCGCTGCTGGTCATTCCCGCAGCGGCGGCGCGGCCGTTCGTTTCGACGCCCGGACACATGGCGGTCGTTGCGTCGGGCATTGGCAGCATGGCCGTGGTCGGGGGCATCCTCGCCTCGGTCCAATGGGATACGCCCACCGGGCCGTCCATCGTGGTGACCGCCTTCAGCCTGTTTATGGCGAGCCTGCTGATCGGCGCGGCGCGACGGTCACGGTAAAGCGGCTTGCCGGAAAAAAAAGGCGGGCTGCTGCCCGCGCCGGCTCGGGGTGTTCCCGAACCCCTTATTTTCTTTAAGAAAAAAGGATGTTTGGAGCTTGCTCCAGACGGGTTCGGGCGGGAGCCCGTCCGCGCCAGTGGAACGTCCTGGAGTGAAGCCGGGATGCTACCCCAGTCCTGGCTCCGGGGCCTGAAGGTCGAGTTCTATTTCGACCACGTCGCCGTCGATCACCCGCAGGCGGCGGAAGCCCAGGGACTCCACGAACGACAGCATGCGGTGGTTGTCGGCCAGGACCTGTCCGGCCATCGTCCGGGTTCCCCGGTCGCGGCAATAACGGATGATCTTGAGCATTAGCGCCTTGGCCAGGCCGCTGCCCTTGAGGTCGGAGCGCACCACGATGGAAAACTCGGTATCATCGTTGTCGGGGTCGGTGACAGCGCGCACCACGCCCAAGGTTTCGACCTTGGACGGATCGTCTTCGCAGCGGGCGGTGGCGATGAAGGCCATTTCGCGGTCGTAGTCGATCTGGGTCAGGCGGGCCATCTGCGAATGCGGCAGTTCCTGCACCAGACCGAAGAAGCGGAAGCGGATGTCCTCGGAGGTCAGGCGTGACACGAACACATGGTGGTTCGGCTCGTCCTCGGGCCGCAGCGGGCGGAGGTGGACGGTCCGCCCGTTCTTCATCACGAAATCTTCCTCCAGTTCGCGCGGATAGGGCCGGATGGCCAGCCGGTCGGCGCCGCTGCGGTCGTCGGAATGCTGGATGAAGACGCGGGCGTCCAGGGCCACAACGCCCTGATGGTCGGCGAACAGCGGGTCGATCTCCAGGCCCTGGATCTGGGGCAGGTCGATAACCATCTGGGCGACCTGGATGAGGGTCAGGCACAGCGCCTCGGTATCCGCTGGCTCGTGGCCCGGATACCCGCCGAGCAGCCGCCACGCGCGGGTGCGCTGCGCCAGTTCGCGGGCCAGCGCCATGTTCAGGGGCGGCAGGCCAACCGCGTGGTCGCCCAGGATGTCGGCTACCGGGCCACCGCGCCCAAACTGGATGACCGGCCCGAACACCGGGTCGGTGGCGACCTTGATGGCGAGTTCCGTGGCGCCGGGGCGACGCTCCATGCGCTGGATGGTGAAACCGTCCAGGCGGACGTCGGGGAAGCGCTTGCCGAAGCGTTCGGCCATCAGGCGGGCGGCCTGTTCCAGCTCCGCCGGGTCCTCGATGTTGAGACGCACGCCGCCGTGTTCCAGCTTATGGGGAATGTCGGGCGCGATGATCTTGAGCACCAGCGTGCCGCCCATCTCGGCACCGACCGCGCGGGCTTCCTCGGGCGTGCGGGCGATGTGGGTTTCGACTGCGGGAATGCCATAGGCGGCGAGCAGAGCCTTGGCCTCGGCCTCGTTCAAAACGTGGTGGCCGCGTTCCAGGGCGGCGTCGATGATCTGGCGGGCCATGCTGGTGTTGGCGGTGAACTCGGTCGGCAGGCTGGCCGGGGTCTCCATGAGGAGTTCCTGGTTGCGGCGATGCTGCACCGTGTGCATGAACGCCTGCACGGCCTGGCGGGGCGTCTCGTAGGTCGGCATGCCGGCCTGATGGAAAATCTGGCGGGCGTCGGCCACCTCGTCGGCGCCCACGAAGCAAGTGGTGACGGCCAGCCGCCGTGTCTGGCGCGCCGTCTCCACCACCTTGCCGGCGATTTCCGAGGCCGAGGTCACGGCCACGGGGGCATGCATGCACAGGATGGCGTCAACCTCGCGGGCCAGGGCCAGGGCGCCGAGCGCGGCGGCGTACCGGCTGCCGTCGGCGTCGGAATGGAGATCGAGCGGGTTCGTACGCACCACCTCGGCCGGCAGGGCGGCGTCCAGGCGGGCCAGGGTTTCCGGGCTCAGGTCGGCAAGCTTGCCGCCCAGGTCGCGCAGGTCATCGGCCGCCAGCATGGCGATGCCGCCGCTGTTGCCGAGGATGGCCAAGCGCTCGCCCTTGGGCCGGTGGAGGACGCTGAGCGTCTCCACGGCAGCAAACAGTTCCTCGATCTCATAGACCCGCAACATGCCGGCGCGGCGGAAGGCGGCGTCATAAACGGCATCGGTGGTGACCGGGGCGCCGGAGCCGTCCTCGATCCCGCGCCCGCCCTTGATGACCAGGACAGGCTTGTTGCGGGCGGCGGCACGGGCGGCCGACATGAAGGTTCGCGCGTCGCGGATGCCGTTCAGATAGATCAGGATGGCCCGCGCCTCGGGGTCCGAGCCCAGGTAGTCGAGCAGGTCCCCAAAGTCCAGATCGGTGCCGTCACCCACCGACACGACGTGCGAAAAGCCCACGTTCTTGGGCCGTGCCCAGTCGAGGACGGCAGTGCCCAGCGTGCCCGACTGAGACACGAAGGCGATGCGCCCCGGATTGGCCGGGCGATGGGCCGTGCTGGCGTTGAGGCCGCAGTTGGGCACCATGACGCCCAGGCTGTTGGGGCCGAGAAGGCGTATTCCGAATCGTCGGGCGATGGCGCTGGCGGCCTCTGCGTGGGGGCCGAGGCCGGCGGTCGCCAGCACCACGGCACCGCAGCCGCGCGCGCCCAGGGCCTCGATGATATCGGGGATGGTTTCGGGCGGGGTGCAGACCACCGCAAGGTCCGGCGTCAGGGGCAGGGCGGCGACATCGGAATAGGCCAGGACGCCATGGACGGACAGGCTGGGCGGCTGCGCCTTGCCCTTCACCGTCTCCGTCACCGAGCCCGTCACTGGCATGATCGGGCCTTTGAAGCCCCCGGCCAGCAGGTTGCGCATGAACAATTCGCCGAGGGTGCCGGGCGTGTTGGACGCTCCGATCACGGCAACGGCGTTCGGGTGGAACAGCTTCTTGAGGTTACGCACGCTCATGCCGGCTCCCGCAGGTCAGGGTGGGCCGTGGCCCGTCTGCCCGTAGGATACTCTTTGTGCACCGCAACATGAAGGGCCGAAGAAAGAAAAGATCAAGGCACGCGTTCAGTCGAACCGGCGCTCAGTTGAACCGGCGCAGGGGCGCATAGACGCCTTTGCGTTCCTCACGCAGATAACTGCGGATATCGGGGTGTTCGATGGGCGTGTGCTTGGAGTCGGGGTTGAGGTTCAACTCCGGGACATAGGCCGCGTACTCGGTGCCATCGAGCAGGACGCGGTACCAGGGCTTATCCTTGGGCGGCCGGTTCTCGGTCATTTCGTCGTACCAGTCGTCCGACAGCGCAAAGGACGCGTCGGCATCGACGACCACGGCACGGATGCCATAGTCCTTGTGCACGACGGTTTCCCCAATGCGAAAGCGCGCGTTCTGCGGCATTGTCATGGCGATCATCCCCCAGGGCCTCATTCAGAAGCCCCAGTGTGCCGCAGCAGACTTACGAAATAGTTACTGAAACCACCGGAATATTCGGTGGTTGAAGGGATCGGAAGATGTGGAGAAGGAAGTTGGCTCCGGCGGTAGGATTCGAACCTACAACCCTGCGATTAACAGTCGCATGCTCTGCCATTGAGCTACGCCGGACCAGTACCCCGATGACCCTGGGGGAGGGGCGCCAAACGGCGGCGCGATGGAGGCCGGGACCGGAATCGAACCGATGTACGGGGATTTGCAATCCCCTGCATGACCACTCTGCCACCCGGCCGCTTGAGGAGGCGGTTTATATCCAGCGCATCTGTCTGGGTCAAGGGCCGCCTTCACAATTTTTTGACTCGACCGCACGGGTGGTACCGAGAACACCCTTTTGGGCGGGGCAACAACGTCATTGGATGTTGTTTCCGTTGTCAGAGAGCCTGCCAGACCCTATAAACCTCGCAAAGTTTTGGTGCCCCGTCAGCAGCAAGAGGCTCGGACATGGACTACGTCGCCGCGCGCCACAATATGGTGGAAGGGCAGATCCGGCCCAACAAGGTCACTGATCCCCTGGTGGTTCAGGCTGTGGAGGCCGTTCCGCGGGAGATGTTCGTCCCCAAGCACATGCGCGGCATCGCATACGCGGACGACGATCTGGACCTGGGCGGCGGTCGCGCCCTGATGGAGCCGATGGTGCTCGCCCGCCTGCTTCAGGCCGCCCGAATCGAGGAAGATGAGGTGGCCCTGGTCGTGGGGTGTGGCACGGGATATTCCGCCGCCGTCCTGTCGCGCATGTGCTCGACCGTCGTCGCGCTGGAAAGCGACTCGGAGTTCGCGGCTCGTGCCGGTGCCGTTCTGGGTGAGCTGGGCTACGACAATGTGGCGATGATCTCCGGCCCGTTGGCCGAGGGATGCCCGCAACAGGCGCCCTACAGCGTTATCCTGGTCGATGGTTCGGTCGAGGAGGTGCCTCAGGCGCTGCTCGACCAGCTTTGCGACGGCGGGCGCTTGGTGGCCGTGGTCACCGCGCGGGGCCAGGGAGTCGGCACCGTCTATACGCGGCGCGGCGACTCGTGGGGCCACCTGGGCGTGTTCGACGCCAACGTGCGGCCGCTGCCGGGCTTTTCCAAGCCGCCCGCCTTCACGTTTTAAGGTTTTAGGGCGACGGCAGACGCGGCGTCGGCGGGCAATGGGTTAGGGAAACGCTGTTTTCTCACGGGATCCGGATGCGCCGCTTGCGTCTTGCCAACGGAACGTTATCCTTTGGGAACGCTGATTAGTTGGCGATCCCACTCTACCCCTTCCCCTCCACGTTGACGGAACGCCTCGCATGAGAACCTCGGTCTCCTTCGCCGTCGCCATCCTTCTACTTGGCGCTGCCCCGGCGGGCGCCATGACACTGGAGGAAGCGCTCGCTGCCGCCTATGTCGGCAACCCCACGCTTCAGGCCCAACGCGCCGCCTTGCGTGCCACCGACGAACAGGTCCCACAGGCCCTGTCCGGCTGGCGGCCGCGCGTGGCCCTGAACGGGTCCGCGGGCAGGGTGTGGAGCGACAGCAGCATTTCGGGTGACACGACTCTGAACAGCCGGCAGGCCGGGGCGACCCTTACCCAGCCCCTGTTCCGTGGCTTTCGTACGGTCAACAGCGTTGACGCGGCCGAGAATGTTGTCCTGTCTGCCCGCAGCCAATTGGCTTCCGTCGAACAGCAGATTCTGTTGAACGTGGCCGAGGTCTATTCCAACGTCCTGCGCGATCAGGCGGTGGTTGAGTTGAGCGTCAACAACGAGCAGGTGCTGCGCCGTCAGCTTGGCGCCACACAGGACCGCTTCGAGGTTGGCGAAATCACCCGTACCGACGTCAGCCAGGCCGAGTCTCGTGTCGCCAGGGCGCGGGCCAGCCGCATTACGGCAGAGGGGCAACTCATGGCCTCGCGCGCCACGTTCCAGCGTCTGGTCGGCGTGCCGCCTGAAAACCTGGAGCCGCCGGCCCAGCTTCCGGCCTTGCCGGGGACGCTGGAGGAGGCGGTGGCCCGCGCGCTGGAGGAGCAGCCCGATGTTGTGGCTGCCGTCTATGGCGCCCGCGCGGCGGAAGATGTGGTCGATGTGGTGCGCGGCGAACTGCTGCCCGAAGTGAGCTTGCAGGCCTCCCATAATCGTGGCTGGGACACCCAGGTGCGTGGCCAGCGTGCCGATACCTCGCAGATTGTCGCCAACGTGGCCGTTCCGCTGTATCAGAGCGGCGCCGTGTATTCCCGTGTCCGCGAAGCCAAGAGCACCGCCGGGCAGCGGCGGATCCAGGTCGAACAGGCGCAGGTTGCGGCGCGCGAGCGGGCCATTCAGGCGTGGGAAAATCTTGTTTCCGCCCGCGCCGAGATCGAGTCGCGCGAAGCCCAGGTCGATGCGGCCACCACCGCACTTGACGGCGTGCAGCGCGAGGCCCAGGTCGGCGCGCGAACTGTTCTGGACGTGCTGGACGCCGAACAGGAACTGTTTATTGCCAACGTTGACCGGGTGGGAGCGCAGCGCACGCAGCGCGTCGCCGCCTTCGCCTTGCTCGCCGCGACGGGTGGTTTGACGGCGGAAAACCTGGGGCTGCCGGTCGAGGTCTATGACCCGTCCGTGCACTATCAGGCGGTGCGGAACAAGTGGTTTGGCACCGACTCCCCGATGGATGTTCCGGAACTGGTGCCGGCTGCAACGAATTGATCATCGTCGTAGTCTGAGAGTATGTGCGGCGCCCGTCACTCTTTCGGGCGCCGCGCTCTTTTGAGCGGTAGGGGAGTCCAGGGGCGTGACAGCGGTCACGGCGGGTTCTGGAAGGATCGGGTAAACATTACGCGTTTGCATAATCTTAACGCACGATGTTATATCCCATTATGAACGTTCGCCGCGATTCGTGGCGCCCGGCGTGGCTGACCGGTGGGGGCAGATACCGTCATGGACGACAAGAACCAAGAACCATCGATGGAGGATATCCTCGCCTCTATCCGAAAGATTCTGTCGGAAGACGAGGAAGAAGAGGCCAAGGTCGAACCGCCGCCCGCGCCGGAACCCGAGCCCGTGCCGGAACCAGAACCCGAGCCTGAACCGGAACCCGAGCCGGAACCTGAGCCTGAGCCTGAGCCCGAGATGGCTTGGCCGGAGAGCAACGATGATGACGACGAGGGGGAGGACGTTCTCGAACTGACCGACATGGTCGCCGAGGACGACGATGACGACGAGGAACCTCTCGTTCTTGAACCCGATCCCGAGCCTGAGCCCGAGCCTGAGCCTGAAGAGTGGCCGGAACCAGAGCCCGAGCCTGAACCGGAGCCCGAACCTGAACCCGAACCCGAACCGGCCCTGGAGTCGTTCATCGAGCCCGACGAGGACGACGACGACCGCCTGATTTCGGACCCCGCCGCCGCCGCATCCTCGGCCGCGTTCTCCGCCCTGTCGGCGGCCATGGCGACGAATCGCAACCTCGGTGTCGGTAACCCCGGAATCACCCTCGAAGGCATGGTCCGCGAGATGCTGCGCCCGCTGCTCAAGGAATGGTTGGACGCCAACCTGCCCGGTCTGGTCGAGTCCCTGGTACGCCGGGAAATCGAAAGGCTGGTATCGGGCGGCGAAAAGAAATAAACATCGCCCGTTCACGGGATCATGCAACGCCGGAGCCCGTGACGGGTTCCGGCGTTGTTTTTTGCCCATAACTCCAGAAAAACGGTAGCCCTGACGATGCTCGACAAGACCTATCACCCTGCCGACGTGGAAGAACGCCTCTACACGCAGTGGGAAGAGGCCGGCGTATTCGCCGCGAACCCGTCCTCGGGCGCCGTGCCCTACACCATCATGATGCCGCCACCGAACGTGACCGGCAGCCTGCACATGGGCCACGCCCTGACGTTTACGCTTCAGGACCTGCTGATCCGCTATCACCGCATGACCGGGCGCGACGCCCTGTGGCAGCCGGGCACCGATCATGCGGGCATTGCGACGCAGATGGTGGTGGAGCGGAACCTGGAGAAGGAGGGTGTCACCCGCCACGACCTGGGCCGCGAGAAGTTCATCGAAAAGGTCTGGGAGTGGAAGGAACACTCCGGCGGCACCATCACCCGCCAGCTTCGCCGCCTGGGCGCCTCGCCCGATTGGGCGCGCGAGCGCTTCACCATGGACGACGGCCTCAGCGAGGCGGTCCGCACCATCTTCGTGAAGCTGCACAAGGACGGCCTGATCTACCGCGACAAGCGGCTGGTCAACTGGGACCCCAAGCTGCACACCGCGATCTCCGACCTTGAGGTCGAGCAGCGCGAGGTGAAGGGCAAGATGTGGTACTTCCGCTACCCCGTCGAGGGCGAGCCGGACACCTTCATCACGGTCGGCACCACGCGCCCGGAAACCATGCTGGGCGACACCGGCATCGCGGTTCATCCCGATGATGAACGCTATCGCCACCTGATCGGCAAGATGGTCCGCCTGCCCATCGTCGGCCGCCTGATCCCCATCGTGCCCGACGAGTACGCCGACCCGGAGAAGGGCTCCGGCGCCGTCAAGATCACCCCGGCCCACGACTTCAACGACTTCGAGGTCGGCAAGCGGCACGGCCTGCGCCTCATCAACGTGCTGGACCTGAACGCGAAGATCATCGACCAACCCTATGGTGTGCTGCACTTCCAGGACGGCCGGGCCGAGATTGCCTACGATGAATCCGGTGCCCCGATGACCGGCGACCTGCCCGAGCGGGTGCGCGGCCTGGACCGCTTCAAGGCCCGCGACCTGATCGTCGCGGAGTTCGAGGACCTCGGCCTGCTGGAGAAGATCGACGAAAACCCGATGACGGTGCCCTACGGCGACCGTTCCGGCGTGGTGATCGAGCCGTGGCTGACCGACCAGTGGTTCGTCGATGCCGCAACGCTGGCCCGCAAGCCCATCGAGGCGGTCGAGACCGGCAAGACCGTCTTTGTGCCCCGCCAGTGGGAAAAGACCTTCTTTGAGTGGATGCGCAACATCCAGCCGTGGTGCATCTCGCGCCAGATTTGGTGGGGCCATCAGATCCCCGCATGGTTCGGCCCGGACGGCCACCCGTTCGTTGAAATGACCGCCGAGGAGGCAGCCGCGGCTGCCACCAAGCATTACGGCAAAGCGGTCGAACTGACCCGCGATCCTGACGTGCTGGACACCTGGTTCAGCTCGGCCCTGTGGCCGTTCTCGACCATCGGCTGGCCGCAGAAGACGCCGGAGCTTGACCGCTATTATTCCACCGACGTTCTGGTCACCGGCTTTGACATCATCTTCTTCTGGGTCGCCCGGATGATGATGTTCGGCCTGTACGCCATGGACGAGGTTCCGTTCAAGACCGTCTACATCCATGCCCTGGTCCGCGACGAAAAGGGCCAGAAGATGTCGAAGTCCAAGGGGAACGTCATCGACCCCCTGGACCTGATCGGCCAGTACGGCACCGACGCCCTGCGCTTCACCCTGGCCGCCATGGCTGCCCAGGGCCGCGACATCAAGATGAGCGAACAGCGCGTTGCCGGGTATCGCAACTTCGCCACCAAGCTGTGGAACGCGGCCCGGTTCTGCGAGATGAACGAGTGCCGCCTCGACCCGGCGTTCGACCCGCGCGGCGTGAAGTCCACCCTCAACAAGTGGATCATCGCCAAGACCGCCGAGGCCGCCACCACGCTGGGGCAGGGCATCGAGGGCTACAAGTTCAACGAGGCGGCGCAGTCGATCTATCAGTTCGTCTGGGGCACCTTCTGCGACTGGTATCTGGAGTTTGCCAAGCCGGTGTTCGGCGGCACGGACGAGGCCGCCAAGGCCGAGGCCCGCGCCACCGCCGCCTGGGTTCTCGACCAGATCCTCATGCTGCTGCACCCCTTCATGCCGTTCATCACCGAGGAACTGTGGGGCCGCGTGGTCGAAGGGCGTGAGGGGATGCTGGCTGCGGCCACATGGCCTAGCTATGCCGGGCTGGAGGCGCCCGACGCCCATGCCGAAATGGACTGGGTGGTGGAGCTGATTTCGTCGGTCCGCTCGGTGCGGGCGGAAATGAACGTTCCGCCGGGCGCCAAAATGCCGATGACCCTCAAGGACGCCGGCCAGGTGACCCGGCAGCGCCTGGACACCCACCGGCCGCTGATCGAGACGCTAGCCCGCCTGAGCGACATCACGCTGGCCGACGGCGAACCGACCATCAGCGCCTGCGCCCAGGTGGTGGTGGGCGAGGCCACGGCCATCCTGCCGCTGGAAGGCATCATTGACGTGGCGGCTGAAAAGACCCGCCTCGACAAGGAGATCAAGAAGCAGGACGGCGAGATCAAGAAGCTGTCCGGCAAGCTGAATAACGAGGCGTTCACCGCCAAGGCCCCGCCCGAGGTGGTCGAGGAACAGCGCGAACGCCTGGTTGAGTCCGAGGCTGCCAAGGCCCGTCTGACGGCTGCTTTGGCGCGCTTGGGGTAGGGAAGAGTGGGCTGCCGCCCACACCCGCTCGGGGATGAAATCCCCGAACCCCTTGTTTTTCTTCAATAGAAAACAAGGAGGTCTGGAGCTTGCTCCAGGCGGGTTCCGGGCGGCAGCCCGTCCGCGCAAGCGGAACCCAAAAGGGGGGCGACATGGCGAAAAGTCCGGCAGGCACTCCCTCATCCTCGGGCCATCCGACGCCCGAGGAGCGGGCCGACGTGGTCATCATGCGGCTGGAACGCTTCATCCGCGACCATCGCACGACCTCGAACAAGGGCATGTCCTTTCGCAAGTGGCAGGACGCGGGCCGGGCCGAGATTGCCGACATGATCCGCGACGCCCAAAGCATCGAGGCCCGCGAAACGCGTATCCTGGAACGCGCCCTCATCCTGATCGGCGCCGGTCTGGCGACGGTGGGGCTGTGGGGGACGGCGCTGGCCATCGACATGGCGCCCGACCGGGTGATCGCTGGCATCCTTACATTGTTTGGCGGGGTGGTCATCCTGTGGGCCATGGGAATGCTCGGCCTGCGCACGCCGTTCCGCCAGATTGCGGCCAGCAACCGGCGCATGGCGCTGGAGCGCGTGCGCAGCCTCAACCGCAAGGTCACCGACCTTGAGCACGCCCTGAAGAAGCGCCACAAGGCCCTTGAAAAAGAACTCGAACGGCCGCCCCTGGAGTAGTTCCACGTGCTCTACCTGGACTTCGATGATGCTTGGCGGACCTACTTGGACGCCGCGCCCCGCCTGCCGCCGCCGCCCGCCCCGGTGACGCCGCGCCGGGTGTCCGGCCTGATCGAGGCGGTGGAGCAGGGCGGGCACCAACTGGTGGTGTTCGACGCCTATGGCGTGCTCCACACCGGCCTTGAGGCCATCCCCCAGGCCCTGGTGGCGTTCGCGGAACTGCGCCGGCGCGGGATGCCGGTCTGCGTGGTCACCAACGACGTCACCCACGACCCGGCGCAGGTGGCCGAGGGGCTGGCCCGGCGGGGGTTCGATTTCACCGCCGGGGAGGTGATCTCCGGCCGCTCGCTGCTGCCCGCCGTCCTTGCGGGCCACGGGGACGGGCAGGGCTTCGGCGTCATTGCCTCCCACCCCCAGGACGTGATTGCCCGGTTTCCGGGCCTGCGCGCGCTGAACGAGGACCCGGCGGCCTATGACGCGGTGGAGGGGTTCCTGCTGGTCGACACCAACGGCTGGACCGATGTCCACCCGGCCCTGCTGGAAGACAGCCTGAGCCGCCAGCCGCGCCCGCTGATCGTGTGCAACCCGGACGTTGGCTGCCCGTTTCGGGGCCGTATTTCGGCCGAACCGGGGTACTTCGCCCATCGCATCGCCGGCCGTACCGGCATCGCGCCCGTATTTCTGGGAAAGCCGTTTCCGGCGGTGTATCAGCGCGTCCTCGACCGCTTCCCCGACATTCCGCCCGCCGCCATGCTGATGGTCGGCGACAGCCCCCATACCGACATTCTGGGCGGTCGCGGCGTGGGTATGGATTGTCTCCTAGTAGAATGCGGCTTCCTCAACGGCCGCGACTCCCTGGCCGATTGTGCCGAAAGCGGGCTGTGGCCCGAGTATGTGGCGGAGACTCCATGAACGGCCTGTTTTTCGGCATCATCCTCACCGCCTTCGTGGTGGCTGCGTGGTATCAGTTGACCAACGGCCCGGCCGACGTGACGCCCATGGATGCCTTGTCCACGGCGGTCATCAACACGGCCACCAGTTCGGTCGAGCTGGCCCTTGGGCTGGTCGGCGTGATGACGTTCTTCCTCGGCCTGATGAAGGTGGCCGAGGCCGGGGGCCTGCTGACCGTCATCGCCAAGCTGCTGCGCCCGGTGATGACCCGCCTGTTCCCGGAGGTGCCGCCTGAGCATCCGGCCATGGGCGCGATGATCATGAACGTGTCGGCCAACGTTCTGGGCCTGGGGAATGCCGCGACGCCGTTCGGCATCCGCGCCATGCAGGAGCTGGACAAGCTGAACCCGCTCAAGGGCACGGCGACCAACGCCATGGTGCTGTTTCTGGCTATCAATACCAGCGCCGTGACCCTGCTACCGACCGGAGTCGTCGCCCTGCGCGCCGCCGCCGGGTCGCAGGATCCGGCCGGTATCGTGCCGACCACGCTGTTCGCCACGCTGTGCTCGACCACCGTTGCCATCCTCATGGCCAAGCTGTTGCAGGGGCGGAACCCGATGCCGGCTCCGGTTCAGGAACCGGTTCAGGAGGCCGCCCCGGCCGAGGACGCCGCCGACGTGATCACCGGCTCCTATCCAGGCTGGGTGTCGGCCTTGGTCATGGCGGCGTTCCTGGGCCTCATTCCGCTGACCATCCTGTGGGGCAAGCAGATCGCGCCGTGGATCATTCCGGGCCTCGCGGTGCTGCTGCTGGGCTATGGCGTCGCCAACCGCGTGCGGGTCTACGAGGCGTTTGTGGAGGGCGCCAAGGACGGGTTCCAGGTCGCCATCCGAATCATCCCCTATCTGGTCGCCATCCTGGTGGCGGTCGGCATGTTCCGGGCCAGCGGCGCCATGGACCTCATCGTGATGCCTCTTGGTATCCTGACCGAACCCCTGGGGATGCCGGCCGAGGCGCTGCCCATGGCGTTGCTGAGGCCGTTGTCGGGGTCGGGCGCCTACGGCATCCTGGCGTCGATCATCAACGACCCGGCCATCGGCCCGGACAGCTACGCGGGCTATCTGGTCAGCACCATCCAGGGGTCCACGGAAACCACGTTCTATGTCCTGGCGGTCTACTTCGGGTCGGTCGGCATCCGCAAGGTCCGTCACGCCTTGGTGGCCGCCCTGTGCGCCGACGTGGCGGGCGTGGTCGGGTCGGTAGTGATTTGTTCCGCGCTGTATGGCTGACCGGCCGCTTCGGGCCATTGCATTGGGTGTTACGACGGTCTAAACCTTATAGAACAATGGCCCGTATGGGCGGATGATCATGCTTGGGGAGAGCCATGCCAGCCTATCGTTCCCGCACTTCCACCCACGGTCGCAACATGGCCGGCGCGCGCGGCCTGTGGCGCGCCACGGGCATGAAGGATTCGGATTTCGGCAAGCCGATCATCGCCATTGCCAATTCCTTCACGCAGTTCGTGCCGGGCCACGTCCACCTCAAGGACATGGGGCAGCTGGTCGCCCGCGAGATCGAGCTGTGCGGCGGCGTCGCCAAGGAGTTCAACACCATCGCGGTCGATGACGGCATCGCCATGGGCCATGACGGCATGTTGTATTCGCTGCCCTCGCGCGAGGTCATCGCCGACGCCGTCGAGTACATGGTCAACGCCCATTGCGCCGATGCGCTGGTGTGCATCTCCAACTGCGACAAGATCACACCGGGCATGTTGATCGCCGCCATGCGGCTGAACATCCCGGTCATCTTCGTGTCCGGCGGCCCGATGGAGGCCGGCAAAGTCATTCTCAAGACCGGCGAGAAGTCCATCGACCTGATCGACGCCATGATCGTCGCGGCCGACAAGAACGTCTCGGACGAGGACGTCGAGGCCTATGAACGCTCGGCCTGCCCGACCTGCGGGTCGTGCTCGGGCATGTTCACCGCCAACTCCATGAATTGCCTGACCGAGGCCCTGGGCCTTGCGCTGCCCGGCAACGGCACGATGCTGGCCACCCATGCCGACCGTAAGGAGATTTTCCTGGAAGCCGGCCGCCGCATCGTGGACCTGTGCAAGCGCTGGTACGAGATGGACGACGCCTCGGCACTGCCGCGCAACATCGCGTCGTTCAAGGCGTTTGAGAACGCCATGACGCTCGACATTGCCATGGGCGGGTCCACCAACACGGTGCTGCACCTGTTGGCGGCGGCGCGCGAGGGCGGGGTGGAGTTCACCATGGCCGACATCGACCGCCTGTCGCGCCGCGTGCCCAACCTGTGCAAGGTCGCGCCGATGGTGCCCGACGTCCATGTGGAGGACGTGCACCGCGCCGGCGGCATCATGGGTATCCTGGCCGAACTGGACCGCGCCGGCCTCATCCATACCGACCTGCCGTGCGTGCAGGCCCACACCCTGGGCGATGCGCTGAAGGCGTGGGACGTGATGGGCACCGACAACCCCGACGTGGATATCTTCTTCCGGGCCGGTCCCGGCGGCGTGCGCACGACCGAGGCGTTCTCTCAGGCCCGCCGCTACACCGAAGTGGACCGGGATCGCGCCAAGGGTGTCATCCGGGACATGGAACACGCCCATTCCAAGGACGGTGGCTTGGCCGTGCTGTTCGGCAACATCGCCCGCGACGGCTGCATCGTGAAGACCGCCGGGGTGGACGAAAGCATTCTCACGTTCTCCGGCCCGGTCAAGGTGTGCGAGAGCCAGGACGAGGCGGTGGCCCGCATTTTGGCTGGCGACGTGGTGGCTGGCGATGTGGTCGTCGTGCGCTACGAAGGGCCACGCGGCGGGCCGGGAATGCAGGAAATGCTCTATCCGACCAGCTACATCAAGTCGATGGGCCTGGGCAAAAGCTGCGCCTTGATCACCGACGGGCGCTTCTCGGGCGGAACCTCGGGTCTGTCCATCGGCCACGTCTCGCCGGAAGCGGCCGAGGGTGGGCCGATCGGGCTGATCGAGGAGGGGGACATCATCGACATCGACATCCCCAACCGCACCATCGACGTGCGGCTGGACGATGCCGAACTGGCCAAGCGACGCCTTGCCATGGACGCGCGCGGGGCAAAGGCGTGGAAGCCGGTCAACCGGACCCGCCATGTGTCCCAGGCTCTGCGGGCCTATGCCGCGATGACCACCAGCGCCGCGTTCGGCGCAGTCCGCGACGTGTCGCAGGTTGAACGCTAAATAAGAAACGACGGGGTGCCGGTGGTCGTCGTGGCTGCCGGCGGGGGATCGACAATGGGGAGCACCACCGTGGAAAACATCGCTTGGTCGAGCCAGCTTGAAACCGGCATTGCCATTATCGACCGGGACCACAAGGTGCTGGTTGACCTGCTCAACCAGGTCGCCGATGTCATTGGCGACAGCGAGGAACGGGCCATTCTCGGCAGCGTCCTCAACTCCCTGTCCGAATACACCCACTATCATTTCTCCCGCGAGGAGAAGCTTCAGGAAGTCGCCGGCTATCCCGGACTGGAGGCGCACCGCCGCCGTCACGTCGTCCTGGCGGCCCAGGTCGATGACATCCGCAGCCGCTACCGCGACGAGCCCGAATCCGTGCAGGGGGACGAGGTTCGGGCCTTTCTGCGCACCTGGCTGGTCGAGCACATCCTCAAGGAGGACATGAACTACCGCGCCATCTGCACCGCCCATCCCGAGGCGGTGGCGGCGGCCGAGGCCATTCGCTTTGGCGAGGAACCGCTGGATAGCGACGGCGGGGCTGCCGTGCGCAAGACCGCCAGCGTCAACTGGTCAACCCTCAAGGTGCTGGTGGTCGAGGACAATCGCAACTTCCAGCTCATCATTTCCACCATCCTGCGCAGCCTTGGCGTCCGCAGCATCACGGCCGCCGACAGCGGCGCGGCCGGGTTGGGCAGCCTGCACGGCGGCGGCACGTTCGATCTGGTCCTGTCGGACTGGCGCATGGAGGAAATGGACGGCCTGCAATTCGTCCGCGAGGCGCGGGCGGCCGGTGTCCAGACGCCGATTATCATGATGACCGGCTATAGCGATGATGTGGTGCGGGAACAGGCGCGGGAGGCCGGCGTCAACGCCTTCCTCGAAAAGCCGATTACGGCGCGTGGTTTCCTCGAAACCGCCGGCGAGGTTTTGACCGCCGCTGCCGCTCCGGCGGTTTGAGGGCGTCATGGCTGGCGCGGCGGGGCAGCGTTCCGATCTGGTCGAGACCGTGGGCGGGTGCCTGCGGGTCCTGCCGCATGTCCACCATCTGCCCGACCTTCTGGACCTGTCGGCCGAGGAGGTCCTGAGCCGCTTCAAGATCAGCCAAGCCGAGGATTTCCGGACGGTCATCAAGGACCTCGAACAGCCCGGCACCCCGCTGCGCCGCCTTTTCGAGGACATGCGCGACGCCGCCGGGCCGGACACCCCGTTCGCCCGCAGCGTGATCTTTGAAGCCGGCGGCCTGGGCGGCCTGTTCGACGATCTGCACGACCATGTGATGGCTCACCCGGTGTGGCGCCATCCGTTCTTTGTTCGGATGTTCGAGGGGCGGTTTGATGCCGTGCAGCTTCGCACCTTTGCGCTGAACTACTTCAATCAGGTCAAGAACACCCGGCAATGCGTCACCCTGGCCATCGCCCGCTTCCACGGCTTGGCCGATCTGCCCTATGGCGCCCTGTCACAGCCGGTGTCCGAGGTGACCCAGGTGGTCTTGGCGCAGTTGGTGGCCGACGAATACGGCGTCGGCACCAGTGGCCTGGACGACTATCCGTCGCTCGACGCGCTGTTCCGTTCCACCACCCATATGGCCCTGTACCGGCGGATGCTCGACGCCCTCGGCGTGCCGCTGATCGAGCAGGACGTACCGTTGCTGCCCGAGGTGGCCGACAACGTGCTGATCCAGCGTCTGGTCGCCGGCGACCCCGCCTTCACGCCGCTGGAGGCCCTGGCCTCGGTCGGGCTGGGCATGGAGTGGGGCGTCCCGGAGTTCTTCAGCCTGCTGCTCGGCGGTATCATCCGCTGGACCGACCGCGAGGCTGTACCGCTGACTGCACACGATCTCGACATCTTCATCGCCCACGTCAAATACGATGTGTTGCACGCCGTCTCGGTCATGGCTGCCACCGCCCTGCACATGAGCGGGCCGCAGGACGTGGACCGTGTCAAAAACGCCGTCAATATGCTGATGAGCGGCCGCTACGCCATGATGAACGGCCTGTACCGGGAGGTTTTTGGCGACGTGCTGCCCAGCATCGACGCCATCGACCTGGACCGTCGTTATGCCCTCACCGATCGCCGCATGGTCGAGGCGCTGCCAATCGCCCGCACCCAAGCTGCCGCAGGCACCGTCGTTGACCAGGACGATTGGCTATCGGCGCCGGTGCCGTTCGTCTTCGCCTGAGGGGTGGGCAGGTTAAGGAAGGCGGGCTCTGCCCGCACTCGCAAGGAGGCCAGCCTCCTTGACCTCGTGATTTGACGGGGCAAAGCTGCGCGCAGCGCATCAAATGCCGAGAGGCTGCTTGACTGCGGCGCAAGAAAGGCGCGGAACTCCTCATGGGATCCAAGGGCCGCTCGGCCCTTGGCGGGTCTGGGCAGAGCCCAGCACTTCCCCTTAAGTTAACGCCTATGGGCCATGGGTCCCCACTGGGCGTGGGCGATAGTCCACCAGAAGGTGGTTCAATTTCAGCGCGCTCAGGCGTCGGGGGCGGTGCGGCGGCGGGACCATGCGGCGTTGGTGTGGCCGGCGTCGCCCCATACGGAGCGTGGGCTGATACGCCAGCCGTCGAGGATGAGGTCGGCCTGCCGCAACGTCAGGTGTTTGTAGTATGCTACGGCGGCGTTAAAAGCCTTGCTCTCGATGAACGTTGCGGCCGGTCCGTCGGCGTGGAGCAGGGCAAAGATCTCGCCAAATGTGGTCTGATCGACGCTGGAGGCGCGGCAGACGATGGCCAAGCCTTCGCCGGTGTCATTGTACAGCAGGCGGGACACTGCGAATTCCGGCAGGCGGGTGAGGCGCTGCATTTCCAGTTCGGCGGTCAGCATGTCGCCGCGCCTGAGTGCCTGGACCAGCTTGGCGACGGCCGGTGGCAGGGCGATATCGTCGTTGGCCGATATGGCAGGGCGGCGCATGGAACTGGCCGCGGCGTCAACGTCCGGTCCCAGGTGGCGGGCGAGCGCCTCGCCATAGTGTTCGGCAATGAAGGCCTTCAGATCGTCGGCGACCCAGTGGTACATGGCGGCCGCCAGATCATCGCGCATTTCCGGTCGGCGCAAAAGAATCGGCTGTAGGGCCGCCGTCTCGCGCGATGCCAGGACCAGGCGTTGAAGGGCGTGGGCGGAAACGACGGCGTGCGGATGGCTGGCCACGCGCACCGCGATGTCGGCGTCGCCCAGGTAGACGAGCACGTCGCAGAGGCGGGCCGACAGGGCAGGGCGCTCGGTCACGGCCAGTCGATGGTCGCGGCTGCCATCGACCACCACCCGCACCAAGTCTTCGTCGCCGAGTACCGGACTGAGGCGGATGATCGGGCGCGCGATCTCGATTGTGTCATTGGCCAGGGCGACGACCAGGGCGTGGGGGGCATCGCTGCGCGTGGCGAAGCGTTCGGCCAGCATGCGGCGCATGTCGGCCTGTACGGAGCGGTAGACCTGGATGAGGATTTCATGGGCCAGCGCGGCCTCGGCAGCGCCCAGCGGCGCGGCGTCCTCCACGCACATGGCGGAGACGGCTTCGGCCAACGTGTCCGGGTCGATGGGCGACTCCATGCGGGCGAAGCTCTGGAGGCGCTGCATGCGATTGTCGTTCATGCTGATGGCGTCCTTGAACCGTCCGCAGACCCCCATGAGCTGCAGGAACAGTCTTTAGGATTGCCAGATGTCCCGGATAAAGGCCACATTAAAATGGGGTCTTAGGCCGGGTATTCCGTATGCTATCATATGTTATAGGTTGATTTCGCACCATACGGGGGTGTGGTCGGAGGCCTTTTCCTTGCCGCGCGGTCCCCGGTCGATGCCGCTGGCGACGAGGCGGTCGGCGGCCTGTGGGGACAGCAGCAGGTGGTCGATGCGCAGGCCGTTGTCCTTCTGCCACGCACCGGCTTGGTAGTCCCAGAACGAATAGCGGTTGGGTTCGCGATTCAGCGCGCGATAGGCGTCGGTATAGCCCAGATTCAGCAGGGCGCGGTAGCGCGAACGGCTTTCCGGGCGACACAGCGCGTCGTCGGCCCAGCCGACCGGATCATACACGTCCTCATCGGTCGGGCAGACGTTGTAATCGCCCCCCAGAACCGTTATTCCATTGTGGGTGAGGAGCCGCTGGGCATGGGTCCGCAGGTGGTCCATCCAGGCCAGTTTGTAGGGGTACTTCTCGGTCCCGACCGGGTTGCCGTTGGGCAGGTAGATCGACGCCACCCGCAAGGAGTCGCCGACGATCGCCTCCACGTAGCGGGCCTGAGGGTCGTCACCGTTGCCGGGCAGGCCTCGTTCGGTCACGCGCAGCGGCTGACGCGACAGGATGGCGACGCCGTTGTAGGTCTTCTGCCCGACCACCGCCGCCTGGTATCCCAGGGCCTCGATTTCGAGTGCGGGAAAGCCGTCCTCCTGGCACTTGAGTTCCTGAAGGAGCACGACATCGGGCGCAGCCTCTTCGAGCCACGCCAGGACGATCGGCAGGCGGGCCTTAATCGAGTTCACGTTCCAGGTGGCGATCTTGACCATGATGTCCTTCGGCTTCAGAGGTTTCCGCGTTCCTTCTACCATAGTCTGGAGCGTGGGAGCAGGCTTCGCGGTCCTGCTCGGCGCACTTCCGGCCACAGCGGCGCGATGCCCGGCTGATCAGCCGCCGCCCGAGGTGACGGTGCATGTGGAGAAGGGCGGGGTGCGCCTGGACCATACGCTCGATCTGGCCGAAATCGGCGCCGTCCGTGCGACGGTCGGCACCGGCAGGTCGGCCGGCATCGCCTCGCCGAGGTGGCGGACCGTGGGGCTGACGGTGGCGGAGTTCAGGTTCAGCAAATCGACGCGCGGGCGTATGGCGGCCGCCGGACCGGGCAAGTGGTGCGTGCACGTCACCCATGTTGATCTGCGCATCGGCTTCACAGACCAGACCGTCTATATCCCGCGGGGTTATCCCGTGGGGGGCTGCGAGTACGCCGCCATCCTGGAGCATGAACAGGCCCACGTGGAGGATAACCTCGCGGTTCTGGAGGGCTTTACCCAGACGTTCCAGCGCGAAGCACATGCCGTCGCCACAAAGCTCAATCCGATGACGGTGACGTCAAAGAGGCAGGCCCGCGAAAAGCCGCTGGAGAAGCTGTCGCGCGGCCTCGCCCCGCTGGTGCGGGATTTCCAGGCGACCCAGGCGCGATACGCCGCGCGGCGCGACACGCGCGAGCACTATGCCGCCGTCTCACGCCGCTGCACAAACTGGTAGGTATCAGAGGGCTGGTAGGTATCAGAGGGCTGGTAGGCATCAGAGGGCGAAGGAGTTTCCGCAGCCGCAGGTCGAGGTGGCCTGGGGGTTGCGAATCTGGAACGCTGCCGCCATCAGGTCCTCGACGAAGTCGATTTCCGAACCGCGCAGCAGGTCCAGGGACGCCTCGTCCACCACCAGCTTCACGCCGTGCTGTTCCAGCACGCGGTCGTCATCTTGGATCTTGGTGTCGAGGTCGAAGCCATACTGGAACCCCGAACATCCGCCGCCCGACACCGTGACCCGCAGCATCAGGGCCGGGTTGTCTTCGGCCTCCATCAGCACGCGAACGCGGGCAGCGGCGCTTTGGGTGAGCTGGACGTCGGCGGCGCTAGCTGCATCGGGGACGGTATCGGTTGCGGTCATGATGGGTCCCTATGAAACGGCGGTTTCCGTGGAATGCTTCAAATCTAGGCCCGGCGACGCCGAATGGCAAGGAGTGTGCCCCCACTCGGGCGTTGCCTGAGGCCGGGGGCGGGGGTAGTGTGCCCGCCATGAACACGCATGTCGCCCAAATTCCCCGTGCGCCCTTTGCCTGCGATCCCGCGCGGTCGCGGGGGCGCCTGCATGACGAGCCGGGCACCACCGAGCGGGATTCCTTCCAGCGCGATCGGGACCGCATCATCCACTGCGGCGCATTCCGCCGCCTGCAGTACAAGACGCAGGTTTTCGTATATCACGAGGGCGAGAACTACCGCACCCGGCTGACCCATTCGCTGGAGGTGGCGCAGGTCGCCCGGTCGGTGTCGCGCTCGTTGGGCCTGAACGAGGATCTGGCCGAGGCGCTGGCCCTGGCCCATGACCTGGGCCACACGCCGTTCGGCCACGCCGGGGAGTTCGCCCTGCGTGACTGCATGAAGGACTATCAGGGGTTCGATCACAACGCCCAGTCCCTGCGTATTCTCACCAAGCTGGAACACCGCTACATCGCTTTTGACGGCCTCAACCTGACGTGGGAGACGTTGGAGGGGCTGGTCAAGCACAACGGCCCGCTGGTCGGCCTGCCCGACAGCAAGCCGCTGCCCCTGGCCATCACCGAATACGTGGCTGGGCATGACCTGGAACTGCACACCTTCGCCAGTGCCGAGGCCCAGGTGGCGGCGCTGGCCGATGACGTGGCCTACAACGCCCACGACATCGACGACGGCCTGCGGGCCGGGCTGTTCACCGTGCGGGACCTGCGCGATGTGCCGCTGGTCGGTCCCATCCTCGATGACGTGGCGGGGCGCCACCCGGACCTGGAGCCGTCGCGCCTGATCTACGAGACGGTGCGCCGCTTGATTACCGCCATGGTCGCCGACCTGCTGACCGAGACGCGCCGCCGCTTGGCCGAGGACCGCCCCGATAGCCCTGATGCCGTGCGGGCCAACCCGCGCACGGTGGTGGCGTTCTCGGACGAGATGCAGGCCAACGACCGGGCCTTTAAGGCCTTTCTGTTTCCCAACATGTACCGCCACTACAAGGTCAATCGCATGACCAGCAAGGCGCGGCGCGTGGTCAAGGATCTCTTCACCCTCTTCCTGGGCGAACCGCGGCTCCTGCCGCCTGACTGGCAGGCCGGGTGCGACGGCCCCTCGGGGGTCAAGACGGCCCGCCGGGTGGCCGACTACATCGCCGGCATGACGGATCGCTTCGCCCTCGACGAGCATCGACGCCTTTTTGACCCATCGGTAAAACCATGAACGTATTCAACGATATCAAGACCTCCATCGTCAAAGTCCTGGCCGACCTCGCGGTCGAGGGTGTGATCCCGGCCGACAGCGACTTCAGCCGCGTGACCGCCGAGCCGCCGCGGGATCCGGCGCACGGCGACATCTCGACCAACGCCGCCATGGTGCTGGCCAAGGGCGCCGGCCTCAAGCCGCGCGATCTGGCCGAGACGCTGGTCGCCCGTCTGAGCGCGCACCCCGACGTGACGGCGGCCGAGGTCGCCGGTCCGGGGTTCATCAACCT
>LAEA01000086.1 GCA_000961745.1 Rhodospirillaceae bacterium BRH_c57 | reverse complement strand
GCATGTCGCGCTCCGCCCGGCGGCGCAGGACGTCGAGCAGCGCGCCGACCTCGCCCAGATCGGCCGCTGGCCGCAGGGGCACGGCGACGCGCTGGTGGTAGATATGCCCGACATCCATGAGCGAGGAGGAATAGGCCGAAAACACGGCCGAGAACGGCGTCACCACGACCCGCCGCACTCCCGCCCGACGGGCAATCTCGCAGGCGTGCAGGGGCCCGGCGCCGCCGTAGACGACCATCAGCGGATCACCCGCCCCCAGGTCGTCGCGCAGACGGGCGACCTCGTGGCCCATGTCGGCATCGACGAATTCCTTGATGCGGCGGGCAGCCTCTTCCACCGACACGCCCAAGGGTTCTGCGACCTGGCTGCGCAAGGCCTCGCGCGCCTTGTCGAGGTCCAGGCGCTTGGCACCGCCGAGGAAGGTGTTCGGGTCGAGCAGGCCGAGGACCAGATTGGCGTCGGTCACCGTGGGCGCCATACCGCCCAGGCCGAAGCAGGCCGGACCCGGCAAGGCGCCGGCCGAGCGCGGACCGACCGCCAACACGCCATCGCGCACCGCAGCGATGGAGCCGCCGCCGGCCCCCAGTGCCCGGATGGCCATCATTGGCAGGTTGCAGCGGAAGCCCTCCACATCGGGGCGCAGGGTGTAACTCGGCTCGTCGCCGCGCACGTAGCCGATGTCGAAGGACGTTCCGCCCATGTCGGCGGAGATCACCGTTTCCGCCCCGTACAGCGCACCGATCTCGCGCGCCCCCAGCAAGCCTGCGGCGGGACCGGAGTTATAGGTGTGGATGGCGCGGGTCTTGGCGACACGCGCCGCTGCCCCATTGTTGTGGCCGATCAGGAGCTGTCCGGGGAACCCGGCCCGGCGCAGGTCCTCGCCGGCTTTGTACAGCAGGCGGGCCAGCTTGCCGTGGATGTAGGCGTTGAGCACGGTGCTGTTGATGCGCTCGCCCAGGCCAGGCCGCGGCGTGACGTCCGAGGACAGGAACACCGGCACAGAACCCAGGTAGTCGCGCGGATATTCGGCCTTGATGGCGGCGCGGGCGGCGCGTTCGGCGGACGGATCGGTGTCGCTGCCATCGAACGCGATGACCAGGCAGTGGGCGCCGCGGTCGATGAGCACCTGGGCGGTCTCCAGAACCTGGTCGGCCGAGGCCGCCGGGTCGAGCGTCAGAACCATGTCGGGGGCGACCAGCGGCATCTTGGCCGTCTGATCGCCATCGCCGGTCGGCGCGTTGGCCTCGGCGCCGGGGCTGACGATCAGGCCGATCTTGGCGCCGGTGCGCTCAATGATGGCATTCGTGCCGATAGTGTTGGAAAAACGCACCACCTCGGCCTCGGACAACAGGTCTTCGACCGCCACGCCGAAGGCGTCAGCCCCGGCGCGGATGCACTCCATGAAACAGACCGTCAGGTCGTGGGGCGTCGTCGGCGTCTTGACGGAGCGGAAGGCCTCGCCGCGGGCGAAGAACCCGTCGGTGAAGGTGCCGCCGGTATCGATGTCAATCGTGTAACCCATCTGGTTGTTACCTCCATGGGCGCCGTGCGTGCGGGCCTCTTGATTTGGCGGATTGGTCGGGCGATGAGGGCCGCGCCTAGTCGGACAGCGGGCGGCCGCACATGCCGTTAAGGATGAAGTCGAGGATCTCGGCGTGCACCGTCTCGGCCGGCAGGGGCCCGTCGGCGCGGAACCAGCGGAGCTGCCAGTTGATGACCGCCAGGATGTTGAAGGCGAGGATCTTGACCCGATCCGTCCGCACGATGCCGGCGGCCCTCAGGCCCTCCAGCTCGCGGATGTAGATGTCGAGCACCTTGCGCTGGACCTCATGGTTGGCGGTGCTGCCACCGCCGGCGGTGCCGAGCGGGTCCTGCTCCACGAAGATCATGCGCAGTTCCCGCTGATGGCTGGCGGACACCTTGAGGTGGGCCAGCACCAGGGCGCGGAAACGGTCGAGCGGCGCATCGACGCCGGCCAGGGCATTCTCCAGGCGGCCGGGCAGGGTCTTGACCGAATAGTCCATGATCTCCAGCCACAAGCCTTCCTTGTTGCCGAAGTAGTGGTAGATGTTGGACACGCTGACACCGAGCGCATTGGCGATGTCACGGATGGAGGTGCCGTTGAACCCCCGCTCCGAGAACAGCTCCAGCGCCGTCTGCAGAAGAACCTCGCGCGGGCTGGCCCCGGCGTCGCGCTCGGCGGATTGACCGGCCGAGGCGGCGCGTGCCTTGTGAACAACCTTGGACATGGACTTCCTCTTTCTGCGGGGACCTCGGCCGAAGCGCCGGAGACCTTTCTAGAACGATCGTTCGATAAAAAGGAACCACGAAAAAAAGATCTTGTCAAAGCAAAAAATCGCACATATCATTTCTCCATAATCACTCGAACGAACGTTCGATAGAGGGCGCGGCCACCGCACGTCGACGCCCCCAGGGAGGAAGCGGAATGACCAAGCTGCAAGGAAAAGTCTGTCTGCTCACGGGCGCCGCCCACGGCATCGGCCGGGCGACCGCGCAAGCGCTCGCCGCCGAGGGGGCACGCCTACTCATCACCGACATCGACGATACGCCCGGAGAAGCCCTGGCCGAAGAGCTGCGGGCCAGCGGGACCGAGGCCGTCTACCAGCATCACGACGTTTCCAGCGAGGCCGACTGGGCCGCCGCCTTCGAAACCCTTGGCGGACGCTACGGCCGCCTCGACGTGCTGGTCAACAATGCCGGCCTGGGCACCTACAACGACATCGAGACGGTGTCGCTGGCCGATTTCCGCCGCGTCATGGCGATCAACGTCGACGGCACCTTCCTCGGCACCCAGATGGCCGTCCGCGCCATGAAGGGCACCGGCGGCGGGGCCATCGTCAACGTCGCCTCGGTCGCCAGCTTCATCGGCGCCCCCACCCTGGCCGCCTATTCGGCCAGCAAGGGCGCCGTGCTGATGCTGACCAAGAGCGCGGCCACCTATTGCGGAACCCGCGGCTACGGCATCCGGGTGAACGCCATTCACCCCGGCCTGGTCGACACCCGCGCCGGCGTGGAGATGGCCCGCATGGCCACCGGGGCGGCGACCGACGAGGACGCCATCGCCCTGTTCACCCAACTCCACCCCATCGGCCGCATCGGCAAGCCCGAAGAGATCGCCAAGGGCATCGTCTTCCTGGCCAGCGACGATTCCAGCTTCATGACCGGTTCCTCCCTGGTGGTCGACGGGGGCTACACCGCCCTCTGAGCCACCCCCGCCGGGCACAAGCCCGTCCCGTATCCGGGCGCCCGGCGGGTTTTTCTTTACCGCCATCAGAACGAACGTTCGATTAGGTGGATGGAGGAATCATGAACAGCCTGCTTCGGGGACTGGCGCGTGGGGCGCCCTTCCTCATCATCGCCGGTCTGATCGGCGCGGTCTTCCTGGCCCGCCTCGACCCGCGGGTGGCGGCGGTCGAGCCGCCGGCCCTGCACCCAAGGGACCACTTCGTCGCCATCGCCAGCCCGCAGCCGGACCTGCTGTGGATGGTCGGCCTTGAAGGCAAAATCGTAAGCAGCGGCGATGGTGGCGCCACCTGGCAAACGCGGAAGGCAGCCGGCGCCCCCGGCCTCCAGGACATCGCCGCGTGGTCGGCGACCGAGGCCGTGGTGGTCGGGGATGCCGGAACCATTCTGCGCACCGACGACGCCGGCCGCACCTGGAGTCCGGTCCCTGCGCCCCTGGAAAGTCCGGTGCGTCTGCTGCACGTCTCCCGCGACCCAGCCGGACGCCTGTGGGTCGTCGGCGAAATGAATACCCTGCTGGTGTCCGACGATGGCGGGCGCACCTTCGCCCGCCGTGCGGAGCGGCAGGACGTCGGCCTCAACGCGGTCGCCTTCGCCACCCCCGAGCGGGGCTGGCTGGTCGGCGAGTTCGGCACCCTGCGGGCCACCAAGGACGGCGGCGCCACATGGAGCAACCGCCCGCCGGCCGAGGGCAGCCTGATGGACACCGCCGCCTGCGGGTCGTCGGGCCGGGGCATCGCGGTGGGCCTTCAGGGGCGCGTCCTGGCGACCTCCGACGCCGGTCGCTCCTGGCACGCGCTGCCGACGACAACCCACGAGCACCTGTTCTCCATTACCTGTGACAACAACGCGTTCATCGCCCTTGGTGACCGGGGCGCGGCGGTCGAGGGCACGTTCGAGTCCGGCTCCCCTCTCCCGACCCTGCGCCGCGTCGTCCTGCCTGGGGCGCCCCCCGTGTGGCGCACCGCCGCCGTACGATCCGATGACCGGCTGCTGCTGGGCGGCGCCCTCCCCGGCCTCGTCGCGGACGGCCGCTACCACGGCTTCGGCCGCTGACCCGGAGTTCCCATGACGCTCATCGCCGACCTCATCCTGCGGTTCCGCGCGCCTCTGCTGGCGCTGATGGCCTTGGCCAGTGCCGCCGTCAGCGTCTTTGCCTGGCACATTGACGTGCGCACCGCGCTGGCCGACCTGCTGCCGCGCGACCATCCCTACGTTGCCGTCGACCGCGAGTTCCGGGCCTCCTTTGGCAGCGCCAACATGGTCTCGATCATGCTGGAGGTGCCCGAAGGCGACATCTTCCGCCCTGACATGCTGGTCGCCATCCGCGCCATCGGCCGGGAGATGGAGACCGTGCCGGGAGTTAATCCCTTTCAGGTCAACTCCCTTGCCGCCCGCAAGATGGTGGAGGTCCGCGCCGACGACCAGGGGATCGCCACCAGTCCCCTGATGTGGCCGGACACGCCGCAGACCCGCGCCGACATCGAGGAACTCAAGCGGGCGGTCCTGAACAACCCGCTGGTCTACGGCCGCTACGTCTCCACCGACCTGCGGGCGGCGCTGATCACCGTCGATTTCTACGACGCCCCCATTGAACACGTGGCGGTGACCGCGGCCATCCAGGACATCGTCGAGAAGACCGCCCCGCCCGGCGTTGCGACGCATGTTATCGGCGAACCGGTGCTCTACGCCTGGGTCAACCGCTACCTGCCCGAGACCGGCGGCATCTTCGCCGCCACCGTCCTGGCAACGGCGGCCGTCCTATTCCTCACCGCGCGCACCCTGCGCGGCACCCTGCTTCCACTGCTCTCGGGCTTGGCGAGTGCCGCCTGGGCGCTGGGCATCGCCCACCTGCTGGGCTTTTCCTTTGACCCGCTGGTGGTGGTGGTGGCCTTCCTGATCTCCGCCCGGTCGGTGTCGCACTCCGTCCAGGTGGTCGCGCGGTTCGACGAGGACGTGGTCGGCGCCGGCCTGTCCCCGCGCGAGGCCGCCCGCAACACCATCGTTGACCTGTTCAAGCCGGGCGTCCTGGCGGTCCTGACGGACGCCGGCGGCATTGCCGTGGTCGCCCTGACGCCCATTCCGCTGCTGGAAAAGGTGGCCATCATCGGCTGCATCTGGGTCTGCACCATCATCATCACCAGCGTGTTCCTGACCCCCATCCTGCTGTCCTACGTGCCCCGGCCGCGCGGACCGCTCCTGAAGTTCAACGTCAGCCGGCCGATCGACCGGGTGTTGGAGGGCTGCGCGGATCTCGCCGTCGGGCGCTGGCGCAAGGCCGTGCCGGTCGCCGCGGCGCTGCTGTTCGCCGTCTCCCTGGTGCTGGCCTTCCGGCTGACCATCGGCGATGCCACGGTCGGCTCCCCCATCCTGTGGCCGGGATCGACCTACAACACCTCCGCCGCCGCCATAAACGCCCGCTTCCAGGGCAGCGACCGCATGTTCGTGGTCGTCGGCGGCCCCGATCCGGATGCCGTGAAGGCGCCGGAGGTGCTGCGGGCCATGGCCGATCTGCAGCGCTTCATGGAAAGCCAGCCGGAGATCGCCGCCACCGTGTCCATGGCCGACATTCTGCCAACCATCAACCGCACCATCCACGAAGGCAACCCGCGCTACCAGACCCTGCCCGACGACCGCATGGCCATTGGCGAGATGCTGTACTTCTTCGGGTCCGGGCTGGATGCCTCGGATACCGGGTTGCTTTACGACGCCCAGTTCCGCAACGCCTCCCTCACCGCCTTCTTCACCGACCGCCGCGGCGACACCATCGCCACCGCCATGGGCCGCGTGAAGCAGTACCTGGCGGCCCACCCCTTCCCGCCCGGCGTGGATGTCCGCTTGGCCGGCGGCGTCATCGGCAACACTGCGGCGGTGAACGAAATCATCCTCGGCGACCAGATCCGCTCCATCGCGCTGGCCCTGCTGGTGGTGGTGGGCGGCTGCCTGCTGGTCTACCGCGACAGCCTGTCGGGCATCTTCTTCATGGTGCCGGTGCTGCTGTCCAACACGATCACCTTCGCCTTCATGGCGGTGGCCGGGATCGGCATGAACATCAACACCCTGCCGGTAGCCGCCCTGGGCATCGGCCTGGGGGTCGACTACTCGTTCTACGTCGTCGACCGCATCAAGGAGTCTCTGGCCCGCGGCGGCGACCTGTCCCTGGCCATCCGCGAGGCGCTGCTGACGTCCGGGCGGGCGGTGCTGGTCACCGGCATCACCCTGGGCCTGAGCGTCTTCATCTGGACCGTCTCTTCGCTGAAGTTCCAGGCCGAAATGGGCCTGCTCATGGGGGTCTGGCTGACCGTTTCGGCAGCCGCCGCCCTTGTGCTGATGCCCGCTCTGGTCGTCATCTTCCGCCCCTCTTTCGTCACCGGAGCCGCGCCCGCGCGCGACCTCGGACCGGCTGTCTCGAAGCCGGGTGCTTCCGTGGAGTACGCCGGCGAGTAGCCAACTTCCGCCCCAACAAGAAAACAGTGCAGGAGGAGACACATGACACACCCCCCCCGTCCCGCGCCGAGGACGCTCGGCCTATGCCTGGTCACCGGCGCCCTTGTCGCTGCCCTGGGCGGCGGCACCGCCCACGCCGAAAGCTGGGACCTCGGCGACGGCAACCGCCTGGCCCTGAACGGCTACCTGCGCCAATGGATGTCGTTCAACCTCAATGAAATGCCCGATACGCCCCACGACGAACAGGGACGCGCCAGCATGATGCGCAGCCAGGCCCGCCTGGACGGCAGTCTGACTGGCAACGGTTATCGTCTGTTCGCGAGCGGCCGCGCCGTGCGCGAGGCCGAGACCGGCTGGCTGCGTGATCTGGAACGGACCGGCGCGGCCGGCGGCAGCGACCTGATGGACAAGTACAACGACGTCGACCTGCGCGAAGCCTGGGCCGAGGCCACCCTCGACCGCGTCACCCTGCGCCTGGGCAAGCAACAGGTGGCGTGGGGCGAATCCGACTTCTTCGTCGCCAACGACATGGTCCATGGCTACGACTACAGTTGGCGCGCCATGCTGGAGACTGAAAACGAGGAGTTGCGCAAGCCTCTGATCATCGGCAGCGCCATGGTCCAGGTGCCCGAGGCCGATGGCTCGCTGCAGGCCTTCATTCGCCCCGGCCTCGACGATGACCGTGACATCGGCAACACTTACGACACCTGGGGCGGCCGCTGGTCGCCGCAGCCCTATCGGGGCTTTAACCGCGACGCGCTGGTCAGCTACGACGGCCACCACCCCGACGGCGACGAGGACGATCCCACCTTCGGGCTGCGCTGGCGCGGCATCGCCTTCGATGACGTGAACTACTCGTTCATGGCTCTGCGCACCTTCCGCCCCGATCCGCTGGTCAATCCGGCGGCCAACCCCTACGGCAAGGCCCCAACAGGCTTTCTCGGCGATGACTTCCATCCCATCGTCAACGCCTTCGGCGTCACGGCGTCGTCCTATGTGCCGCCGATGGACGCGGTGCTTTCGGCCGAAGTCGCCTACATCCCCGACATGCCCTACAACTACGACGACCTGGGTGGGGCCGGGCTGTATCCCGCCGGCCTGGTGCCACCGGGATCCGTGGGCATCCGCAAGACCGACCTGGTGCGCCTGATGGTGCGCTCGGACTTCACCGTGAACACCCGCCAGACCCTGGGCACCGACAGCGACTCCTTCCTGTCCTTCCAGCTCTTCGACAGTTGGCATCCGGGCCTGAAGGACAGCGACAACCTGCTGTACTGGCCGGGTTTCCAGACCGAGTTGGAGGACCACGCCCTGACCCTGACCGGCGTGTTCCAGGCCAGCTACGCCAATGACACCGTCAGGCCCGGCCTGGCCGCCGGCTACGACATCACCTACGGCGGAATGTTCCTCATCCCCTCCGTCGAGTTCCTGATCGGCGACCACTTCCGCTTGAAGGCCGAGGCCGACCTGTTCTTCGCCGACGGCGCTCAGCAGACGGTGGCCGACAACTCGCGCGATGTCGGGTTCATCAGCTTCTTCGACAACAATTCCCAGTTCGTGCTGCGCGGCACGTATCAATTCTAGATCCCGGGAGGACCCCCCATGACCCTGTGGAACATCCTGGCCCCGAAGGCCGTGGCCGGCCTCGCCCTCGGCTTGGCGCTCGCCGCGCCCGCCGTTCAGGCGGCCGACCTGCCGCCCGGCACGGTGATCGAGGCGGCCAACTTGCAAAGCGTCCTTGGCGACACCTTTGACGGCCACGCCGTCGCCGACCTGCTGCCCGACCCCCTGCGCCAGCAGATCGCCACCAAGGGCCTGCGCATCACCCTTAAGGGACACCAGCCCTGGAAGGTCGATGCCCGCTATCGGAAATGGACCGACGGTAATCGGGGTGGAACGGTGGACATCGCCCCGGATGGCAAGGGCCTTAAGGGCTGGCAGGCCGGCGCTCCGTTCCCCGACATCGACCCGGCCGACCCGCAGGCCGGCACCAAGGCGGTTTGGAACCTCCTGGTCGGCCAGCCCCTGGGCTGCTACTGGAGCCAGCCCCGCTACACCTTCGTCACGGTCGACGCCCAACGCGCCATCGAACGCGAGATGCTGTGGCGGTTCAGCCGCCTGAACATGGTCGGCCGCTACTGCGACCCTGACGGCAAGCTGACGCTGGGCGATGGACAGATGCGCAACAAGCAGCTCCTGGTCGCCCTGGAGCCCTTCGACATGCGCGGCACCGGAATGCTGAGCAACTCTTACATGAACGGCGATGTGCCCCGGAACTGGGCCTACGTGCGCTCCGTGCGGCGCGTTCGGACCCTGTCGGGGTCGAGCTGGATGGATCCAGTCGGCGGCGGCACCGACCTGCTCAACGACGACGTCGACACGTTCAACGCCCATCCGACCTGGTACAAGAGCCTGGCCTACAAAGGAAAGCGCTGGGTCCTGGCGCCGGCCAACGTGACCGAGACGCTGTGGGTGGCCGATGCTGGGTCGCAGCAGGCGCGGTACCCCAAGATGAACCTGTCCGCCTCCCCGCACTGGAACCTGGACCTCGCCTACGAGCCCCGCGAAGTCCATGTGGTCGAGGCGGTGCCGCCCGATGAGCATCCCTACGGCAAGAAGGTGCTCTACATCGACGCCCAGTACCCCATGCCGCGCTACGTCGAGGTTTATGACAAGACCGGCGCGTTTTGGAAGCTCGGCACCTGGGTCAGCAACAATCCCGTCGATGCCGAAGGCAACCCCGTGGTCGCCACCTATGCCGGCACCATGGTGGACATGAAGCGTGACCACGCCACCCATTTCCTGTCCACCCCCAACCCCATCTACAACGACCCTTCCGTCGGCGAAAACGAGCTGAGCGTCGGGATTCTCGAGCGCCTGGGGAGTTGAGGAGCCTTTCGCGCGGCGCATAGCGCGACACAGAGCGTAGCGCCGCTCCCCCCCTTCGCCCTCGGTGGAACTCACGCCAACATCCCAGCGGTGAATCCGCTGGGATGTTGGCACTTTAGCCGGTTCTGGCCGACAAATGTTCAGCCGATGATCTACTGGAGCAATTTGCTCACTGAGTATCCGCAAGACTACAAATTCCGGCGCATCTCACCAGTATCTTCCCTGATAACAGGGTATTTCCGGAGACTGGTTCGCCCGAGACTGCTTCCACCGCCATTTTCCCTGCGGAACAAAATCTGTACCATCGCGCGCCTGGGATACAATCCCAGGATCCGAGCCCAGGATCCGCGCGGTTTAGAGCCCCACAACGCCACAAGGCCGCCCCGTGAGGAGCGGCCTTGTCGGTAGTGTTGGTGCCCAGGAGAAGACTCGAACTTCCACGACCTTTCGGCCACAGGTACCTGAAACCTGCGCGTCTACCAATTCCGCCACCTGGGCTCAGGGGCGCCGCCGGGCCGGATGTTTTCGGCACTGCTCGGCGGTGGGAGCGGATACTTACGGCCTCGGGAGGGGCTTGTCAACACGGTCTTTCAAAAAACGCACAAAAAAGATGGAGCGCCGGAAACTTTCGGAAAGGACCACGTAGGGGGTGGCGCGGCCCCCACCTGACCGGGCGGGAAATCCGTTTGTCACCGTGTGCCGTATATTGCCTAACACGTCCGGGTGTGCGAGGTTTCGCCACCATTCCGCAGAGGGAGGCAAGACTGCCATGGTAAACCGTCTGGGCGCTGATCGCCTGGTGACCATTTTCGGCGGCTCGGGGTTCGTCGGGCGCCACCTGGTCAACAAGCTGGCTGAGCGCGGCTGGCGGGTGCGCGTTGCCGTGCGCGACGTCGAAGCCGCCAAGTTCCTCAAGCCTTTGGGCGACTTGGGGCAGATCTCGGTGGTCGCCGCCGACCTGCTCAAGGACGAGTCGGTGCTGCGCGCCGTGACCGGGGCCGACGCCGTCGTTAATCTGGTCGGCATCCTGCACGAAAGCGGCAAGGCCACCTTCGACGCCATCCACGCCGAGGGTGCCGGCCGCATCGCCCGCGCCGCCCAGTCGGCCGGAGTCAAGACCCTGGTCCACATGAGCGCGCTGGGCGCCGACCGTGCCAGCCCCGCCGCCTACGCCCGGTCCAAGGCCGAGGGCGAGGAGCAGGTGCGCGCCGCGTTCCCGACCGCCGTCATCATGCGCCCGTCGGTGATCTTTGGCCCGGAGGACGGCTTCTACAACCGATTCGCCGGCATGGCCCGCCTGTTCCCGGTGCTGCCATACTTTGCCTCGGACGCCCCGGCCCTGCGCCGTGACAAGGGCGGCATGCCAACTCTCGACATCTTCGGCGCCGGCGGTCCCCAGTTCCAGCCGGTCTACGTCGGCGACGTGGCCGAGGCCTTCGTCAAGGCCTTGGAAGATCCCCAGCTTGCCGGCAAGACGTTCGAACTGGGCGGTCCCCAGGTCCTGACCCTGCGCGATGTCATGAAGCAGGTGTCCCACGAGACGCGGCGCAACCGCCCGGTCGTGCCGGTGCCCATGTGGGTGGCCCGCCTGCAGGCCGCGTTCCTGCAGTTCCTGCCCAACCCGCCGCTGACCCCCGATCAGGTCCGCCTGATGGAACGCCCCAACGTCGTCAGCGGGGATTTCCCCGGCTTGGCCGACCTGGGCATCCAGCCCGAACCCGCCGAGGCCATCCTGCCGCAGTACATGGACCGCTTCCGGCCCATGCACCGCCAGATCCGCCGCCTCGGCCGTCGCGGCATCTGAGACAAGAAGCCCCGCTCCGGCGGGGCTTTTTCATCGGTGTGCGGGAAGGGAAGCGGGGGACACAGAGGACACAGAGAAGGGCACAGAGGGCACCGAGAGGTTTTTCCTGCCGGCGCGCAGCGCAGGATCTCCCCGCTCGGGAGTTGACCGCCTGCGGCGCCACGGACTCCGCCCCCTCTGTGCTCTCTGTGTCTTCTCTGTGTTCTCGGTGTCACCTCTTGAACCTCGCCCCCACGCCCGCTAAACCGGACACAAGAGTTTTCGCAACGCCGAGGATTGCCGCCATGAAGATCGCCGTTGTTGGCTGTGCCGGCCGCATGGGCCGGATGCTGGTTCACGAGATCGCCTCCACGCCGGGCTGCGTCCTGGCCGGGGGGACCGAGCCGCCGGGGTCGCCGTTCGTCGGGCAGGATCCCGCCGTGCTGGCCGGGTTGGACCCCTCCGGGCTGGTCATCAGCGCCGACGCCCGCGCGGTGTTCGAGGCCGCCGACGCGGTGATCGACTTCACCCGACCCGCCGCCACCGTGGCCCACGCCGAACTGGCCGCCGCCACCGGAACCGCGCTCATCATCGGCACCACCGGCCTGGACAAGGAGCAGACGGCCCAGATTGCCGCCGCCGCCGCCGGGGTGCCCATGGTCATGGCGCCCAACTTCTCGGTCGGGGTCAACCTGCTGTTCGCGCTGACCGAACTGGTCGCCAGCAAGCTCGGCATCGACTACGACATCGAGATCGTCGAAATGCACCACCGCCACAAGGTGGACGCCCCTTCGGGCACCGCGTTGGGCATCGGCCGGGCCGCCGCCAAGGGCCGGGGGGTGGACCTGGAGGACGCCCAGGTGCTCAGCCGCGAGGGCATCACCGGCCCGCGTGAGGCCGGCACCATCGGATTCGCCACCCTGCGCGGCGGTGACGTGGTGGGCGACCACACGGCGATCTTCGCGGCCGACGGCGAACGCCTGGAACTGTCCCACAAGGCATCGTCGCGCGGCGTGTTCTCCAAGGGCGCCGTGCGATCCGCGCTGTGGACCAAGGACCGCGCGCCGGGCCTCTACACCATGGCCGACGTGCTCGGAGTCGGCGGCTGAACAAGGAAGATTCCATGACCCGGCTGCGCACCGAAATCCTCACCGGAGACGCCGCCCGCGCCCATCTCGACGACCTCGCGCGGCTGCGCATCGCGGTGTTCCGGGAATACCCGTACCTCTACGACGGCGACAGCGATTATGAGCGGCGCTATCTGGTGCCCTATGCCGAGTCGGCCGGGGGTGTCGTGGTCGCGGCGTTTGACGGCGACAGCGTAGTCGGCGCCGCCACGGGCCTGCCGCTGAGCGATGCGCCCGACTCCGTGGCCGCCCCCTTCAAGGCCGTTGGCGTCGATCCGGCCACGGTGTTCTATCTGGGCGAGTCGGTGCTGCTGCCGGAGTATCGTGGGCGCGGCATCGGCCACGCATTCTTTGATGCGCGCGAGGCCCACGCCCGTGCCCTCGGCCTTGCAATGTGCGCCTTCTGCGCCGTGGTGCGTCCGGCCGACCATCCCGACCGCCCGGCCGACTGGCGGCCGCTGGATGGGTTCTGGACGGCGCGCGGGTATACCGCCCGGCCGGACATGCAGACCACCTTCACCTGGCGCGACATCGACGCCCCGGCCGAGACCGCCAAGCCCATGCGCTTCTGGCTGCGCCCCCTGCGGTGAGCGCGCCATGAAAGCCCTGACCAAGGCGGAAATTCAGGCGTTCTACAGCGCCCTGGCCGCCGCCCTGCCCGAGCCCAAGAGCGAGCTGGAATACACCAGCCCCTACACCCTGCTGGTCGCCGTGGTGCTGTCCGCCCAAGCCACCGACAAGGGCGTCAACAAGGCCACCCGTGGCCTGTTCGCCGCCGCCGACACGCCGGAAAAGATGATCGCCCTGGGTGAGGAGGCGGTGCGCGACCACATCAAGACCATCGGCCTGTTCAACACCAAGGCCAAGAACGTCGTCGCCCTGTCGAAAATCCTGGTGGACCGCTACGGCGGTGAGATCCCCCACGACCGCGACGCCCTGGAAACCCTGCCCGGCGTCGGCCGCAAGACCGCCAACGTGGTCCTCAACGTCGCCTTTGGGATGCCGACCATCGCGGTGGACACCCACATCTTCCGCATCTCCAACCGCACCGGGCTGGCCATCGGCAAGACGCCGCGCGCCGTGGAGGACCGCCTGGAGAAGATCACCCCCAAGGCCTTCGTCCAGAATGCCCACCATTGGCTCATCCTGCACGGCCGCTACATCTGCAAGGCCCGCAAACCCGACTGCCCCCACTGCGTGGTCCGCGACATCTGCCGGTTCCCGGACAAGACCGTTTAGGGCGGGAAGGGAAGGGAAGGGAAGGGAAGGTATTTACCACAGAGAACACAGAGACACAGAGGTTTGGGAGAAAGTGTCTGCGCGCAGCGATTAAATCCTGGCAACGGAATGACTGCCTGCGGCGCGGGATACATACTCTCTATGATTTCTCTCTATAACCTCTCTGTGCTCTCTGTGTCCTCTGTGGTTAATCCCCTTCACTTCAGACGCCTATGCCTGCGGTGTATGAACCGGAATGAAAAAAAAGGCCGTCCGCCCCCCGGCGTCCGGCCTTTTACTACTTCCCCCGCAAGGTAACCCCGGTATGCGGCGCTAAATTTGGGAAGCGCCCCCGCGTCCATGCGATGACTTATCATACAGAGGGATGAAGCCGTTCGATATCCGTCCAAAGAACCATGCGGGTTACTTTTTTAGGCCGCACCCTTTTCCTACGCCGCGTGAATGCCGCGCAGGAACTGTTCGACCTGCTGGCGGAGTTCGGTCGCCTCGGTCTGCAACTCGTTGGCCGAGGCATAGACCCGTTCGGCCGAGTTCTGGGTGTCGTCGGCGGATTGTGAGACGCCCTGGATGTTGCGGGACACTTCCTCGGTTCCCCGCGCGGCTTCCTCGACGTTGCGGGAGATTTCGCGGGTGGCCGCGCTCTGTTCCTCGACCGCCGTGGCGATGGAGGTGGCGATCTCGTCGATCTGCTCGATCACGTCGGTGATGCCCTTGATGGCGCCGACGGCGTCCTCGGTGGCCGACTGGACGGCGGCAATCTGCTGGCTGATGTCGTCGGTGGCGCGTGCCGTCTGGCTGGCCAGGGTCTTGACCTCGTTGGCGACCACGGCAAAGCCCTTGCCGGCTTCTCCGGCGCGGGCGGCCTCGATGGTGGCATTCAGGGCCAGCAGGTTGGTCTGGCTCGCGATGTCGGTAATCAGGCGGACCACCTCGCCGATGCGCCCGGCGGCCTGGGCCAAACCCTGGATGGTCTCGTTGGTGGCGCGGGCCTGGGACACGGCGCGGCCGGCGATGTCGCTGGAGGTCTGCATCTGGCGCCCGATCTCGCTGACCGAGGCATTGAGTTCTTCGGTCGCGGCGGCCACGGTCTGGACGTTGGCGGCAGCCTGCTCGGTGGCGGCGGCGACGGCGCCGCTCTGGCGGCTGGTCTGTTGCGCGCCGGCTGACAGGCTGTCCGAGGCGGTGTGCAGGTGGCTGACCGACTCGCCGACGGTGTCCATCAAGGTGGTGACCTTGCGCTCGAAGTCCTTGGTCATGGCCTCCAGGCGACCCTGCCGTTCCAGCTTGCGGGCCTGCTCGGCGGCCTGCTCGGCTTCGATGCGGCGGCGTTCCAGGGCGTTGGCCTGGAACACCAGCAGCGCCCGGCCCATGTCGCCAAGCTCGTCGGCGGTGTCGGCCTGGGGCAGCGTGGTGTCGAGGTCGCCGTTGGCGAGGCGCCCCATGGCGGCGGTCATCGCGGCGATGGGGGCGGCCACCGTGCGGCGGACCCACAGGGTGACGGCGACGCCGAGGACCAGGGCCAGAACGGCCATGACGCCGCCGATGACGACGGCGCGGTTGAACGCCGCGACATAGGCGCTGGCATCCATGGCCACGACCAGGGCGGCCACCGGCTTGCCGGAGAAGTCGTTCAGGGCCCCGGCATGGGTGGCGAAAGGCACGCCCTGTTGGGTCGTCCTGGTGATGCTGCGGGTGCCGTCGAAGGCGGCGGTCAGGACATCCGGCGTGGCGATGTCCCATCCGTCGGTGGTCGAGCCGAGGGCCTTGAAGCCGCCCTCCTCGCGGATGTAGATGGCAAACTCGCCCCCGTAGACGGCCTTCATGCGGTTCACGAAGGCTTGCTTGAGGGCGCCGCCGAACTCGATGGATCCGATATGGGCGCCGCCCGGCCCGGCCAGCGGCACGACACCGCGCACGCCCAGGCCCTCGCGACCAGATTCCAGGCCGACGACCGGCTGCTTGACCCGGTTGGCCTCGACCACGGTGTGGCGGAACGATGACAGGTCATCGCCGAATTTGTCGGGCCGGTGGACGCGCAGCATGGTGTGCGCCTGCGGGGTGTGGAACTGGAACTGCTGAATGCCGTAGGTGCCGCGCAGTGTCTCAAAGCCCGGCACGAACATGCCGCCAAGGGCATCGCGATCACCGGCTGCGGCGGCCGCCTGGACGGCGGGGATGCGGCTGACCAGTTCGGCCAGGGTGACGGCACGCAGGGTCTCGGCCTCGATGGCGGCGGACACGGCGGCGAAGCGGTTCTCAAGCTCGGACTGCTCAGCCCGGTCGATGATGCCGGCCATGACATAGAGCGACGCCGGCACCAGAATGCCGACCACCAGTCCCAGACCGATGATGAAGGCGCCGCCGATGCGGGTGCCGACCCGAAGATCTCTGATGTTTCGCATGTCACTACCCCTGATCGTTTGTTCACTTGGTGTGAAACTCACACCAAACGATCGGGGGAACCACTGCGACAAAGTATATTGGCGTATTCTTTAGAGCCGACTATCCACGCCGGAAATGCCCAGCTTGTCCATTAGGGCATTGTCCCGGCCGACCGCACTGTTTTTGGTGGTCAGCAGGTCTTCGCCATAGAACATCGAGTTGGCGCCGGCCAGGAAGGCCAGGGCCTGGGTCGCTTCGTCCATGGCGTGGCGGCCAGCCGACAGACGCACCACCGAACGCGGCATGGTGATTCGGGCCACCGCAATGGTCCGAACGAATTCGATGGCGTCGATTCCAAGCGGAGTCCCGGTATCGGCCAGCGCGGTACCCTCGACCGGCACCAGCATGTTGATCGGTACACTGTCGGGATGGGTCGGCAGGGTGGCCAGGGTCTGGATCATGCCGGCCCGATCGTCGCGGCTTTCGCCCATTCCGATGATGCCGCCCGAGCACACCTTGATGCCGGCCTGACGCACGGCGGCCAGGGTTTCCAGGCGATCATCGTAGGTGCGGGTGGTGATGACCTCGCCATAGTATTCGCGTGAGGTATCAACGTTGTGATTATAATAATCAAGCCCCGCCTCGCGCAGTGCGGCGGCCTGTTCGGCGGTCAACATGCCCAGGGTCATGCAGCTTTGCAGGCCGGTTTCATGCACCGCCTTGATCATGCCGACCATGGTTTCGAGGTCGCGGTCCTTGAGCTTGCGCCACGCCGCCCCCATGCACAGCCGCGAGGCGCCGGCGTCCTTGGCCTTTTGGGCGGCGGCGCGGACCTCCTCGATGGGCATCAGCGGCTCGACCTTGAGCTTGGACTTGCTGCGGACGCTCTGCGAGCAGTACTTGCAGTCCTCGGGGCAGGCGCCGGACTTGATGTTGACCAGCGATGATCGCTGCACCTGATTGGGGTCAAAGGTGGCGCGGTGGACCGTCTGGGCCTGGAACATCAGGTCGTTGAACGGCAGGTTGAACAGCGCCAGAACCTCCTCGCGCGTCCAGTCGTGGCGCGGGGTTGCTGCGTCGTCATGGGCGTCGGTGGGGGTGGTGGTGACGGCGTTCATGGCGGCTGCTCCGGCGGTGTCGGTGGGGGGGTCCGAAAGGGGCCAGTACCATACCGCGCCGGGCGGCGCAACGGCTGGGGGTTTAGGGATATTCACGTCGGGGCGTCAGGAGGGGCGGTAGACCGGATGCGCCAACGCGGCCATTTCGGCAAAACCGCCATCCACCGCCCAGGTCGCCCCGGTCACGTAGGACGTCTTGGCCGAGCACAAAAAGGCGATGACATCGGCCACCTCCCGCGCATAACCGGGCCGTCCGGCCGGCAGCACCGGGCGCGGCGTGGACAGCACGTCCTCGGTCGTCATGGCGCTGAGGCGGGTGGCGATCTCGCCCGGCGCCACGCCGTTGACGCGGATGCCGTGCGGCGCAAGCTCCAGGGCCAGCGCCTTGACCAGCCCGTTCACGCCGTGCTTGGACGCCGTATAGCTCGCCCCGCCGGGCATGGCGACGTTGCCGTGCACGCTGCTCACCGCAACCAGGACGCCGGGCACACCATCGGCCACCATGCGCCGCGCGGCGCGTTGCAGGGTAATGAAGGCGCCGTCCAGGTTGGGCGCCATGTTGGCCCGCCAGTCGTCGAACGTCATGTCGAGGAACGGCACGCGAACCGTTACCCCGGCGTTGGCGACGCAGACGTCCACCCCGCCCAGCCCATCGATCAGCCGGTCCAGCGCCTCGGCGGCTTTGACGGGTTTGGCGAGGTCCACCTGTGCGGCGATGGCGGACACCCCCAGTTCGGCCAGATCCCGGCACACCTCCTCCGCCCCCTCCCGGTGGGAGAGGTAGGTCAGGGCGATGTCGCAGCCCATTTCGGCCAGGGCCATGCAGGTGGCCCGCCCGATGCCCGACGATCCGCCGGTGACCAGCGCCCGGCGCGGTGTGAAATCACAGGGAAAGCTCATGGCCCGTTAACGGGCGAGGGAGGCGCGGGGTTTCAAAAGGCGGGCTGCCGCCCGCGCCCGCTCGGGGTGGACCCCGAACCCCTTCTTTTCCTTCAAAGAAAACAAAGAGGTCTGGAGCTTGCTCCAGCCGGGCTTCGGGCGGGAGCCCGTCCGCGTCAGCGGAAGCTAGGTAAAGTCAGATGGCGGCGGAGATTACGGCACGTCCTCATCCAACAAATCCAGCAACAGCATCTTGTTGCGGCGGTCCAGGCCGCCCCAGGCGACCCAGAAGTTGGGGCTGACCTCTACTGCCGCGCTCGCATAGTCGGCCTTCATCAGCACGGCGGCGAGCATCACCCGTTCACTTTTGTTGCCAAGGAAGGCGGCCACAACCCGCTCGACCGCCCCGCCCGACAGCGCTTCGCCGAGGGCCAGCCAGTCGGGCACGGCGTCAAGGTTGCCGACCTCGGCCGCCAGCGCCTTGCGGACGGTGGGGTTGTGCGCCAGCACGGCGGGCAGCAGGAACGGCTGGTCGGTCATGGCTCGGTCTTGTCCTGATAAATTTGGTCCCTCCCAAAGGTGCCCCGCACCCCCGGTCACCGCAACAGGAGAAACCCTTCTGCGCTGCCCGGCGGCGTGCTACAGCACTCGGAATTCTGATCTGGAGAACGCGCATGGGCCGCAGGCCGGTGATTGTTGTGTTGGCGCTGTGTGCGATGGCGGCGCTGGGCGCGTGGGTGTGGCAGGGCCGGGCGCAGCCGCTGGA
>LAEA01000211.1 GCA_000961745.1 Rhodospirillaceae bacterium BRH_c57 | reverse complement strand
GCGGGTCTGGGCAGCGCCCAGACCTTTCTCAACGTGAGCGTCTAACTATCCGGCAATCGCGGCGTAATCGACTTCATAGGCGGCGTTGTGCGGCACGGCGCGGTAGGTCTTTTTGACGGCTTCGATGACGTCGTCTTCGGTGACGTCGGCCGGGACGTTGACGACTTCGTAGATGACGCTCGACCCGGTGGTCGGGCCGGCGTCGGAATTGCGGTGTGCCTTGTTGACCAGACCTTCGCCGGCAACCTTGATCATGAACGTGGCCATGGATATGGGCTCCCCTTCGCAAAAAAAATGCGCTGCATCACGGTGCGTTGCCCTGGGGGAGCAAAGAGAACGACCTTATTTCTTATAAGGGATTTTGCGGCGCGGGAAAAGCCGGATTGCTACCCCGCCTTCTTCTTCCCGATTCGGCTTTCCTCGCCCTTGAGGAGGCGGCGGATGTTTTCGTGGTGGCGGACCCAGGCGAGGACTGCCAGAACCGCAAAGGCCACGGTGTGGGCCGGGGTTGCCCATAGCCACGCATAGACCGGCGCAGCGGCCAGGGCGACCAGGGCGGCGAGGCTGGAGTAGCGGAAGGCGGCGGCCACCGCGGCCCATGTGGCGCAGGCGGCCAGTCCGACCGGCCACGCGGTCGCGAGCAGCACGCCTAGGGTGGTGGCGACGCCCTTGCCGCCCTTGAACCCCAGCCAGACCGGGAAGTTGTGGCCGACCACGGCGGCCACGCCAGCCACCAGCATCGCCACCACGTCGCCGGTCAACGCCCAGGCGATGGCGACGGCAATGGCTCCCTTGCCCGAATCCAGCAGCAGGGTGGCCAGGGCGAGATCCTTGCGCCCGGTGCGCAGGACGTTGGTGGCCCCGATGTTGCCCGACCCGATGGCCCGCAGGTCAAAGCCGAACGGCTTGGTCAGGACCAGCCCGAACGGCACGGAGCCCAGCAGATAGCCCCCGATCAGGGCGAGGACGACATCAAGCGTCATAGTGGAACACCGTACGTCCGTCGATCACCGTGCGCAGGACGGTGCCTTGCAGCAGACGGCCGTCGAACGGCGAGTTCTTGGACTTGGACAAGGATTTTTTGGCGTCGTAGCGCCACGGCCGTTCGGCGTCGAATACCACCAAGTCGGCCGGGGCACCGACCTTGAGGCGCCCGGCCTCCAGCCCCATCAGGCTGGCCGGACCCCAGCCGACCAGACGCAGGGCGGACACCAGATCCAGCTCGCCCTTGTGGACCAGTTCCAGGGTCACGGCCAACAACGTTTCCAGCCCGATGCCGCCGAACTCGGCCACGGCGAAGGGCAGGCGCTTGCTGTCGGTGTCCTGCGGCGCATGGTCCGAGGCGATGGCGTCGATCACGCCGTCGCGCAGGCCGGCCACGATGGCCTCACGGTCGTCCTCCGACCGCAGGGGCGGGGACAGCTTGGCAAAGGTGCGATAATCGTTGACCGCCAGTTCGTTGAGGGCGAAGTACGGCGGCGCCGTGTCGCATGTCACCGGCAGGCCACGGTCCTTGGCCCGGCGGATGATCTCGACGCTTTCCGACGTCGAGATATGCGCCGCGTGGTACCGCCCGCCGGTCATTTCGACCAGCCGGATATCGCGCTCCAGCAGGATGATTTCGGCCTGACGGGGGATGCCGGCCAGACCCAGGCGGGTGGCCAGTTCTCCGGCGTTCATCACGCCGCTGGCGAGGCTCGGTTCCTCGGGATGCTGGACGATCATCAGGCCGAAGGTGGCGGCGTACTGCAACGCCCGGCGCATGACCTGGGCGTTGGCGACCGCCTTGGTGCCGTCGGTGAAGGCCAGGGCTCCGGCGCGGGCCAGCAGGCCCATTTCCGAGATTTCCTTGCCCTCGGCCCGCTTGGTGGCGGCGCCGTAGGCGTAGCACTTGGCAAGGCCGATCTGGCGGGCTCGGCGGGCGACGAACTCAATGGCGGCTTCGTCGTCGATCACCGGGTTGGTGTTGGGAAGGCCGACCATCGACGTGATGCCCCCGGCCACGGCGGCGCGGCCAGCGCTTTTCAGGCTTTCCTTGTGGGCCTCGCCGGGCTCACGAAGCTGCACGCGGATATCGACCAGACCGGGCGCCAGAACATGGCCGCCGCAGTCGATGACCTGAGCGCCCTCGGGCAGGCCCGAGGCGAAGATTTCGGGGCCGATGGCAGCCACGCGCTCGCCCTCTGTCAGGAGCCCGCCGGCGGACGACGGCGCGGCGTCAAGGCCGCTGGCCGGGTCGATCACGCGGGCGTTGCGGTAGGCGACGCGGGACGGAGTGGAGCGGACGGCCATGTCACTTGCCTCCCTGGGCATCAACGTTGTTGCGGGCCAGGACCTCGACCACGGCCATGCGGACGGCCACGCCCATTTCGACCTGCTCGCGGATCACGGACCGTTCGACGTGGTCGGCCACGTCGCTGTCGATCTCCACACCCCGGTTCATGGGGCCGGGGTGCATGATGAGGGCGTCGGGCTTGGCCAGGGCCAGTTTTTCCTGATCCAGCCCAAAGAAGTGGAAGAACTCGCGGATGGACGGGATGTAGTTGGCGTCCATGCGCTCCATTTGCAGGCGCAGCATCATGATGATGTCCACGCCGCGCAGCCCGTCGCGCATGTCGTGGAACACCTCCACCCCCAGGCTGTCGATGCCACCGGGGATGAGGGTGCGCGGCCCGATCACGCGGACCTGGGCGCCCATGGTGGTCAGCAGGTGGATGTTGGAGCGCGCCACGCGCGAATGCAGAACATCACCGCAGATGGCGACCTTCAGTCCGTCCAGGTGGCCCCGGCGGCGGCGGATGGTCAGGGCGTCGAGCAACGCCTGGGTCGGGTGTTCGTGCTGTCCGTCGCCTGCGTTGATGACGCCGCAGTTGACCTTGTCCGACAGCAGCTTGACCGCGCCCGAGTCCTGATGGCGCACCACCAGCACGTCCAGGTGCATGGCGTTCAGGGTCACGGCGGTGTCGATCAGGGTTTCGCCCTTGGCGATGCTGGACCCGGCCGACTGCATATTGATGACGTCGATGCCCAGGCGCTTGCCGGCCAGCTCGAAACTGGTGCGGGTGCGGGTCGAGTTCTCGAAGAACAGGTTGACCATGGTGCGCCCGGCCAGGATCGGAGTCTTTTTGTCCAGGCGGCGGTTCTGTGCCACATAGCCCTCGGCGCGGTCCAGCAGGGCCGTGATCTCGTGGGGGTACAACCCCTCGATGCCGAGCAGGTGGCGGTGGGTGTAGTCGTCGATGCTCATGGCGCGGACCTTATTGACGGACGGGATCGACTGGCGGGCGGGTGGGGGAGAGTGCGGGCCGTGGTGTCCAACGGCCCGCGACTCGCTATTCAGGCAACAACGGCGTCGGCTTCGGTTTCGACCAGCCATTCCGGGTGGATGAGGCCCGAGCATTCAACGAAGCTGCACGCCGGACGGATGACGCTGAACACCTCGCCGTGGGCGCGGGCGGCTTCCTTCCACTGGCTGATGTCGGTCAGGAACAGGCGCGTGCGGATGATGTTTTCAACCGTGCCGCCGGCATCCTCGACGGCCTTTATCATGATCTCCAGGCACCGCTTGGTCTGCCCGTAGAGGTCGCCCGGCGCGGCCACGGCCCCGTCTGCGGTCATCGGGGTGGTGCCGGCGACGGCGATGATGTTGCCGACGCGCACGGCGCGGCTGAAGCCGATGATCGGCTCGTTGGGGCTGCCGGAGGACACCAGGATACGGTCGGTCATGAAAGGGCTCCCTGTGAAGCGGATTTGCGCGGGCGGAGGATGCCTGTGCACAAGCGCGGGCGCAAGGGGCGGTGCACGCGGCGCAACCTTGCTATCTACCCATGGCAGCCATTCCACCGGCGTATACCTCCTATTCGTACAAGCTGCCTCAGGCCCTATATGATATGCGGGTATATAATGGTTATTGGGTTCTGGAGCCCGATCGGCGGCCAGGGGGGATGCCATGTTCATTGATGTCAGCCGCATCCCGGTCACGGGGAATGCGCGCATAGATCAGGCGCACCGCGATCTTGCCGCCATGGTCAACGTGCTGTTCGAGCAGTGGCGGGACGGTGTTGACGGGGCTGAACTGAAGGCTGGTTTCGAGCTGTTTCTGCGTGCCGTTGGCCGCCACTTCGCCGAGGAGGAGGAGATCGCCGCCGCCGCCGGATGCCCCAACGTTCCCGAACATGCGGGCAAGCACAACGCGTTGCTCGTCGCGTTGACCTCCCATGTCCACGCGCTCGCCGACCTGACCGAGAGCCGCGTTGGGGACCGGCGCATTGACCTGTTCAGCCTGATCGACCAGATGCTCTACGAGCATGAAATGCTCGACGACCAGGAATTCTGGCCGGTGTTGAGCGCGGTCGGCCACAGTGTGGACGTGCCCGCCGATGCGCCGCTGATCGTGTGGAGCCGCGCGCTGGAAACTGGGCACGCTGAAGTGGACCGCCAGCATCGCACGCTGGTCGAACTGCTCAACGGCTTGGACGCCATGGTGCGCCGGCAGGCTCCGGCGGTCGAGGCGTCCGAACTGCTGGGCCGCATCATCGATCACACGCGCTGCCACTTCCAGTGGGAGGAACGCCAGATGGCCGGCATCCGTGCCCCAGGCGCGGCGGCGCATCGGATGCTCCATGCGCAGTTGCTGACCGATATGACCGAGGCGGTCGCGGCCACTGGTGGGGTGCCCACCCTTGACTTGATGCAGTACCTGAAGTTTTGGTTCATCGACCACATCAGGCATGTGGACGGCGACCTTGCGCGGTCCCTGAACGCTATGGCAGCGGCGTCAGCCCGGCCAGGGCAAGCGCCATCAGGACCACCGGGATGGTCCCCGCGGCGAGAAGCGTTTGCAGGGTGATGATATTGGCCATCAGCGGGGCGTCGCCCCCCATCTGGCGGGCCAGCACATAGGACGACGCCGAGCAGGGCAGGGCGGCATAGAGCATGGCGATGCCGAAGGCCGCCGCGTTGACCTTCATCCCGGCGGTACTCAGCCCGACCAGGATCACCGCCGCCGTCAACGGCAGCACGCCCAGTTTGAGCACGCACGCTGTGACCAGCGGTCGTCCCGCGCCGCGCAGGGCGTCCAGCGCCAGTCCCGCGCCGACCGCCAGCAGGCCGACCGGCAGGGCCGCCGCCCCGAGGATTTTGAGAAGCGGCCCGGCCACTGGCGGCAGGCCGAGTCCCATCACATTCAACGCAATGCCGATGACACAGGCCAGGATCAGCGGATTGCGTGCGATGCCGACCAGGGTCGCCTTCAGGCTGGCCCCGCCGTGGGCCGGAACGAACACGCTCAGGCAGGCCACCGCCAGGACGTTGACCAGGGGCACCACGATGGCGATGCACACCGCCGTCAGGGTCACGCCGGCATCGCCGAACAAGGCTGCCGCGCCGGCCAGCCCGATGTAGGTGTTCGGGCGTATGGCGCCCTGGAAGGCCGAGGTGAAGGCCGCCGCCGTGCCGCCCACCCATCGCCGCAAGGCCAGCGCCAGCCCGGCAACCCCCAGCGTCGCACCGCCCAGGGACAGGGCAATGGCGGGCCACGCCAGACCCGCGAGGTCGGCACCGGCCAGGTTGGCGACCAGCAGGGCCGGAAAGGTCACGAAGTAGGTCAGCTTCTCGGCTGGGGCCCAGAACGTGTCCGGCACGAACCGGCCGCGCTTCATGGCGTGGCCGATCAGGATCAGCAGGAAGATGGGGGCCAGGGACAGGGCGATATCCAGCACCGGCGCTACGTCCGGGCCATGGCGTCCAGGAAGCCCTGGAGGATGTAGGCCGCCGCCGCCTTGTCCACGTTGGCGGCGCGTTTCTTGCGCGACATGTCCATTTCGTCGATCATCATGCGCTGCACGGCGGCGGTGGACAAGCGTTCGTCCCAATAGCCCACCGGCAGGTCGGTCAAGGGCCGCAGGTTGGCGGTGAATTGGCGGGTGGACTGGCAGCGTTTGCCCTCGGTGCCGTCCATTTCGACCGGCAGCCCGAGGACGAGCGCGCCGATCTTTTCCCGCGCGCAAACCTCCAGCAACTCCCGCGCATCCTGGGTGAACTTGGTGCGCTTGATGGTATAGAGGGGCGAGGCCAGGGTCCAGCGCATGTCCGAGATGGCCAAGCCGATGGTCTTGGTCCCGAGGTCCAGGCCGAGGATGCGTTGCCCCGGCGTGAGCAGGGCCTTGATCCCGGCCGGGCCAGGGTTGCGGTCTTCCATGGCCGGTGCTACCTTCCGCGCAAGTTTTTTGGGCACGTTTTTCCGGGGGTTTGACGCCCCTATTGGTCCGTCGTTAATACTCCCACCAGGAGAGCCTTTTCAATGCTCGACAAGTCCACCGTCAGGAACATCGCGTTCCTCGCCCGGATCGACGTCCCCGACGCCGACCTGGAGCCGCTGGCTCACCAGCTTTCCGGCATCCTCGACTGGGTCGAGCAGCTTCAGGAAGTCAACACCGACGGTGTGCATCCCATGTCCAGCGTCACCGAGATGACCATGACGTGGCGTCCCGATGAAGTGACCGATGGCGGACACCGCGACAAGGTGACGGCCAACGCGCCGGCCGCCCGCGACGGCTTTTTTGCCGTGCCCAAGGTTGTGGAGTAGACCGGCATGACCAAGCTTACATCGCTGACCATCGCGCAGTGCCGTGACGGCCTCCGCAAGGGCGACTTCTCGGCCCGCGAACTGACCGCGACGTACATCCAGGCCATGGAGGCGCACCGCGACCTCAACGCCTACATCACCGAAACGCCGGACATTGCCCTGTCCCGCGCCCAGGATGCCGATGAGCGCCTGAAGGCCGGGACCGCTGGCGCCATGGAAGGCATTCCGGTCGCCATTAAGGACCTGTTCTGCACCGAAGGCGTGCTGACCACGGCGGCCAGCCACATCCTCGACGGGTTCAAGCCGGGCTACGAAAGCACTGTCAGCGCCAACCTCAAGAAGGCCGGCGCGGTGATGCTGGGCAAGACGAACCTGGATGAGTTCGCCATGGGCTCGTCCAACATGACCAGCTATTACGGCGGGGTGAAGAACCCGTGGAAGCGCCAGGGCGAAGATACCGATCTGGTTCCCGGCGGATCCTCGGGCGGGTCGGCTGCCGCCGTGGCCGCGCACATCGCCGCGGCCGCGACCGGCACCGACACCGGCGGGTCCATCCGCCAGCCCGCCGCGTTCTGTGGCATCACCGGCCTGAAGCCGACATATGGGCGGTGCTCGCGCTGGGGCGTGGTGGCGTTCGCCAGTTCCCTCGATCAGGCCGGGCCGATGACCCGCGACGTCCGGGACGCTGCCATCATGCTGGGCGCCATGGCCGGGCACGATCCCAAGGACGCCACCTCGGCCAACCTGCCGCTGCCCGATTTCGAGGCGGCGCTGACCGGCGACATTCGCGGCCTGCGCGTGGGCATCCCCAAGGAATACCGGCCCGATGGCCTGGACCCGCAGATCCAGGCGTTGTGGGATCAGGGCGTGGAGTGGCTGAAGGCGGCTGGCGCTGAGGTCCGCGAAATCTCGCTGCCGCACACCAAGTATGCGCTGGCGACCTATTACATTGTCGCCCCCGCCGAATGCTCGTCCAACCTCGCGCGCTATGACGGCGTGCGGTTCGGGCTCAGGGTCGATGGCGACAGCCTGGACGACATGTACATGAACACCCGCGCCGCCGGCTTCGGGAGCGAGGTCAAGCGCCGCATCCTGATGGGCACCTATGTCCTGTCGGCTGGCTACTACGATGCCTATTACCTCAAGGCGCAGCGCGTCCGCACCCTGATCGCCCAGGATTTCGCCAACGCGTTCAAGGACGTGGACGTCATCCTGACGCCGACCGCGCCGTCGGCCGCGTTCGGCATGGGCGAGAATATGGACGACCCCATCACCATGTACCTCAACGACGTGTTCACCGTCCCGACCTCGCTGGCCGGGCTGCCCGGCCTGTCGCTGCCCGCCGGGCTGGACACGCAGGGGCTGCCGCTCGGCCTGCAACTGATCGGCAAGCCGTGGGACGAGGAAACGGTGCTGCGCGTCGGTGGCGTGCTGGAAACGGCGGCGGGTTTCACCGCCAAGCCGGCGCTGGTTGGGGGCTGAGGACATGAGCTACATCATCAAGGGCGAAACCGGCGATTGGGAAGTGGTGATCGGGCTTGAGGTTCACGCCCAGGTGACCTCCCAGGCCAAGCTGTTCTCCGGCGCCTCGGCCACCTACGGCGGCGAGGCCAACGACCACGTCAGCTTCATCGACGCGGGCTTCCCCGGCATGTTGCCGGTCATCAACGCCTATTGCGTCGAGCAGGCGGTCAAGACCGGCCTCGGCCTGCGTGCGCAGATCAACAAGCGGTCGGTGTTCGCGCGCAAGAACTATTTTTATGCCGACCTGCCGCAGGGCTACCAGATCAGCCAGTACGAACTGCCCGTCGTCGGCGTCGGCGAGGTGGTGCTGGACATGCCCGACGGGTCGTCGGCCGTGGTCGGCATCGAACGCCTGCACCTGGAGCAGGACGCCGGCAAGTCCATGCACGACCAGCACCCCAGCCTGTCGCTGATCGACCTCAACCGGTCGGGCGTGGCGCTCATGGAAATCGTGTCCATGCCCGACATGCGCAGCCCCGAGCAGGCCGGCGCCTATGTGCGCAAGCTGCGCTCCATCCTGCGCTACCTGGGCACCTGTGACGGCAACATGGACGAGGGGTCCATGCGCTGCGACGTCAACGTGTCGGTCCGCCGGCCGGGCGAGGGCTACCGCACCCGCTGCGAGATCAAGAACGTCAACTCCGTCCGCTTCGTCATGCAGGCCATCGAAGTCGAGGCCAAGCGCCATGTCGAGGTGTACGAGGGCGGCGGCAAGATCATGCAGGAGACCCGCCTGTTCGACCCCAACAAGGGCGAAACGCGGTCCATGCGGTCCAAGGAACATGCCCACGATTATCGGTACTTCCCCGACCCCGACTTGCTGCCGCTGGAATTCGACGACGCGTTCGTGGCCCGCATCAAGGCGACGCTGCCCGAGTTGCCCGACGACAAGAAGGCCCGCTTCATGGACGTCTACGGGCTGTCGCCCTACGACGCCTCGGTCCTGGTGGTCGAGCGGGAGCGCGCCGAGTATTTCGAGGCCGTGGCCAAGGGCCGCGACGGCAAGAAGGCCGCCAACTGGGTCATCACCAACCTGTTCGGAATGCTGAACAAGGCCGGTCTTGACGTCACCGAAAGCCCGGTGGCGGCGGACCAGCTCGGCCAGCTCATCGACCTGATCGAGGACGGCACCGTCTCCGGCCGCCTCGCCAAGGAAGTGTTCGAGATCATGTGGGAGGAACGCAAGGACCCCGCCGTGATCGTCGAAGAACGCGGCATGAAGCAGGTCACCGACTCCGGCGCCATCGAAGCCGCCTGCGACGAAGTGATCGCCGCCAACCCCGAGAAAGCCAACGATATCCGCAACGGCAAGGAAAAACTCATCGCCTGGTTCATCGGCCAGGTCATGAAACAGACCCAGGGCAAGGCCAACCCTGGCGCCGTGCAGGAAATCTTGAAGAAGAAGCTGCTGGGCTAATCATTAGCCGCGTGTCGGGAGTGGCAACTCTCTCCTCCGCACCCATTCAAGCCCCTGAAACCTGACGGTTTCGGGGGCTTTTTCTTGCGTAGTCCGCAGGTCCTGCGGGCTACCGCACCAACCGCAGTTCGCTCAGGCTGCCGGCGATGGCTTCGAAGGCTTCGTTCAGCGAGGTGCCGCTGGGGGCGTGGAAATAGTGGGTGATGTCGGTGGCGCACTCCTGCATCAGTTGGCGGATGGTGGAGTCCGACGCATCGTACCCGAAGGTGATGCTGTAGACCGTGATGCCGGCCGCTTTGGCGTTGCGGCAGGCCGTCGCCAGGGCGCTGTTCAGTTGGCCCTGGGTCGGGCCGCGGCCCAACGCCGTCGGGTAATCTTCGCCGGGGCGGCGCAGGTTGTCGGAGTTGGCGCCATCGGTCAGCAGAACCACCGCCTTTGTCAGGTAGTTGGCGCGGTCCTGCGGCAGCGTCGGATGGCCCCAGCCGCCAGGACCTCGCCACTCCGGCGCCAGCATTCGCCAGCCCCACATCATGCCAGTGGCGATCGCCGTGCCACCGTCGGCCATCATGGCGTCGATGGCGGTCTTGGTGCGGCTGCGGCTGCCATCCAGAAAGCGGACCGGCGTCTTGATGCAGGAGCCCGTATCGAATTCCGGGCGCCACTGGACGTCGCGGCACCGTCCGCGTCGGCGTTCCATACAGACCAATTCTGGGTCGGTGGTGTAAAGTTGGAGCTTGCGGGTGCTTGGTGGCGTGGCGTCGAGGAGCCAAGCGCCTGCGGAGCCATTTTCCTGGGTGCAGCCCCGCCAGTCGGAGGATCGGAAGTCGCGGTCGTACATAGGATAGCCGTCTTCGGTTCCGTTGGTCAGGACGGTGCCCGGCGGGATGGTCATCCAGTCGTAATAGCCCGGTGTTTGAACCGTGGTGGTGAATGGCACGGTGCCCAGGTACAGCCCGGCGGTGGAATCCCCATCCTCGCCGACCAGGATGTCGACCAGCCGTTTGGCGGCGGTCTTCATGTCCTGGAGTTTGTTGCCGCTGGCCATCGAGCCGGTGTTGTCCATGGCCAGCACCACTTCCATTTCCGAGCGGGTGCGGCGGATGGCCTGATTGTCGACGGTGAAGTCCCACGCCGCCATGTCGATGAACCCGGCGATCAGCAAGGGCATGGTGACGTCCACGCTCAGCGACACGGTCTGCCCGGTCTGCGGGGTGCCGCCCGTGGCAATCTGCAAGTCACCGAGGGTGCTGCCCAGGTAGTCGCGCTGGATGTTGTTCCAGAAGAAGCCCTGGGCGTCGTCGCGCCAGTCGTCGTGGGCCAGCCGCCGTCCACCGGCCAGAACGGCGGCGTCCAGCGCGGCGACCACCCGCGAATGGATGATCTGGAAGCGCATCATGTCGATGCCGCCCAGCGCCAGGGCTGCCATGGTGAAGGCCATCAGGCCGAACAGCGGGGCGGCGACGCCGCGTTCGTCATGCCAGAGTTTACGGGCCAGTTGCATGATCGCGGACTCCTCACGAACCGGGGGCGCCGGGGACGGACAGGGATTCGATGCCGCCGTAGCGGGCAAGGAACAGGGCGCGGCGGTACAACGTCACCTGCCCCGGAGCGTCGCTCCACACGCTGCGCGACCACACGAAGGGGCGGAAGCCGTGGAACACCTCGGCGACGATCAGGATGTCGCCGAGGTGGACCGTCGGCGGCCCGAAGTCGGAGTCGGCGGGCAGGGTCGGCGGCCCCCCCTCGCTGCCGATCTGGCTGGTCGCGTTGCTCATCCCAAAGGGCGCGCGGCGCTGCCAGGAGATGACCGGGCCGCCGCCGGTGTTGACGATGGCGGTCAGGATCAGCGCGCCCTGGCCTTGCAGGTCGAGTGGCCGGGCGATCTCGCGCGCGGCCTCGTAGTAGGTGCCAATGGTGTCGCCGTCGCTGGTGCCGGCGTCGTCGATCAAAGTGCTCTTGCGGGCGATCAGGTCGCCGACGGTAAAGGCGGTGCGCTCGACGATGCCGGTGGCGCGCATGTAGGCGTAGGTTTCCCACGAGCCGACCAGCATGAGGAAGACCACCGGCAGGATGATCGCCGTTTCCAGCGCGACGGAGGCGCGCGTGTCGCGCAGCAGACGTGCCACAAGACCCCGGATCATGGTGCGTGTCTCCTATTCGTTCTGGACCACGACGCGGCGGCTGAAGTCGTAGCGGTCGATGCCGACCAGCGACAGGATGCCGGTCACGGTGGGACGGTTGAACTCGACGGTGTACACGACGATCTCCTCGCGCCCGCCTTCGCCGGCCGCCCCCATGTCGCTGTTCCATACCCCGTCGCCGTTGAGGTCGTCATAGGGCTCTCCGGCATCGCGGGTGCCGTTGTCGTTGAGGTCGGTAAACGGCTCAGGTTCGCCGATATTGTCGAAGGCGCCGTAGACGCGGGTATCCAGGGTGATCTGGCTGGGATTGTCCAGCCAGCGCGCCACCCGCTCCTCGACCATCTCGCGGATGCGCTCGGTGCGGGTGGCGCCATCGGGGGCGGCGCCGGTGATGCCGTAGCGCGAGGCATCGCGCACCGCGCGCTCCAGCGAAGCGTCGATCATCATCACAAAACCCATCTCCACCACCCCCAGGAGCAGCAGGAACAGCACCGGGAAGACCATGGCGAATTCCATCGCCGCGATGCCCCCCGTGTTCGCAAGGATGCCCCGCGTGTCCGTCAGCATGTGCGCGCCGCGTCGGGTCATGACCGTCGCCTCACTTGGCCGGTTCGGTGCCGAATTGGGCCACCGTCAGAAGTTGATAGAAGGCCAGGTTGTCGGCCACGGCATCGCGCCGCAGGGCCGGCTCCAGCAGCGTGCGGGCGGCCTCATTGCGGCCCAGCAGGCCATAGGCCATGGCCAGATTGTACTTCGCCTCGGGCGGGGCCGACGCCATGGTCGCCAGTTCGATAAGCACGTTGATGGCCTTGCGCGGCTCGCCGGCCAGGATCAGCGACAGACCCAGGTTGCTGCGCACCGAGCTGTTTTCCGGGTGCTTGGCCAGGATGGTGCGGTAGACCTCGGCGGCCTCGGCGTGGCGGCCCTGAAGATCGAGCGATACCGCCTTGCCGTTGAGCGCCTGGGAATCGGCCGGCGTGGTGGCCAGAACCAGATTGTAGGCATGGTTGGCCTCGGCGAAGGCCCGCTGGCGCAGGGCGATGCGGCCCAGGCGGATCAGCGTGTCGCGGTCGTCGGGGAAGACCTTCAGGGTCTCGTTCAGGACGATCTTGCCGCGTTCCAGGTCGCCCCCGGCAACGTAGGCATCGGCCAGCCCGAGGCGCGGCTCGCGGGCCTCGGGGAACCGTTCCACGGCGGCGACGTAGAGCTTCATGGCCCCGCCGAGGTCGCCGCCCGCCATGGCCGCGTGGGCCAGGCGCAGG
>LAEA01000212.1 GCA_000961745.1 Rhodospirillaceae bacterium BRH_c57 | reverse complement strand
CCTCAACCGCGTCCCCAATCACCAGCGCCTGCGCCCCGCCGTCCAGGTCGGTCACCAGGGCAGCGGTCCGGCGCGCGGCGCGGGCGGCGCGCAGGGCGTTCAACACACGGGCCTTCATGCGGTCTCCTTATGTCTCGACCCATCCATATGGGGTGTTGGCGCTTGCCAAGCACGGGTATTTTGAGAACCGGGTCCTCATGCCTATACTGGTGGCTGCTTCCATCGGTGCGGAGATCGGCACATGTCCCACTGGCTTCCGCTGTCCCGAGTCGCGCGGCTGGTCGGGATCTCCCGCGCCGCGCTTCAGGAGCATATCCGTTCCGGCGCCCTTGAGACATTCGACGGTGGGGTGGCGCTGGATGCCGTCCTGCGGGTCTTCCCCGATGCGAGGCTGGAGGACGACAGCGAGTTCCAGCGCCTGGAGGAGATCAAGCGTCAGGCCATTTGGCGCCCGGCCCACGAGGAAACCTTGCCCGACCGCGATGTTCTGGCCAGCCGCCTGCACCGGGTCGGGGACGAGTTCGCCGCTGCCAAGGTGCTGCTCATGCACTATGACCGGGTGCTCGGCTGGCTCGACGTCAAGCTGGCCGATCTGGCCGAACGCACGCCCGAGGCTGACGCTCTGCGGGCCTGGCTGGCCGATGAACTGGCCGCCGCCCCGCCCGAGGCCGACCGGGGCAGGACCCTTCTAGCGCGGGAGACGGTGATGCGGGTGATGAGCGCCCATACGCGGCTGGAGCCGTCCGGCCACGATTTCTTTGTCAACGGCGACGACACGGTGCTGGAGGCGGCCCTTGGCGCCGGGGTGCCGGTCGCCTATGGGTGCTCCAACGGAACCTGCGGCGCTTGCCGGGCGCGGCTGGTGTCGGGCGAGGTGCGCAAGGTGCGGCCCCATGACTATACCTTCAGCGAGGCCGACAAGGCGGCCGGGGCCTTCCTCATGTGCTGCAATACGGCGGTTGCCGACTCGGTGGTCGAGGCGTCGGTGGAGGGCTGCACCAGCATCCCGACACAGCACATTCCGGCCAAAGTGCGCGCCGTCGAGCCGCTGGGCGATTTTATGGCGGCCCTGCACCTGACCACGCCGCGCAGCCAGCGCTTGCGGTTCCTGTCCGGGCAGTCGGTCACCCTGACCGCACCGGACGGCAGCACGGCGGACTTCCCGGTCGCCAGTTGCCCCTGCGAGGGGCGGGAGGTGACCGTCCATGTGCGCCGCGACGGCGGCCCCTTCGCCGCTGCCCTGGACGGATTGGGGCGGGCCGACACCATTGTCATCGACGGCCCGCGCGGTAGCTTGGCGTTCCGCGAGGACCGCGCCAGGCCGGTGGTGTTCATCGGCCTCGATGAGGGTTTCGCGCCCCTCAAGAGCCTCATCCAACATGCCATGTCCCTGGAGTTTGCCGAGCCCATGCATTTGGTGTGGGCGGCCGGGGCGGTCGGACAGTACCGCGACAACCTGTGCCGGTCGTGGGCGGATGCCTTTGACACCTTCACCTATACGCCACTTGCCGCCGACAATGCTCAGGCGGCCGCCGATGCCGTGGTGCGTGCGGTGGACACCCCGGCCGGGGCCGATGTCTACGCAGCCGGGCCGGCACCGTTCCTGGAGGCGGTGCGCGCCGCGCTCGTCGCCCGTGGATTGCCCGAGGATGCGTGGCGTGCGTGACGTTGAGAAAGTGAAGCGGGGAACACAGAGGACACAGAGGAGGCACAGAGAACGCAGAGAGAGCGGAGCCAGCGCCGCAGGCAGTTATAATCCGTCATGGATTTGAAGCGCTGCGCGCGGCCATTTTCTCCGAAATCTCGGTGTCCTCTGTGCCTCCTCTGTGTTCTCTGTGTTAAATCCTTACTCTTCCCTCAACTTCCCTTCCCTCACGCCACTGTCAAAGTCCTGCGGTGATGGGTGTCCACCACTCTGGCCGGCAGGGTGAAGGCGAAGGTGGTGCCGGTGCCGGGGCCTTCCGACTCGGCCCAGATACGGCCTTCGTGGCGCTCGACGATCTTGCGGCAGACGGCCAGGCCGATGCCGGTGCCCTCGAATTCCTCGCGCGTGTGCAGGCGTTGGAACACCTTGAACAGGCGGCTGGTCTGGTCCGGGGCGATGCCGATGCCGTTGTCGCGGACACTGACCTTCCAACCGTCCTCGATGGGCCCGACGGTGATGTGGATGACCGGTGTCACGGTTGCTGGGCGGTACTTCATGGCGTTGTCGATGAGGTTCTGGAACAGGCGCACCATTTCGTCACGGCTGGCCTCCACGGTCGGCCAGGTGCCTGCGATCTCGATTTGCGCCCTGGTTTCCTCGATGGTCGGGCCGAGGAAGCGGAGGGCTTCGTCCAGCACACCGTCGAGGGCCACTGGCGCCTTTGGCTGGCCGGTTCGGCCGATGCGTGAGAACTCCAGCAGGGCGACAAGCATGTGGTCCATGCGCTGTGCGCCGTCGCGGGCAAAGCCGATGAACTCCCGCGTTTCGTCGTCCAGGACCGGGGCCAGGCGCCGGGCGACCAGTTGGAGGTAGCTGTTGACCATGCGCAACGGCTGGCGCAGGTCGTGCGAGGCGACGTAGGCGAACTGTTCCAGGTCGGCGTTGGACCGCTTGAGGCTTTCCTCCATGCGCTTGCGTTCGGTGATGTCCTCGACAAAGCCGATGATGCGCCCGTCGGGAAGGGGCCCGGCGACGATCATGGCCCAGAACCAGCTTCCGTCCTTGCGGCGGAATTTCATCTCGCCGTGGGTGATGCCGTGTTCCCGGACGTGAGCGAAGTGCTGCGCGCCGTCGGCGCGGCTTTCGGCGGCCACGTAGTCCATGATCGTCATGGCCCTGAAGTCGTCCACGGTGAACCCGCTTTGGGTGCAGGCGGCGGCGTTGACCTCCTGATAGCGCCCGCGGGCGTCGGTCACGTAGATGCCCAGCGGGGCGACCTCGAAATAGGTCGCAAGGCGTTCCTCGCTTTCGCGGATCAGCCGCTCGGCGCGTTTGGCTTCGGTGATGTCGCGGCTGATGCCGACCAGCAGGGTGATGTTGCCGAACTCGTCGCGCACCGGGTTCAGCGTGGTCGACCAGATGCGCTGACCGGCCGGCAGATCCAGGGTTTCCTCGTAGAGGGTCGGCTGCCCGGCCACCAGGCAGTCGTCGTACCGCTCCATGGCATGGTCGGCCACGTCCGCCGGCAGCACGTCGTGTGGGCGCACCCCTTCGAGGAGTTGAAGGCCGGTCGTGGCTTGATGGGCCGGGTTGTTGCGCAGGTAGCGGTAGCCATTTTCCGGATCGACCGTAACCAGGAAGATGGCGTCGGACACGTTCTCGAAGATGCTGCGGTAAAGCCGTTCGCTGTCGGCCAGGGCGTGTTGCAGCGCCCGCCGCTCGGTCAGGTCGGTGTTGGCGCCGGCCAACCGGATGGCGGTACCCGCCGGGTCGCGGACGATCACGCCACGGGAGAGGACCGGCACGTAATGGCCGTCCTTGTGGCGCAGGCGGAATTCCGTGGTGAACGCGCCGATGCCGGGGTCGGCAAAGGTTTCGGCGACATAGGCTTTCATGCGACCGGCATCTTCGGGATGCAGCAAGTCCTGCCATAGGCGCGGCCCGCCGGTCAGCTCGTCCACCGCGTAGCCGACCATCTGCCACCAGCGCGGCGCGTAGTACATGGTGTTGTTGACCAGATCCCAGTCCCACGGCGCGTCGTTGGTGCCGTGCAGGATGAGGGCCAGTCGCTCCTCGCTGACCTGCAAGGCGGTCTGTGCCGCCTTGCGCAGGGTGATTTCCGACAGGAAGCCATGCCACACCACGCTGCCGTCGCCGTCCGATCCGGCCTCGGGGCTGGCGTGGCCGGAAATCCAGATTTCGCCGCGCTCGGGATGGACAACGCGGAACTCGCAACTCCACTCGGTCAGGGTGGCACGCGATTGTTCGACAGAATCGAGGACCGCCTGCCGGTCGGCCGGATGTACGGCGTCGAAGACTTGGTTGCCTTCGGCCGCCACCTCGGCCGGGGTCAGGCCGAGGATGTTGCGGATGCCGTCGTTGCAGTAGGGAAAGGTGGCCGAGCCATCGGCACGGCGGTGGAACTGATAAATCATGCCGGGAACGCTGCGCGCGATCTTGGCCAGGCGCTCGGCGCCGCTTATGGCCTCGCTGACGTCAACCAGGGAACCGACCAGTTCCTGAACCGTGCCGTCGATGTGGCGCACCGCCACCACTTGATCCTCCAGCCAACGCCAGCAGCCGTCAGCGGCGCGGAACCGGTAGCGATGCCTGAAGATGCCGTTCGCCCCGGCTGTAAGCCAGCCGTCCACACCGGCCAGGACGACGCCCCGGTCGTCGGGATGGACGGTGTCGATCCACCACGACGGCGAAGCCAGCGCGGTTTTGGCATCGTAGCCCAGGACTGCTTCCAGATTGGCACTGAGGTAGGTCGGGGCGAAGTCGTCGGCCACGTTGGCGCCATAGATGACCGCCGGGCTGGCCATCACAAGCTGGTTGAGCCGCGCTTCGCTTTCCTGTAGTTCGCGCCGCACCCGCAGGGTCTGTGCCGCCTGGATTGCAAGCACGACGATGATGAGGCCCGCCATCATCCAACTGCCCCCGACGATCAGCAGGGCGGGGATCAGCGTGGTCTGGCGCCACGCCTCCAGAAGTGCCGCGTCTTTCTGGACCAGCACGACGCGCAGCGGCACGTGGGACATCTGGTGGACCGCGAAGGTGTGGCCGTTGTTGCGGTGCAATGCGGACCCGCTGGTCAGTCCGAACCCGGATGGCAGATCCTTGAAAAGGACATTGTCGGCCAGATGCGTGCCAGGCTGCGGCGGAGCCTCGGACAGGTCGGCGCGCAGGGCCACGATGACCTTTCCCGACCGATCAATGACCGCCATGCTTGCCGCCGCCGACCCGATGCTGGTCCACAGGGAGTCGTGCAGGTAGATGGTGCTGAATTCCGCCACGACCGCCCCCCGGAAGTTCTGGTCGGCGTCGTCGATGCGGCGGCTGATGAGGAGGCTGTCGGGATTGAAGCCGACAAGGCCGTGGCCGGGTGGGGCAACTGCCAGGTCAAGCCACTGGTCGCGGTGACTGCGGAAGGTCTGCGTCGCGGCGATGTCAATGGCGGCGGCCGGCTGGCGGTTGCTGTCGCTTTCGATTTCCCCGCTGTCGTCGAACACGGCGATGCGCGAGACCTGCGGCAGGCTGACCAGCTTGCGGCGCAAGGCGTCGTGGAAGTGGAGCGGGTTGTAATGGTCTGAGAAGACGCGGTTGCGGACGTTCTCGGCCACATCACCGAGGCCGAGGTCGGCCGCCTGGACCAGCATGTCCATGGTCTTGCCGGTCACCTGGGCCATGTGGACGAGGTCGGCTTGGACCCGCGCGACGGTGGCCGTGCGCTGCTGGCGCGCATGGTCGATGGCCGACCAGGTAACGACGGCGGCGGCCAGCATGACGGCGGCGACGGCCACCGCGAACTGGCCCAGGGACGATGACAGGCGCTGGTTCATGGAGCGCGCTCCAGCGTCGCCAGGATATCGGCGACCAGGGCCGGGTCAAGGCCAAGGGCGGTCAGTTCGGCGGCTGACGTGGCCGCGATCTCGTGGCGCCGCGCCCGCAGGGTGGCGTCGTCGGGCGTGACGATGCGCAGGCCCTGGGCAATCAGGGTGGTGCGCGCCGCGTCCTGGGCGGCGGCGGCGGCGGCGCGCGCCTCATCGACATGGGCCTCCCACGTCGCCCGGATGCCGGACTGGAGATCGGCCGGCAGGCGGTTCCAGAACCGCGCGGCGATGACCGGAACGTATTGGGCGAAGTACTGGCGGTCCTCGAAAACATGGGACAGGCCGCTTTCCCACAGGCGTGCACTGGCAACGGTTTCATGGCTGGTCATCACGCCGTCCAGCCCGCCCGCCGCCAGGGCCGCCGGAAGGTCGGGCCACGGCACCACCACCGGAGCCATGCCAAGGGCGCGAAGGCGCGCGGCGTTGGCCTCTCCACCAGCGATACGGACGACCAGGCCGGTCAGGTCGTCATGGGTTTGTATCGGCGTGTGCAAAGTATAGATGTGCGTGAAACCGAGGTCGATCCAGCGCCCCGCAACCACGACGTCCAATTGCCGCTCGATCGCGCTGTTGATTGCCGCGCCGACCGCACCGTCGCGCAGGGCATGGTTGGTCGGGGCATCCAGGCCGTAGAAGGCCGGCAGCAGGAAAACGCGGCTGGGCGGTACAAGGCGTTCGATCTGCCACATGCCGGGCACGGCCATTTCCACCTGTCCCTGGCGCAGGGCATGGATCACGTCATGGTCGCGAAACAGCCGCGCAGCCGGTTCGTGCACCACGTTCAGGCGGTCGCCGAAGCGGTCGTGGAGGTCCTTTGCAAAGGCCGCGACCACGCGGGTCTGGACATGCTCGGGCGTGTTCTCCGTGGAAATCCGCAGCAGGGGGCGGTCGAATGGCTCCGCATGCTCCGCCCTCAGGCCGGGCGCTGCGAGGATGCCGCTCAGGAAGATCGCCGCCAGGGCCGCCGCCATCCTAAGGAACACTGCCGATCTCCTTCAACAGGGCGTTGGCGACGGGCCGCAGGTGGGCGTTTTTGGACCACCACTGTTGGACCGCCGCGTTCAGGGGGGCGGCCTGGGGCCTGTAAAACCCCATGCCGAGGTCGGTCAACTGGCTGCGCCAGATCGGTTCGCGTTCGGCGTAGTAGGCTGCCAAGGCCGCCATCTCGTTGGACATCGCCTTGGTCAGGACGGCGCGAGCGGGCTCGTCCAGCGTTGACCATGTCGCTTCGGACACCACGGCGGCGACGGGGAACATCATGTGGGCCGAGGTCACCGCGTGGGGGGCGACCCCGACGAAGTCCCGGCTCAACAGGATCTCCAGGTCCATGTCGGCTCCCTCGATGATGCCGCGCATCAGGGCGTCGCGCACCACGGGCAGGGGCAGGGGATGCGGCTGCGCGCCCAGGGATTCGTAGAACGACACGATGGCCGGGTTGGGCGTCGTGCGGATGCGCAAGCCGTCCAGGCGGGGCGCCGGCCCGGCGTCCGGGGGGCGGGCCAACACCATGTGCCGCATTCCCAGGACCCCCAGGCCAAGCACCCGCAGGCCCAGCGGCTGTTCGACGCGTGCGGCCAGGGCGTGGGCCGCGGGCGTGGCCATGAGCTGGCCACCGACCGTCACGTCGGGCACCAGGAACGGCACGAAAAAGGCATTGAGGCTATCGTCGTGGCGGGCCAGTTCACCCAGCGTCAGGATTGCGCTGTCCAACTGCCTGTCGCCCAATTGCGCGAGCATCGACGACTCGTTGCCCCGCGTGGCAGAGTAATGGACCCGCACAGCCATGGCGCCGTTCGTGGCAATGCGGACATGGGCGGCGATGCGGTCGGCGGCCAGGGCCATTCCGTGATCCGGTGGGGCGATCAACCCTAGGTGGAGGATCCGCATGGGAGTCGGGGAGGTCTGGGCGGCCACCACTTCGGCGGCCAGCCAGCACACCATCATGACGGCACATGCCGTCATTCCCTTCCATGCCTTAAGTCCCCGCACCGCTCGCTCCCGCGCCGTTCCCCGCGTCGGATAATACTCCAATTGAGCGACGGTGCCACACACCCTTCGGCAGAATGCGTCCTTTTGCGTGTGTAAATATATGGTTATTCCCATTCCATTTGCATGAAGACCTGTTGAGCGTTGCGGCGGCTGATTTCATCGAACACCGCCAGGTGGGAGAACGCCGCCTGATCGACGCTCGCCGCCGCCGTTTCATCGCCTCCGGCTTCCAGCACGGCGCCGACCTTGGCGCGCAGGTGGATCAGGTAGTCGCGGGTTTCCCGCTCGGCTTGGGCGAGGTCGGTGGCCCGGCCGTGGCCCGGCACGACGTGGGCCGGTTTGAGCGCGGCGATGGCGGCGAACGCCTCCAGCCATGTGCGCGAGTCGGACTGCGGCCCGACGCCCAACATGCGGTCCACATAGACAATGTCCCCGGTGAACACCACGCGCTGGTCGGGCAGCCACACGAACGAGTCGCCCGGTGTGTGGGCGGGGCCGACCTTGCGCAGTTCCAGCCGGGTGCTGCCGATGGTCACCTCAAGGGCGTCGGCGAAGGTTTCCGGCGCATGGCTCAGGGTGGTCCCGGCCACGCCGTCCTCGCCGATCAGGGTGCGCATGACGGCGAACTGGCCGTCGCCTCGCTCGGTCTGGTCGGCCACGGCGGCCTCGGACGCGATGATGCGGGCGCCCTTGGCCTTAAAGTAGGCGTTGCCGAACCAGCGGTGATCCTGGCCGCCGGTGTTGATGACGACCGAGACAGGCTGGTCGGTGACGGAGGCCAGTGCGGCCTCGATGGCCTGGGCGCCACGGGCGCTGCCGCCGCTGTCGATGAGGATGACGCCGGCGTCGGTCACCACGGCCCCGAACGTGGCGTTGTTCCCCAGGTTGGCGGGCGAGCGCTGTTCCAGCGGGCCGACCAGGGCGTAGACGTTCTCCGCCACCTTGTGGACCGCAAGGTCGGGGTGGACCGCAAGGTCGGGGCTTTCGGTGGCGAATGCCGGAGTCGCCGCGACCAGCACTGCGGCGGTCAGGAGGTTCCGGAGGGACGCGGCGATGCTCATGAACTTTCCCCTATATATAGAGTGTGTGTGACGGGCGTCGCGCAGGATGGGGCGCCGGTCAGTTCGCCGCAACACCCGCATGGGCAGGGGCGCCGGGCGAGAGGAGCCTCCATGGAACTCTTTTGCTTTCCCGGCCATTGCTGTTCGGGTGTGTGCGTTGGGGCGCCATCAGTAAATTAGGTGACGGAGAGTGTCCAAGTGACCATCGATTACAAGCCGGGGATGAACCGGAGTACCGCGGCCGGGCGCCTGGGGTTGCAGGCCATTCGTGCGGCCTATCGTCGCTATGCCCCCCTCTATGACGTGCTGTTCGGCCGCATTCTTGACCGGGGCCGACACGAGGCGGTGGCCGCGCTGAACGGTGCGCCGGGCCGCCGGGTGTTGGAGATCGGCGTGGGGACGGGGCTGTCGCTACCTCTCTATAGTGCGCACGCCCGTGTGACCGGCATCGACGTCAGTCCCGAGATGCTCGACAAGGCCCGCTGCCGTGCCACCTCCCGCCGGTTGGTCCAGGTGGAGTCGCTGGACGAGATGGACGGCCAGAGCATGACTTACCCCGATGCCAGCTTTGACGTCGTGGTGGCCATGTACGTTTTGTCGGTCACCCCGGACCCCTGCCGCCTGTTGGCCGAGATGCGCCGGGTGTGCGTGGCGGGCGGAGACATCCTAGTGGTCAACCGGTTCACGTCCGAAAAGCCGCTGCGCCGCATGGCCGAACGCGCCGCCGCCCCGTTGTCGGCGGCCATCGGGTTCAATACGGAGCTGGGCAGCGCCGTGCTCGAGTCCATGACCGCATTGGAGTTTACCGAGAACCGGGCGCTGCCCGGAATGGCCGGCGCCCGGCTGCTGCGCTGGCGCAACGCCCCTGTTGGCGCGGGTTTGAGCGATGCAGGCTGACGGCTGTCACTTTTCTGTTGCCAAAATTCGAGGCCGGGTCCTATAGTCCTCGTCTTGCCGCGACGCTCTCGGGTGTCTGGCGGGTCTGCTTTCATCCTTCATACCAGGGTGTCCCGCGAAGCCGGAATGGTTGGCTTTGGTGGGGATGCTTCCCTTCGGGGTCGGGTCCTTTGGGGTTCGGGTGGTGAAGAAAGGGGATGAAAAAAGAGGTTGACGGCCTGGGCGGGCCGGCCTATAAACCGCCTCCCGACGCGGACCGGTCCTCTGGTTGGACTGAAAAACGAAGGGAAAACAAAGGGTTGACGGCCAGGGCGGGCCGGGTTACAAACCGCCCCTGACGCGAAACGGTCCGCTGGTTTGGACGGCGACGCGGACGGAAAAAGAAGAAAAAAGATGTTGACAGGCCCGGCGGGCCGCAGTATAAACCGCCTCCCGACGCGGCGACGACCACCAAGTGGTTGGAAACGCAGAGGAAAACAGATCTAGACGAGATTGGGTTACGGCCCGGTTTCACACACGGGAGCTTCGGGCTTCCAGGGGTTCGCCCCACCGCTGTTGGACATTGTAGAGAGACGGAAG
>LAEA01000074.1 GCA_000961745.1 Rhodospirillaceae bacterium BRH_c57 | reverse complement strand
GCCCGCGTGCTGTCGGGCGGCGAGCAGCAACGCCTGGCCCTGGCCCGCGCCACCGCCAGCCGACCGGATGTTCTGTTCCTTGACGAGCCCTGCGCCGCCCTCGACCCCGCCGCGACGCGGGCCATCGAGGACATCGTGCGCGCCCTGCACGCCGAGGGTACGGCGATTGTGATGACCACCCACGACCTCGGGCAGGCCCGCCGGCTGGCCCGCGACGTGGTGTTCCTGAACCGTGGGCGGATTGTTGAGAACGCCCCGGCCGAAGAGTTTTTCGCCGCCCCGCAAAGCCCGCAGGCGGCCGCGTTCCTGAGAGGAGACCTTGTATGGTGAAACGTTTTTTGATGGCCATGATGGCCGTGTTGATCGCGGCGCCTGCCCTGGTGCAGGCCCAGGCCCAGGCCCAGGATCGCTTCATCACCGTGGCCTCGACCACCTCGACCGAGCAATCGGGCCTGTTCAAGCACCTGCTGCCACGCTTCACCGACGCCACGGGCATTGAGGTCCGGGTGGTCGCCGTCGGCACCGGGCAGGCCCTGCGCCTGGGCGAGAATGGCGACGCCGACGTGGTGTTCGTCCACGACACCAAATCCGAGGAAAAGTTCGTCGCCGAAGGCTTTGGCGTGGACCGCCGGCCGGTGATGTACAACGACTTCGTGCTGGTCGGTCCGACCGCTGATCCGGCCGGCATCAAGGGCGGCAAGGACGTCGCCGCCGCACTCGCCACCGTCGCCAAGGCCGGGGCACCGTTCGCCTCGCGCGGCGATGACAGCGGGACCCACAAGGCCGAAAAGCGCCTGTGGACGGCGTCGGGCGTGACCCCCTCCGCGCCGTGGTATCGTGAAACCGGCTCGGGCATGGGGCCGACCTTGAACATGGCGGCTGGCATCGGGGCCTACGCCCTGACCGACCGGGGCACTTGGCTGAACTTCAAGAACCGTCAGGACCTCGCCATCCTGGTCGAGGGCGACCGCCGGCTGGCCAACCCTTACGGCGTCATGCTGGTCAACCCGGCCCGCCATGCCCATGTCAAGGAAGCCGACGCGCGGGCCTTCATCGACTGGCTGACCGGGCCGGTGGGACAGGATGCCATCGCGTCCTACACAATCAACGGTGAACAACTGTTCTTCCCGGACGCCAAAGCCACCAACTAACTGTAGACCATGGCGGTGTGGGGCGACATCATGGGGTTATTGACTGAACGGTGATCCCCCACGCTATGCTCAAGCTAGACCTGAACGACTGCTTCAAGGCGCCCGACAGCCTCATCCGCCTGGACGAGGTGTTGAGCCTACTCGACGCCCGGCTGGCCCCTGTGGTCACCCCGGAAACCGTGCCCCTGGCCGAGGCGGCGGGCCGCGTTCTGGCCGAGGATATCGTGGCCGGGCACACGGTGCCGCCGTTCCCGAGCGCCGCCATGGACGGCTTCGCCTTCCGCGCCGCCGACCTTGTGGAGGACGGCGAAACCGCCCTGACCATCACCGCCCGCATTGCCGCCGGCCACCCCTATCGCGGTCATGTGACGGCGGGCGCGGCAGCGCGCATCTTCACCGGCGCCCCGGTCCCGCCCGAACTGGATACCGTGGTGATGGAGGAGGACGTGCGGGTTGAGGGCGACACCGTCTTCCTGCCGCCCGGCCTTACACAGGGCACCTTCGTCCGCCCCGCTGGCGAGGATTTTATGACCGGCACCACCGTCCTGCGCGCCGGTCGCCGCCTGCGCCCGCAAGACGTCGCCATGGTCGGCACCGTGGGCCGGGCCGAGGTGTCGGTTTTCCGCCGCCTGCGCGTTGCCGTGTTCGCCACCGGCGACGAACTGGTCGAGCCGGGCCAGCCCCTGCACGAGGGTGCGGTCTACGGCTCCAACCGCTATGGTCTGGTGGCGGCGGCGCGCGCGCTGGGCTGTGCGGTCAGCGACCTGGGCACCCTGCCGGACAAGCCCGATGCCGTACGCGAGGCCCTGGACGCGGCATCACGCACCCATGACCTGCTCATCACCTCGGGCGGCGTGTCCATCGGCGGCGAGGACCATGTGCGGGCGGTGGTCGAAAGCCTGGGCGCCATCCACCTGTGGCGCATGGCCATCAAGCCGGGCAAGCCGACGGCGCTGGGCAGCGTCGGGGATGCGGCTTTCGTCGGATTGCCGGGCTACCCGGTTTCGACCATGGTGATCTTCATGATGATCGCCCGCCCCGTCATCCTGCGCCTCTGCGGTGCGACCGCCGAGCCCCTGTCCCCGCCCCGCCTGAAGGTGCGGGCGGCGTTCTCGTTCACCAAAAAGCACAAGCGCCGGCAGTTCCTGCGCGCCGCCCTCCAGGCCGGACCCGACGGCGTGCCCGAGGCGGTGGCCTGGCCGACCCAGGAGCCGAGCGTGTTGTCATCCCTGGTCGGCACCGATGGGCTGGTCGATCTGGCCGAGGACGCGACCTCTATTTCCCCAGGTGATCTGGTGGATTTCCTCTTTTATCAGCAGGTCCAGGTATGAGTTCCCCGAAAGACGACGACCAGATTGAGGCCCTGTCCCGCCGCTTTGGCGTCATCGTCCACGACCGGGGCGGGGCCGACAACGCGGAGGAAGTCCTGGCCGCCGTGGTCGAAACCTTGCGCGCCGAGGGCGTGCGTGTCGGGGGGTTGTACCAGCACACCACCCGCTACCCCAGCGGTCGGGCGCGCATGGATCTGGTCGATATCGCCCGCCAGTGCCGCTACGAGATTTCCCAGGATCTGGGGGCCGGGTCGTCGGCCTGCTGCCTCAACCCCGGCGCCCTGGTCGAGGCCAGCGCCGTGCTGCGCCGCGACATCGCCGAGAGGGTGGCCCTGCTGGTGGTCAACAAGTTCGCCGGCATGGAAGTGGACGGCGAGGGCATGGCTCCGGACGCCTTCGAGGCCCTGTCGGCGGGCATCCCGGTCCTGACCTGCCTGTCGGTCCGCTACCAGGAGAAGTTCGAGGCTGTGTCCGGCGGCCTCGGCACCTTCCTGCCGCCCGAGGAAACCGCCGTGGTGGACTGGGCGCGCGGAGTTCTGGCATGAAGATCATCGGCCTCGCCGGCTGGAGCGGCAGCGGCAAGACCACCCTGATGGTGCAGTTGCTGGAGGAAATCACCGCACGCGGCGTCAAGGTCTCGACCATGAAGCACGCCCACCACGCCGTGGACATCGACCAGCCCGGCAAGGACTCGTGGCGGCACCGTCGCGCCGGGGCGTCCGAGGTCATGCTGGTGACCGGCAGCCGGTGGTTCCTGATGCACGAAAAGCGCGACGACCCCGAACCGCCCATCGACAGCCTGATCGAGCGCATGGAGCCGGTTGACCTGCTGATCGTCGAGGGCTTCAAACGCTATCCCATCGACAAGCTGGAGGTCTATCGGCCCTCGGTCGGCAAGCCGCCGATCTGGCCGGAGGACGAGCGCATCATCGCGGTGGCCAGCGACGCGGCGGAGGTGGCGGGCCTGGACCGCCCGTTGCTTGACCTCAACGATCCGCCGGCCATCGTGGATTTTATTCTCTCGCACACCGGACTGCGCCCATGAGCACCGATAGCTGCACCCCGGCCCCCGACGCTTTCGCCCCCGGCAAGGACATGCTGCGCACGGCCGAGGCGCTGGAGCGTCTGCTCGCCGCCGTCTCGCCCGTCGAGGGGACCGAAGACGTGGCGTTGATGGACGCCCTGGGCCGGGTGCTGGCCGCCGACGTGGTTTCCACCCGCGCCGTGCCCCCGCACGACAACACCGCCGTCGATGGCTACGCCGTGTTCCATGCCGACCTTCCGGCCGAGGGCACCGTGACGCTGCCGGTGACCGGGCGGATTGCCGCCGGCCATGTCCTCGACCGCCCGGCGCGGCGGGGCGAGGCCCTGCGCATCTTTACCGGCGCGCCCATGCCGCCCGGCCCGGATACCATCCTGCCGCAGGAAGTATGCACGGCCCACGAGGATGGAACCGTCACCCTGCCGCCGGTCAAGCAGGGCGCCAACCTGCGCAAGAAAGGCGAGGACATCCAGCCCGGCGCGGTCATCCTGCCCGCCGGCCGCCGCCTGCGCCCGCAGGATATCGGCTTGGCCGCCTCGGTCGGGATCGGGCGGCTGACCGTGCGCCGGACCTTGCGCGCCGCCGTGTTCTCGACCGGGGACGAGGTGCGCGATCCGGTGACCGGGCAGGATGCCGGGCCGGGCGCCATCTATGACAGCAACCGCTTTGTCCTGATGGGCCTGTTGCGCGGCCTGGGCGCCGAGGTGATCGACCTGGGCATCGTGCCCGACGAGGCTGCCACCGTGCGCGCCGTGCTGGCCGAGGCTGGGACACGCGCCGACGTCATCATCACCTCGGGCGGCGTCTCGACCGGCGACACCGACCACGTCAAGGGCGCGGTCGAAGACCTGGGGGCGCTCAACTTCTGGCGCATCGCCATCCGGCCCGGCCGTCCTCTGGCCTTCGGGCATGTCGGCGCGGTGCCGTTCATCGGGCTGCCGGGAAATCCGGTCGCGTCGATGCTGACCTTCCTCATTTTCGCCCGCCCGTTGCTGCTGCGCCTGATGGGGGCCGAGGACAAGGCCCCCCTGGCCGTCCCCGCCGTGGCCGACTTCGCGTTCAAAAAGCGCGTCGGCCGCCGCGAATGGGTGCGCGCCAGCGTGCGGCGCGGCGACGACGGCCGCCTCGTCCTCAGCCGCTTCCCCAAGGAAGGCTCGGGCATCCTCACCTCCATGGTGGTGTCCGGCGGTCTGGCCGAACTGCCCGAAGACCTCCCCGGCGTGGAACCGGGAACCGTCCTCGACTTCCTGCCATTCTCGGAGTTGCTGACTTAGGCGCCGTGGAGGGGTAGCCCCGTGGGCTCCCCCTCCTCTAAGGCGCGACCCGTTCAAGCGGCAGCCAAGCCCCGCAGCACGTACTGCAAGATGCCGCCGTGGCGGTAGTATTCGACCTCGTCGGCGGTGTCGATGCGGCACAGGACGGTGATGGTTTCCGAAGACCCATCGGTGCGGGTGATGGTCACGGTGACGTCCTGGCGCGGCTTGATGGCGCCGTCGATGCCGGTGATATCGAACACCTCGGACCCATCCAGCTTCAAGGTCTTGCGATCGGTGCCGTCCTTGAACTGCAAGGGCAGGACGCCCATGCCGACGAGGTTGGAGCGGTGGATGCGCTCGAAGCTTTCGACCAGGACCGCCTTGACGCCCAGCAGGTTGGTGCCCTTGGCGGCCCAATCGCGGGACGACCCGGTGCCATATTCCAGGCCGCCGACGACCACCAGCGGCGTGCCCTCGGCCTGGTATTTCATGGCGGCGTCATAGATCGGCATGACCTCGCCCGAGGGGATGTGCTTGGTGATGCCGCCTTCGATGCCCGGCACCATTTCATTCTTGATGCGGATGTTGGCGAAGGTGCCGCGCATCATGACCTCGTGGTTGCCACGCCGCGCGCCGTAGGAATTGAAGTCGCGTTTTTCGACCCCGTTTTCCATCAGGTACTTGCCGGCCGGGCTGTCGGCCTTGATCGACCCGGCCGGGGAGATGTGGTCGGTGGTGACCGAGTCGCCCAGGATGGCCAGCGGCCGGGCGCCCTTGATCTCGGTGATGGTGCCGGCCTCGGCCGCCATGCCGACGAAGTACGGCGGATTGGCGACGTAGGTCGATTGGTCGTCCCACTGATAGGTTTCACCACCAGCCACAGTGATGTCCTGCCACTGCTTGGGGCCGGTCCAGACGTTGGCGTAGCGGTCCTGGAACATGGCGCGGGTGACGAAGGAGGCCACGGCCTCGGAAATCTCCTGGCTGGTCGGCCAGACGTCCTTGAGGAACACCGGATTGCCATCCGTGCCGATGCCGAGCGGTTCCGTGGTGATATCCTTTTGCAAGGTGCCGAGCAGCGCATAGGCGACCACCAGCGGCGGGGAGGCCAGCCAGTTGGCGCGCACATGCGGGCTGATGCGGCCCTCGAAGTTGCGGTTGCCCGATAGCACCGCCGAGACGACCATCTTGTTCGCGTCGATGGTGTTGGCGATAGGATCAGCCAGCGGCCCGGAGTTGCCGATGCAGGTGGTGCAGCCGAACCCCGCGATGTTGAAGCCCAACTGATCCAGGTACGTTTGCAGCCCGGCCTTTTCCAGGTAGTCCTGGACCACCAGGGAGCCGGGGGCCAGCGAGGTCTTGACCCACGGCTGGGACTTCAGGCCCAGCGCGACGGCCTTCTTGGCGACCAGCCCGGCGGCGATCATCACGCCGGGGTTGGACGTGTTGGTGCAGGACGTGATGGCGGCAATCACCACGTCGCCGTGGTTCAGTTCGTAGTCCGCACCTTCGACCTTGTACCCCTTGGCGGGATCGGTGATGCCCTCGGCGGCCAAGGTGTCTTGCAGCGCGGTGGCGGCACCGGACAGGGCAACGCGGTCCTGCGGACGCTTCGGCCCGGCGAGGCTCGGTTCCACGGTGGACATGTCGAGTTCCATCGTCTGGCTGAACACCGGATTCCAGTCCGGGGTGCGCCACAGGCCCTGTTCCTTGGCGTAGGCTTCGACCAGGGCAAGCTGGTCTTCCGGGCGGCCGGTGAGCCGCATGTAGTTCAGCGTCTCGGCGTCGATCGGGAAAATCCCGCAGGTGGCGCCGTATTCCGGGGCCATGTTGGCGATGGTCGCGCGGTCGGCCAGGGTCAGGTGGTCGAGCCCCGACCCGTAGTACTCCACGAACTTGCCGACCACACCGTGCTTGCGCAGCATCTGGACGACCACCAGAACGAGGTCGGTGGCGGTGACGCCTTCCTTGAGCTGGCCGGTCAGCTTGAAGCCGACCACCTCGGGGATGAGCATGGAGACGGGCTGGCCGAGCATGGCGGCCTCGGCCTCGATGCCGCCGACGCCCCAGCCCAGCACGCCCAGGCCGTTGACCATGGTGGTGTGCGAATCGGTGCCGACGCAGGTGTCGGGATAGGCGACGGTGCGGCCGTCCTCCTCACGCGTCCACACGACGCGGGCAAGGTGTTCCAGGTTGACCTGATGGCAGATGCCGGTGCCCGGAGGAACGGCGCGGAAATCCTTGAACGCCCCCTGGCCCCAGCGCAGGAACGCATAGCGTTCGCCGTTGCGCTCGAATTCCAGGTCGGTGTTCTTGGTCAGCGCGTCGGGGGTGCCGAAGTAGTCGACCATGACCGAGTGGTCGATGACCAGATCGACCGGCGACAGCGGGTTGATCTTCTGCGGGTCGCCGCCAATGGCAACCACCGCATCGCGCATGGCGGCCAGATCGACCACGGCGGGAACCCCAGTGAAGTCCTGCATCAGCACGCGAGCCGGGCGATAGGCGATCTCGCGGTCCGACCGCTTGTCCTTGAGCCAGGCGGCGCAGGCCTGGACGTCGTCGGCGGTCACCGTGCGGCCGTCCTCAAAGCGCAGCAGGTTTTCCAGCAACACCTTCATGGAGAACGGCAGACGCGACACGTCCCCCAGCCCGGCCTCGGTCGCGGCCCTGAGGCTGTAGTAGTCGTAGTCCTTGCCGGCAACGCTGAGCGTGCGGCGCGACGCCGGTCCGAGTGCGGTGGTCGCCATGATGCCTGTCTCTCCCTGATCGTTGACGCCTTAGGCGAACCCTTGAGGTGGGAGTGAGGAAAAACGCTTTCAAGCCCGCAAAACGCATGCCACACGGATGGTCGCGCGATTGGGAGGAGCGGTAGCGTCCGAACGTGACGTGACGTGTCGTCGGGAGGACTGTCCGCTGTCGCGGATGGCTGCCGCCCGCCTGGAGCGTCGCGACAACGCATTTGCGTAAAATCAAATTCCTAGACCATGCTCCGTGCACGCATGTGAACACTTGTCAAAGTCGCCCCCTCGCGAACGCAAAAAGGGCGCCCCACCAGGGAGCGCCCTTTCCGTCATCCTATACGAACCGCCGTCACACCGTGACCGTGTCCGCCACCTCGCGGAAGGAGGCGATCTGGTCGAAGTTCATGTAGCGGTAGATGTCGGCGGCCTTGGCCTTCAGTCCGCTGACCTGCTCCATGTACTCGGCCGTGGTCGGGATGCGGCCCAGCAGGGCGCAGACGGCGGCCAGCTCGGCGGAGCCG
>LAEA01000073.1 GCA_000961745.1 Rhodospirillaceae bacterium BRH_c57 | reverse complement strand
GGCGGATATGCCCATCCGGTGCTGCCCGATCACGCGGCGGCGGCCGGGGCGCACGCGGCGGCGGCGCTGTTCGGCGGCATCGGATTGTTGGTGATCGGCTTCAGCGGCTTGTTGCTGCCCATGCTGGCGGTGGCCGAGCCTCCGGCGCCGGGGGCCGCGCGGTGGGTCATCGTAGCGGCCGTCCTTGGCGGGGTGCTTGGCATCGTTGGTAGCCTTACCATGGTGCCCGAGGTCGTAGCGGTCGGGATCGTCGCCGGTCTGGTGGCCGCCGGGCTGCACGTCCGGGGCATGGAGCGCACCTTCGCCAAGCGGATGCGCCGCCGTATGGGGCCGGAGTTCCGTCTTATTCGCCTGTCCTGGGCGCTGCTGATCCTGGCTCTGCTGACGGCCTTGGGCATCGCGGCCGGGGTGCTGCCGGGCCGGCTTGAGGGATTGGTCGTGGTGCTGGCCCTGCATGGCTGGCTGCTCAGTCTGCTGACCGGCATTTTGCAACGCATCCTGCCGTTTCTGGCCTCCATGCACACGGTGCGCGCTTGCGCCAAGGCGGCGGTGGTCACCCGACTCGGCTGGGCGCCGCCCCTGAGGGTGCACGCCGTCGGGCACGCTCTGGCCCTCGTGCTGGTCGTCCTGGGGATTATGTTCGAGGTTCCGGTGCTGGTGCAGGCCGGGGCCGGGTTGGGGGCCGTGGGGGCGGTCGCCTTTGCCGTGTTTGCTGTTTCCGTCGTCGGGTTGACCCTGCGCCACGCGCGCGCGGTCGGCCCCAAATCCGCCCCTGTTTCCGCTGGAGAGCATTGATGAACGGCAGCTTTTTCGGTTCCACCCGCATCGGCGCCTGTCTGCACGCCGAACACCAGACCACCCTGGCCGCGCTCAACGACCTTGAGCTTTTGGCCCGCTTCCGCAGCCCGCCGGACGTTGCCGACGCCACCACCCAAGCCCGTCTGGCCGACATCGCCCGTGTGCTGGAGGAGGATGTCTCCCGCCACTTCGGGTTCGAGGAAGCCGAGTTGTTCCCTCTTCTGCGCACCGCCGGAGCCGGCTTCATGGTCGATATGCTGTTGGCCGAGCATGAGGACATCCGCCCCATCGCCGAGGAATTGTCGGTCGTCGCCCGCGCCGGGGCCACCGATGGCTTCGACGCCGCCGCCTGGGGGCGTTTCCGCAAACTGGCCGAGGACATCATCGACCGCGAGACGTTTCACGTCCAGAAAGAGGAAATGGGCCTGCTCGCCGCCCTCTCCCAGGTGCTGGACGCCGACCAGGACGCAGCCCTGGCCGAACGCCATGCGGCCCTGACGGCGTAGCCCTCAGACGTCCGGCAGATCCTTCAGCAAGTCTGCGACGGTCGCGTTGCGGTTCAGGGCGGCGATGACCTGGGGCAGGGGGGCTGCATGCAGGTCGGGCAGGTCGGCCTCGCCGGGCAGGGCGGGGGTGTAGGCCAGATGTTCGACCGGGGGCGTGAACCGGGTCGTGATCCCCGGCTTGTTGCCGCCCAACCTGTTGCCCCTGGGATCGCAGCGATACCACCCGGTGCCGGGCAGCAGGACGCTCACCATGCCGTGCAGGGTGAACGGTGGCCCGGCGTCGTCGATGCTCAGGCGTTGGTAGCACAGCGCGGCGGGGATGCCGTTGGCGCGCAGCAGCGCCGCCAGAAGGTGGCTCTTGGCAAAGCAAAAACCGGTTCCGGCCGTCAGCACGTCCGAGGCGCGGCAGGGCACTGGGCCGTGGCCGAGATCTGCCGTGTGGGAAATCTCATCGCGCACCCAGGCAAAGCACGCGGCCGCAATATCGACTGGCGACTCCTGTCCGGCGGCAATCCTGGCGGCCAGGGCGGCAACGGCCGGATGATCGGCGTCGATCTCGGTCGAGGAGTGCAGGAAGGGGTTCATGCTCGCCACAGGTTCGCTCGGTTATGGCAGAAGCGCCATGTTCTTTATTACAGCAAAATAACAGGTCACAATTCATTAATTTGACCGGCTTCAGGAGTTCCCGCATCACAAACAAGACTGAGGCTGGTCTGGAATTTACTCATGGCTGCAGAAATCCTCGCCGCTCGTTACCGGGCAATCTGGATTTCCGATATCCACCTGGGTACCAAGGGGTGCAACGCCGCCTTTCTTCTGGAATTCCTCCGCACCACCGAATGCGACACCCTGTATCTGGTCGGAGACATTATCGACGGGTGGCGCCTGAAGCGCGGTTGGTACTGGCCGCAGGACCATAACGACGTGGTGCAGAAGCTGTTGCGCAAGGCGCGCAAGGGGACCCGCGTCATCTATGTTCCCGGTAACCATGATGAATTCGCCCGTGGCTACCTGGGCAACAGCTTTGGCGCCGTGGAGGTGGTCGACGAGGCCATCCACATGACCCCTGACGGCCGCAAGTTGTTGACTACCCATGGCGACCAGTTCGACGGCGTGGTGTGCTATGCCCGCTGGCTGGCCGTGCTGGGGGACCATGCGTATACGGCCGCTCTTGTGGTCAATCACCGCTTCAATCAGGTGCGGCGCCGCCTGGGCTATCCGTACTGGTCCCTGTCGGCCTACCTCAAGCACAAGGTCAAGAACGCGGTCAAGTTCATCGGCGAGTACGAGGGGGCGGTCATGGATGCCGCGCGCCAGAGGGGCATGGACGGCGTCGTCTGTGGGCACATCCATCACGCCGAACTGCGCGACGTGGACGGTTTCCTCTACGCCAACTGCGGCGATTGGGTGGAAAGCTGCACCGCGCTGGTCGAGCACCACGACGGCCGCATGGAGATCCTGTACTGGACGGACATGGTCGCCAACGGCCTGTCGATGGCAGAGGCCGCGTCATGCGCATCGTGATCGTCACCGACGCATGGCTGCCCCAGGTCAATGGCGTGGTGCGGACCCTGACCACGCTGAAGAAGGAACTGGAGGCTATCGGCGAGCAGGTGGAGGTGATTTCCCCCGCCGACTTCCGCACCGTGCCGTGCCCATCCTATCCAGAAATCCCGCTGGCGCTGTTTCCGCGTCGGCGCATGGGAAAGCTCATTCAGGCGAGCCACCCCTGTGCCGTCCACATCGCCACCGAGGGGCCTTTGGGATGGGCGGCGCGCAGCTATTGTCTGGCCAAGGGGCTGCCCTTCACCACCGCCTACCACACCCGCTTTCCCGAGTACGTGCAGGCCCGCTTCGGGGTGCCGCTGGCGTGGTCCAACGCGGTGATGCGCCGCTTTCATGCGCCGGCCTCGGCGGTCATGGTGGCGACGCAGAGTATCGAGGACAACCTCAAGGGGCTCGGCTACCAGGGGATCCGGCGGTGGAGCCGTGGTGTCGATACCACGTTGTTCCGGCCGGGTCGGCCCGCCGTTTATGACCTGCCCCGACCCGTCTTCCTGTACGTCGGCCGCGTTGCCGTCGAAAAGAATATCGAGGCCTTTCTGGCCCTTGACCTGCCCGGCTCGAAGGTCGTCGTTGGCGATGGTCCGCAGCGGGACACTTTGCAGCAGCGGTATTCCACGGCGCATTTTGTGGGTGCCAAGTTCGGCGACGATCTGGCCGATCACTATGCCGACGCCGACGTGTTCGTCTTTCCCAGCCGTACCGATACCTTTGGCTTGGTCCTGTTGGAGGCCCTGGCCAGCGGCGTGCCGGTGGCGGCTTTCCCCGTTCCGGGGCCGCTGGATGTGGTCGGTCAGGCGCCGGTCGGGTGCCTGGACGAAGACTTGGGCCGCGCCGCCCTACAGGCCCTCACACTGTCCCGCACAGCCTGCCGCGAGCATGCCGCCGGGTTTTCCTGGAGCGCCTGTAGCCAGCAGTTTCTGACCAATCTCTGTCCGTCTCAGCCGGCCGGTGACGGTGTTGCATCGTGACCGCTTTCGCCTGACTAAGTGTTGTACCAGAGGGTGTGCAAAGGTATCATGAGCACTTGTTAGTGCGGGGTGATTGGACCTTCTTTAGTGTTAGTCATGATTGCGGACGACCACGCGATGGTCAGGGACGGTCTGCGCCCTTTCATCGCCTCTGTTGCCGATGACGTCCAGGTGGTTGAGGCCGCCTCGCTTGACGATGTGCTTGCGGCGGCCGACGTGGCCGAACCCGATATCCTTTTGCTCGATCTCAGCATGCCGGGAATGGAGGGGGCAGCGTCGGTCGCCGCGCTGTGCGAGCGGCTTGTGAGGACCCGGGTCGTCGTCCTTTCCGGCGATACCGCCAGTGAAACGGTGCGCGGCGTCCTGTTGTCCGGGGCCTGTGGTTTCCTGCCCAAGACGCTGCATGCTGAAACCATCGTCCACGCGCTGCGTCTCATCCTCAGCGGCGGCACCTATTTTCCGGCGTCCGCACTGGCCGAGCGGAAGGAGCCCATGGCCCGCCCGCCCACCGGGTGCGGGGACCTGACTGCCCGTGAGCGGGAAATCCTGGCGATGATCGCGCAGGGCGCGACTAACAAGCACATCGCCCGCGCCCTGGACCTCACCGAGATCACTGTGAAGACCCATCTGCGCAACATCTTCCGCAAGATCGGCGTGCAGAATCGCACCCAGGCGGCGGCCTGGGCGCTGCGCGAAGGTATGTAGGGCTAAACACATTCACTGCGCGTGCGGCCCCACAGGCGCCGCACGGTATCGACCACCTGGCGGCCGGACACCGGCTTGGCCAGGCAGATCACGTCGGTTCCGGCGAATTTCTCGGCCGCCGCCGTGGCATCGGCCGTGATGGCGACTGCCGGGATGGGACGGCTGAAGTGGTCGCGCAGCAGGGTTATGACGTCGGAGCCCTTGACCCCGTCGCCCAGGTGAAAGTCGGTGACGACGACGCTCAGGCGGGGCTTTTCGGCCAACCATGCTTCGACCTCCCCCAGGGATGTCAGGCTGACCGCGTGCAGGCCGTTCTTCTCCAGAATCCTGCCCAGGGCGTGGGCAATCTCGGCATCGTCGTCGATCACCAGAACCGTGCCGTCGGTGCAGCATTCCGGGTCGAAGACCGTCGGCGCAGCGACAACGCTGTGAGCGGGGATGGCGGCGGGAAGCAGCAGGGAGAATACGGTCCCACTGCCGACGCGGGACCGCACCTTGATGTGCTGTCCAAGCAGCTTGACGGCCCGGCGGACAACGGCCAGACCCAGACCCGTACCCTCGCCTTCAGCCAGGGAGCCCCGGCGGTAGTCGTCAAAAATGTTGTCCAACTCGTCTTCGGGGATGCCCGTGCCGGTGTCCCAGACCTGGACCAGATGTCTGTCGCCGCGCGGCCGCACGGTCACCAGGACGCCGCCCTGCCGGGTGTAGTTGATGGCGTTGGACACCAAGTTGCGCAGCACCCTCTCCAGCAGGGCCGGGTCGCTCGTCGCCCAGCGGTCAGCGCAGATGATCCCGATCGACAGGCCCTTTATCTCCGCCCGGCCAGCCATCTCATCGACCAGGCGGTCGAGAAACGGCTTGAGGGGGATGCTGCACGTCTGGGGCAGAATCTCCCCGTTTTCAAGGCGCGAGAGGTCCAGCAGGTGGGTCAGCAGCTCGCCCGCCCCTTCGGCCGTGAGTTTCACCTTTTGGGCCAGCGAAAGGGCTTCCGCGCTCAGGGGTTCTTCGATGAGCAGGGCGGTGTAAAGTCTCAAGGCCTGCAACGGCTGGCGCAGGTCGTGGCTGACTCCGGCAACGAAGGCGCTCTTGGCCCGGTCGGCCCGGAGGGCGTCGTCGCGCGCCACGCGCAGCGCTTCCTGGGCCTCGGAAAGCTCGGTGATGTCGTTGGAGGTGCAGCGGTAGCCCTGGAACTCTCCGTCGGAGCCAAAGATGGGCCGCCCGCTGGCGACGATCATGCGTTGCGTACCATCGGGGTGGCACCACGGAATGGTCAGGCGGCGGAATGGCTGCTGTTGCTCGGCCACGGCGGCGAACATCGTCCACACCTGGGGGTCCTTGCGTTGATCGCGCGGCAGGTGCCGGGCCAGAAGGTCCTGGTAGTGCTGGCCCACAATGGCGTCTTCAGCGATGCCCAGGCTGTTCTGGAAACTCCCGGCAATACTGGTGATATGGTGGTTCGGGCCGGTTTCCCAATACCAGTCGCTGCCCACCTCGGCGAAGTCCTGGAAGCGGCGGGTGCGATCCGCGATGTCGGCCAGCAACATGCGGCGCTCCGCCATCGCTCGGGCGGCCAACATGCTCCACGCCAGGGACAGCAGCAGCAGGAGGGCGGCGGCGACGGGCAGGTGCAGGCGGTTGCCGGTGAAGCGGAGTACCGCCGGTCCGACCGGGGCCATCAGGCGCATCTGGACATGAGGATGAGGCATCTGGAACGGCGCCAGGGTGGCCGCAAGGTCGATAATTTCCTGACTCTCCACGCCGTTCGGCAACGACTCATCCTTGCCGCTTTGTACTTCGTCAAGCGGTTCGATGATCACCTTGAGCATCTGATCGGCTGGTAGAATGCTTTTGGCATGGCCGAGCAGCCCCCCAAGACGCACCTCGAAGGGGAACGCGCCCAGGGGCAGCGATGGATGATTCAGGCGGAACTGAAATGGCTCCTTGATCCTGGTGATGGGTAGGATGCTTTGGGTAGGCGCGCTGCCGGGCACGGCCAGGGAACCGGGCTTCGGGACCTTTGGCGGGTGTGGGACCGGCGGGATGACGATGATGGCGTGGCCCCAGGCCATGGTCGTCAGCCGTTGCAGACTTCCGGCGTGGTCGTTTTGCAGGGCCTGTGAGTCGATCCGCAAGGCGTCGTCGACAAAGCCGCGCAGAGACCGGCGCACATGGCCGGCGACGATGGTGACCGCGCTGCGGGCCTGCATTTCCTGTTCATGATGGCTGGCCTCGATCTGGGCCATGACGACATAGCCGCCTCCCGCCCCGCCGACCATCAGCAGGGGAAGAAACACCACGAAGAAGTCGCGCAGCAGAATGGTGCGCCTGTGCTTGGCCATGCTTTGCCATCCGCCCCTTTGGCGCGGGTGCGCCGCTGTTTTCAGGCCCCCCGGCGTGGGTCCGCCGTATGGTCAGCCTCGAATCGTATGGTCAGCGCCGTCAGGTCGTTGGCCGCCGGATCGCCGGTCCTGGTGGGTGTCGGCATCGCAGGCAGCCGTCCCATTGCCCCCGCCGCCCCGGACGTCACCAGCGACCAGCCGAGCGCCGACGCGGCATCCACGAGGCCATCGTTGCACAGCAACACCGGAGTGTTCGGCTGCACGGTCGCCCGGTGGTTGGTGAAGGCCGCCTTGCGCAGGATGCCCAACGGAACGCCACTGCTGCCCAGATCCGCGCCTTCGTAGATCGGTCCTGGCGCTCCCGCCGAAGCATAGTTCATCGTGAGGGTGTCCGGGTCAAGGACTGCAAACAGGAGTGTCGCGAACTGGCCGGTCGGCAGAAGGCGTGCCAGCAGGCCGTTGATGTGGGCCAGCCATGCCGCCGGGTCGTCGTCGTCGGGGTAAGGCGCCCTGTCGATCAGGGTGTGCAGCCGGAACACGTTCAGAGCGCCCACGATGCCGCCCCCCGAACAATCGAGTACGTACAGCCCGACGCGGCGGCTGCCCAGCCGTGTCACGCCCCACAGGTTGCCGCCGAGGGTGGCGCCGGGCCGCAGTTCGGCCTCGATCATGATGCCGGTGGCAGCCCTGATCTCGGCCAGCAGGCGCGAGGAGGGCTGAAGATGGCGCAACATCCCGTCAGCCATGGCAAGTTCGTTGGTCAGGCGCTCGCGCATGTCCAGCAGCGTGCGCAGGGTGAAGCGGGTTTCCAGGTGCAGGCGGACCCGTTTCACAAAGTCCTGGTGCCGCAGGGGCTTGGCGACCACGTCATTGGCCCCCAGGTCGAAGGCCCGTGCCCTGTCGTCGGCATCGGCTTCGGCCGTCTGGATGATGACGGGAAGTTCATCGCGGTTGGCGGTCTGGCGCACCTGGCGGCACAGTTCCCAACTGTCGAGATACGTCTCGTTGAGGTCCATCACGATCATGTCGGGCGAGAAGCTTTCCATGACCCGTGCGACCTCGTTGCCATCCGGCAGGGCCAGGACCTGGCGCACCCCCAGTCCGCGCAGCAGGGCCAGGGTGGCTTGGGCGTTCAACGCATCGTCGCTGGTCACCAGGATGCGGGCTTGGCGCAGGGATGGCGGGCGGTATATCTGGTTCATGTCGGCGGCCTCCCGGCAGCACTTTTGCGGTTATGTTTCTACTGCGAAGATGGTCTCGAAGCGTGATGCGGTCAGGAGCCGGAGGACCGGCCCCGCCGCACCGCGCAGGATAAGGTCGGCGCCGTTTGCCTCGGCCGTCTCGCGGGCCAGCAGCAACATGCCGAGCCCGGCGGAATCCATGAATGTGAGCTGCGACAGATCGAACACCGGCCGCCCCCGGCCAGGGCGCCCCAGGTGGTCGAGAACGCCCCGGAACAGGTCGTGGTCGGCGTAGGTGAAGCGGCCTTCCAGCGCGATGATGTTGTCGGCCGGGCGGATGGAGAATTTCATGGGATGTGCCCTCGCTTCAGGGGGTCAGAACAGGAAGTCGGACAGGTCCGGTTCGCCGGTCGGCGCGGCGGGGGATTTGGGGGCCGGAGTGCAGCCCAGGAGCATGTCATGCAGGTCGCGTTCGCTGGCCATGGTGTAGTGGCTGCTCATGAAGGTCAGGACCTCCTCGCGGGCGCGGCGCAGGTCGGCGGGGGCGAGGCCGGGGTCGATGCTGGCGGCGAAATCGGCCACCTGGCGCCCGGCCTCCGAGATTGTCGCCGCCGCTGCGGTCTGCCCCTGTAGGTCAGTCTGGGTGGTGTGCAGCGACCGGCCGACCTGAGCCGCCTTTTCCTGGATGCGGGCCAGCACCCACGCGGTTTCGCCTGCCCCATGCTCCAGGTATTCGACCGTGCCGTTGAGGTGGCCGCGCAGGACGTCGAGCCGTTGCTCGAACGCTTCGTCGCCCGAGCGGCCCAGGCCTGTCGCCGCAGCCGACACCTCGGCCAGTTGCACCGCGATCGCGCCGGCCAGGGTACGGGTCTGGCGGGCGTAGCTGCGCAGTTCCTGCGCCACCACGTTCAGCGCCAGTCCGCGCGACCCCAGGTTCCCGCACTTGATGGAGGCGTTGAGGCCGATCACGTTGATCTCGGCATCAACATCGTCCAGCGCGAGCATCGAGGCGGTCATCGTCATCACCAGGCCCTGCACCGCTGTCACCGCGCTGTCGGTGTCGTGCAGTGCTGCGTCGTAGTGTGCGATGACGGTGCCCACGCTGTGCAACTCGCGGTCCAGGCTCATCAGGAAGGTGGAGCCGCTGGCGCTGTCGGTGCCCCCGGAGTAGACGCTTTCGGTGCGCTCGCGGGCTTCCTCAAGGGTGGCGGCCAGGGTGCCGCAGGCGGTGCTGATACTGCCGATGCGCTTCCGGAAATCGGCCCCGATGCTGTCGAGCTGGCGGGCCTGCAACTCGCACACCGCGTTGCACAGGACCCTATTGTGCAGGCTGTCCATATGCTCGCCGCCCTGGGCTCCGGGGCCGTCGGCCAGGGCGGTGCTGCCGGCGTCGAGCGCCTCGCCGACGTGCTCCAGGCGCTGGCGCACCATGTCGCCGATCTGAA
>LAEA01000072.1 GCA_000961745.1 Rhodospirillaceae bacterium BRH_c57 | reverse complement strand
GTCGTCGGTGGAGGGCGGGCGGGGGCGCGGCGGCGGGCGGACCATGGGCGGCGCTTCGTCCACCTTCATGATCAACTCGCGGGCGTCGGCCGGCGCCGTCTCGGGCAGCGGCATCAGCTTGGGGCTGTTGGCGCGCGGTGAGGTCTTGACGTCGCCGATGCGGATCTTCAGCGGCCGGCGCGACACCGCCGGGCCGAGGGCGATGAAGTGGCCGCGCTCCAGGTCGCGGAACATTTCGGCCTGACGGCGTTCCATGCCCAAAAGGTCGGCGGCACGCGCCATGTCGATGTCGAGGAAGGTGCGGCCCATCAGGAAGTTGGACGCCTCGGCGGCGACGTTCTTGGCCAGCTTGGCCAGCCGCTGGGTGGCGATCACCCCGGCCAGACCGCGCTTGCGGCCCCGGCACATCAGGTTGGTCATGGCGCCGAGCGAGGCTTTGCGGGCGTCGTCGGATACTTCCCCGCCCACGGCGGGGGCGAACAACTGGGCCTCGTCGACCACCACCAGCATGGGGTACCAGTGGTCGCGGTCAGCGTCGAACATGCCGCCCAGGAAGGCGGCGGCGTGGCGCATCTGGCGCTCGGCCTCCAGGTTTTCCAGGTTGAGCACGACCGACACCCTGTGCTCACGCACCCGCGACCCTATTTGCTGGAGGGCCGCTTCGGGATGGTCTGCGGCATCCACCACCACATGGCCGAATTCCTCGGCCAGGGTCACGAAGTCGCCCTCGGGATCAACGACGGCCTGCTGCACCCACGGGGCGCTCTGCTCCAGCAGGCGGCGCAGCAGGTGCGACTTGCCCGACCCGGAATTGCCCTGCACCAACAGGCGCGTGGCGAGCAACTCCTCAAGATCAAACGCCCCCGACGTGTCGCCGGACGCCGATCCCATGTCGATGCTGACCTTCATACGCTCTGTCCAAACCAACCGCTTTCAGGAAGGCCCGACTCTCGACAGGGCGGCGCGCAAGTCAAGCCCCTTCGGTCAGGGCCCGTAGCCACCGCACCATCATGTCGGCCATGACGTCGTCCCCAAGCCCGTCGCCGCGCAGGCCCTGCCAGGTCTGGAACCGTACGGCCAGGCCGATGGCGGCACGAAGTTTTCGGTGCGCCGCCGGCTCGGGCGTCCAGGCCAGGGCCAGCCCGTCGCGCACCGTTGCCAGATAGGTTTCCACTCCAGCCATGGGCTCGCGCAGGGCAGGGGTGTGGTCGAGGTCGCGGTACGACACCTCCCACATCCGTTCAGTGCCTCGATAGTAGGTATAGAGTGCCGCAAGCGCCGTCCGGGCGCGCTCCAGTGGCGCCGCGATGCCGATCCAGGCAGCGGGATCAGGCGGCGGGTGCAGGTCGAGCCACTGCGACGTGCAGGCATGGAACAGTGCGATGTCGTCGGAAAAATGCCGATAGACGGTTAGCCGTTGCACGCCAGCACGGGCGGCAATGCTGGAGATCGTCGCTTTGCTGGGACCGAGTTCCTCGTGCAGGGCCATCGCCGCGTCGACAATGCGCCGCCGCGTCTCGTCCTGCTGCTCGGCCCGCTTGCGGGGGGTGTAGGTGCGCTTCGCCATTTGAATGACCATAGGTGTTTAATGAAATGTTGACAAGGGGGCGGCGCCGGTTTTAGGCTCAATTTCAGTAAACGTCACTGTTCACTGAAATTAGGAAGCTGACGATGACCCTCACCCACATGCACTCCCCGCGCCGCGCGGCCGAAGGCGTGACCCTGCTGTCGGCCGATCTCTCCTTGCCCGGCCTGGGGATCCTGCCGATCAACGCGTTCGTGCTGCACGGCCCACGCCCGATGCTGGTTGACACCGGGCTGCCCGGTCTTCGTGCCGATTTCATGGCGGCCTTGGCGAGCGTGATCGACCCGGCCGATCTGGCCTACGTGTGGATTACCCACACCGACGCGGACTACCTGGGCAGCCTCGATGCCGTGCTCCAGGCCGCGCCGAACGCCCGGCTGGTGACGACGTACCTCGGCATGGGCAAGATGTCCCTGATGGGGCGGCCGGTGGATCGGGCGTACCTGCTCAATCCCGGACAGACGTTGGACCTGGGCGACCGGGCGGTGACTGCGCTGGCGCCGCCCTGTTTTGACGCGCCGGAGACGACCGGCCTGTTCGATCCGCGTGGTGGCATCCTGTTCAGCGCCGACGCGTTCGGGTGCCCGGTTTCAAGCCCAGCGGAGATTGCGGCGGATATTCCGGCCGAAGCCCTGCGGGCCGGGATGCAGGTTTGGGCGCAGATCGACGCGCCGTGGCTCGGCATGACTGACGGAGCGGCCTATGCGGCGCGTCTGGACGAGGTTCGCCGGTTGGCTCCGCGCACCATCCTCGGATCTCATCTGCCGCCGGCCCACGGAATGACCGACACCCTGCTCGGCAACTTGGCCGAGGCCCGGACGGCGCCGCCCTTCATCGGACCCGATCAGGCGGCCCTTGAGTCCATGATGGCCGCGGCGTGAGCCGGCCTTATCGGGGCGCCAGGGCCAGATCCTGGCGCCCTTCCCACACCGCGCTCAGGCGGTGGTCGCGGCCGCAGGTGGCGCGGTAGAACGAATAGCGGATGGGATTGCGGCGGGCGTAGTCCTGGTGGTATCCCTCGGCTTCCCAGAATTGCGGGGCGCGTTCGATGCGGGTGGCGACGGGCTCGCCCAGGACCTGGGTCACCTGTTCGATGGACGCGGCGGCCAGCCGGTATTGCTCCTCGCTCTGCGGGAACAGGGCGGCGCGGTACTGTGGCCCGCGATCACAGAACTGGCCTCCGGCGTCCACGGGATCGACGTTGCGCCAGAAGGTTTCCAGAAGTTCGGCATAGGCGACCTTGGTGGGGTCGTATTCCACCCGCACGGCCTCGGCATGGCCGGTGGCGCCGGACGACACCTGTTCATAGGTGACATTCGGCTCGGCCCCGCCGGCGTAGCCCGAGGTGGTGGAGACCACGCCGTCGATCTTGTCGAACGGCGGTTCCATGCACCAGAAACAGCCACCAGCGAAGATGGCGGTTTCCAGGGGTTTGTCCTGTGCGGTGGCCGGCGCACCCAGCAGGCCAAGAGTTAGAGCGGCTGCGGCAAGACGTTTCATGGTCACATCCTCACGGCAAGGGACCTTCTTACCTTGGGGCGGGACCTGCCTCGGCGCGAATCACGTCTGCGTGACGGCTAGAAGATGGTCCACCAGCGCCCGTGCGGCCGGCGACAGGGGCCGCCCGGCCGGCCAGACCAGGAACCACTGGCGGCGAATGGGAAAGCCCTCGACCGGCAGTTCGACCAGCCCCGGCGCGCCCTCCACCGCATGGCGCGACAGGACGCCCAGGCCCAGGCCGCCCAGGATGCCTTGCTTGATGGCCTCGTTGCTGCCCAGTTCCATGCGCAGGTTCAGGGGCAGCCCGGCCTCGCGGAACACCCGCTCGGCCGCCGTGCGGGTGCCGGACCCGGCTTCGCGCAGCAGGAACGGTTCGGCCGCCAGGGTGTGCAGGGAGAGCGGCATCGCTCCGGCCAGCCGATGCCCGGCCGGGGCCACCACGACCAGCGGGTTTTCCAGGAACGGGCGGGCCACGGCGTCGGCGTCGTCGGGCGGCTGGCCGAACACCTGCACGTCATCGGCCCCGGCCCGTAGGCGTTCCAGAATGCGTTCGCGGTTGCCGACCTCCAGCGCCACCTCAATGCCCGGATAGAGATTGCAGAACGGCCCCAGCAGGCGCGGCAGGAAGTATTCGGCCGAGGTCACGGCGGACAGCCTCAGCCGGCCGCTGCGCAGGCCCTTGAGGTCGGCCACCGTTTGGTCGAAGCGATCCAGGCTGTCGAAGATGTCGCGCGACAGGCGGAGCAGGGCTTCCCCGGCCTCGGTCAGCACCAGACGGCGGCCGACCTGCTCGAACAAGGGAGCCCCGACCGTGTCGGCGACCTTGCGGATCTGCATTGAGATGGTCGGCTGGGTCAGGTGCATCGCTTCGGCGGCACGCGAAAAGCTGCCGTGGCGGACGATGGCCTCGAAGATGCGCAGTTGATGGACGGTCGGATGCTGCATCCATAGAGAATACTCTATGGCCGGGATACGATAAAACGATTTCCGTCTATTTGCCGACTGCGCCACACTGGACTCAACCGCTCCCAGAAGCACCCCCAAGAGCACTGAGGAACCTGTCCATGACCGCGCTTCCCCTGTCCGATCAGTACCGCATCACCCAGGAACCCTTTTACCGCGCTGTCGGTCAGGAGGTCGCCCAGTACGAGGCCGCCTATAACCGCCGCCTGCCGGTGATGCTCAAGGGGCCGACCGGCTGCGGCAAGTCGCGGTTCGTGGAATACATGGCCTGGAAGCTTGGCCGGCCGCTGGTCACCGTGGCCTGCAATGAGGACATCACGGCCTCCGATCTGGTCGGGCGCTTCCTGCTGGATGCGCAAGGGACGCGCTGGCAGGACGGGCCGCTGACCATGGCCGCGCGCATGGGCGCCATTTGTTATCTCGACGAGGTGGTCGAGGCGCGCCAGGACACCGTCGTCGTCATCCATCCCTTGACCGACCACCGCCGGGTCCTGCCGCTCGACAAGAAGGGCGAACTGGTTAAGGTCCACGACGATTTCCAGCTCGTGATTTCCTATAACCCCGGCTACCAGAGCCTGATGAAGGACCTCAAGCAGTCCACCAAGCAGCGTTTCACGGCGCTCGACTTCGACTACTCGGCGCCCGCCGTGGAGGCCGAGATCGTGGCCCGCGAGTCCGGCCTGGACGTTGCCCTGTGCGCCCGTCTGGTCGATGTCGGGCAGCGCGCCCGTGCCCTTAAGGGCCATGGCTTGGACGAGGGGATCTCGACCCGCCTGCTGGTCTACGCCGCGCAGCTCATGGCCGATGGCATCGCCCCGGCCGACGCTGCGCAGATGGCCCTGGTTCGTCCGCTGACTGACGATGCCGACATTCGCGCCACCCTGACCCACGCCATCGACCTGGCCTTCGGCTGAGAAGGATCGCCCCATGAGCCTGGATGCGACCGCCGCCCGCGCGCGGCTGCGCTGTTCCGTGGCGCAGATCGACGATATCCTGCCCGGCTGCCTGAGCGCGGCCGAACGCCTCCTGTCGCCCGAGGGCGTGGATGCCTGGCTTGATGCCGCCTCGGCCATCTGCGGCATGGGACGGGGGACCGAACTGGTCCTGATGGTGCTGGAGGACCTGCCCGGCGTCATCGCCAAGACCGACGAGAGCGTGCCGTCCGATGTGGTGGAGATGGCCCACTGGCTGGCGCGGGCGCGCTGCGGCAAGGCGATCAATCCGTTCCTCCGCGCCCTGCCGGCGGTCGCCCGCCGCACTGGCAGCGCCGAGTCCCTGCGCGCCTGGATGGACGTTGTCCGCAAGGCGGTTGAGGCCGCCGAATATCCCGACGACACCGCCGTAGCCCTGCTGTCGGCCACGCCCTTTGTCATCAACCAGATCAGCCTGGAGGGTTACGGCAACTGGGTCGATTTCGGGTTGCGCACCTGGAAGGGCCAGCGCCACCGCTACCCGGATTACTTCGCCTTGCGCACCCCGGACGCCCACGCCGCCCTCCAGCGCGAACGCCACGGCACCCTGTTCGTGGACCACGAGCGCCAGATCCGCCTGCTGCTGCGCGCCTTCTGGCAGTGCGAGGAGAAGTTCCGGCCCTATTCCCTGGCCTTTGACCACATCCGCAAGCCGACGCCGCATATCGACAAGCTGGGCTTCCACGTCCCTGATGTCCTGGAGGCGCGGGACGGCGTCTCCGGCATCGACCGCTATCGCGCACTGGTCGCCCACATGGCGGCGCACCGACGGTGGAGCCGGCCCTATCTGGCCGACAACTTCAGCCCGTTCCAGCATGTGTCGGTCGAGGCGTTCGAGGACAGCCGGGTCGAGGCCCTGGCCATGCGGCTGTACCCCGGCCTGCGCGGGCTGTTCCAGGCCCTCCACCCGATCCCGGTGCAGGACGCCTGCCCGGAGGGCTGGTCGTGCCTGCGTCATCGCCTCGCCATGGTGTCGCGCGCCATTCTCGACCCCGATCACCCTTACACCGATCCATTGACGGTGGACTATGCCGCCCGCTTTCATGCCGAGGACCTGACGGACCCGGAAAGCAGCGTCCGCCTGGGCCGTGCCTTCCTGACCAGGATCATGGACAAGTCCCTGGGCCTGCCCAAGGTGTGGTTCGATGATACCGTGGTGGATTACCGCGACGACAACCGCTGGCTCTGGCATTTCCTGGAATCGACCGACAGCGAGGAGGATTTCCACTCCGACCACGGCACCCCCGACGTGCCCGAGGACCAGCAGTCCGGCGACCTGCTGCCGCCCCAGCACTACCCGGAATGGGATTTCGAGACGCGCACCGAACGGGCCGACTGGGTAACGGTGTATGAGGCCAACCAGCCGCTGGGCGATGCGGCCGACATTGACCGGTTGCTCGACCGCCACAGTGACCTCGCCAAGCAGATCAAGCGCCTGGTGGACCGCCTCAAGCCGCAGAACCGCAAGCGCATCCGCCACCAGAAGGACGGCGAGGACCTCGACCTTGATCTTGCCATCCGGGCGATGATCGACGGGCGGGCAGGGGTGTCGCCTGACGAACGGGTGTACCAGAGCCATGTTCCCGACAGCCGCAACATCTCGGTCCTGCTGCTGCTCGACCTGTCGCAATCGCTGAACGAAAAGACCCCCTCGGGCAACACCCTGCTGCAACTCAGTCAGGAGGCGGTGAGCCTGCTCGGCTGGGCGGTCGAGGCTCTGGGCGATCCCTTCGCCATCGCCGGGTTCGCCTCCGAGACACGGCACAACGTGCGCTACACCCACCTCAAACGGTTTGCCGAGCCGTGGGGGCCGGACCCCAAGGCGCGTATCGCCGCCATGGAAGCGGCGGCTTCGACCCGCATGGGATCGGCCTTGCGCCACGCCGGGCGTTATCTGGCCGCTCAGAAGACGGAAAAGAAGCTGCTGCTGCTGCTGTCGGACGGCCGCCCGCACGACATCGACGTGGACAACCCCGATTACCTGAAGTGGGACACCCACGCCGCAGTCGGCGAACTCCAGGGGCAGGGAATCACCAGCTTCTGCATCACCCTGGACCGCGAGGCCGACAGTTACGTGTCCGACATTTTCGGACAGGCGTACACCGTGGTCGATCAGGTTGAACGCCTGCCCGAAAAGCTGACCCGCCTGTTTATGGCCCTCACCAAAGGATGAGTGCACTCCTTACTCTCCCTTTGGTCGGAGGGGGGCGGGGGCGTATGATGGAGGGTCAAGGGAAGGCTTTTAGGGAAGGAGGGCATTATGGCAATCGCGATCAGCCTCCGTCAGTACCTGTCAGACCACCACATCCCCTATGACGTGCTTGTTCACGAGGCTACGGGTTCGGCCGGACATGCCGCCGAAGTCGCCCACGTCTCGGGCGACAAGATGGTCAAGGCTGTCCTGTTGCGCGGCATGGAAGGCTACGTCATGGCCGTGGTTCCCGCGTCCCATCACTTGCACATGGATCTGGTCAACTCCCAAGTCGGCGACGACCTTCGGCTGGCCACCGAGGACGAAATCGTCGATCTGTTCGCCGACTGCGAACGCGGCGCCGTTCCGGCCTGTGCCGCCGCCTATGGCCTGAGGGCGGTGGTGGACGACACTCTGGACATTATGCCCGACGTCTACGTGGAAGGCGGCGACCACCGCAGCCTGCTCCACCTGGACGCCGACGCCTTCCGCCGCATGGTGGGCAGTGCCCAGCGCGGGCGGATCAGCGTTCACGACTGAGGATGGGTCCACGCCGCTGCCGCTCGCCCGGCCGCAAGTCCGGTGGCAAAGCAGGCGGTCAGCAGGTAGCCCCCCGTTGGCGCCTCCCAGTCCAGCATCTCCCCGGCGCAGAACACGCCGGGGAGATTGCGTATCATAAGGCCGTCGTCCAGGGCCTCGAACGGTACGCCGCCGGCGCTGGAGATCGCTTCGGTGATGGGGCGGGGCGCGTTCAGGCGCAGGGGCAGGGCCTTGAGGGCGGCGGCGAGGCGAGGCGGGCTTTCCAAGACGTCGGGCGCCAGGACCTCCCGCAGCAGCCCGACCTTGACGCCTTCCAGGCCCAGCGTGCGCCGCAGGTGGTTGGACAGAGACCGGGCGCCGCGCGGTCGGGACAGGTCGTGCTCAACGCGGCCGACGTTACGGCCCGGCATCAGGTCGAGCAATACCGTGGCGTGGCCGTCACGGGCAATGGCGTCGCGCAGGGGGGCGGACAGGGCGTAGACCCCGCCGCCCTCGATGCCGTTTTCGGTGACAACGAATTCGCCCGCCTTGGATTGCCCGCCGCAGGACAGGACTACCGGCTTGACCGGCTGGCCGGCGAAGCGCTCCCGGAAATGGGCGCTCCATGCCACGTCGAAGCCGCAGTTTGCCGGCCGAAAGGGCTGGACCTCCACCCCGCGCGCCCGCAGCCAAGGCACCCACGCGGCATCCGATCCCAGTTGCGGCCAGCTTGCTCCGCCAAGTGCCAGGACGGTCGCGGCCGGGCGCACCGTCACGACCCCGCCCGGCGAGTCGAACCTCAGGGCACCGGAGTCGTCCCAGCCCTGCCAGCGGTGGCGCACATGGACCCGCACGCCCGCCGCTTTCAACCGGCGCAGCCAGGACCGGAGCAGGGGGGCGGCCTTGAAGTCGGTGGGGAAGACCCGGCCGGAGGACCCGACGAAGGTTTCCACGCCCAGCCCCTCGGCCCAGGCCCGCACGGCGGCATTGTCGAACGCCCGCACCAGTGGTTCGAGAACCGCGCGGCGGGCGCCATAGCGGCCGAGGAAGGGTTCCAGGTCCTCGGCGTGGGTCAGGTTCATGCCGGATTTGCCGGCCATCAGGAACTTTCGGCCGACCGAGGGCATGGAGTCGTAAAGATCGACAGCGCACCCGGCCTCGGCCAGGGCCTGCGCCGCCATGAGGCCAGCCGGCCCGCCCCCGATCACGGCAACAGCGCTCATTGCGCGCGCACGGCCTTTTGGACGGCATCCTCTAGGGCCTGGAGGAAGCGCGAACGGTCCTGCTTGCCGAAACTGGGGTTGTATCCCTTGATCTCGCCGGTTTCGCGCAGGTGGGTCATCAGGTCGCGCATCGCCAGGGCCATGCCGATGCTTTCGGGCGTGAACGGTTTGCCCGTGTTGCCCAGCACCAGGGCGCCTTTTTCAATACAGCGCGCGGCCAGGGGAATGTCGGGGGTGATGCAGATGTCACCGGGGCCGATACGCTCGGCAATCCAGTCGTCTGCCGCGTCGGAGCCCTGGGGCACTACCACGCGGTTGACCAGCGGCCCATCGGTGCCGCGATGCCAACTGTTGCTGACCACATGGACGGCCAGACGGTGGCGCTCGGCCACCCGCAGGACCTCGTCCTTCACGGGGCAGGCGTCGGCATCAACATAGATTTCAGGCATGAGGCACTCGAATTACAGAAAGCAGAACGGGGGACGGCCATAGCCGCCCCCCGTCAAGACTAAACTGCCGTGCAAAAAGGCTCAGAGCGCCTTCAGGTTAACAGCAGCGTCCTTGCCCGACCGACCGGTCTCGATGTCGTAGGACAGCTTCTGACCGTCCTGCAGATCGTTGAGACCGGCCTGTTCGACCGCAGAGATGTGCACGAACACATCGCCGCCGCCTTCATCGGGCGTGATGAAGCCGTAGCCTTTTGTGCCGTTGAACCATTTCACGGTACCCTTGGGCATACCAAATTCCTCCAGATAAACTAACGCCAAGTCATGTAGGCTGTCCGGGCTCCGGTTTCAAGGTGATTTTCGAAAACAGTCGTGTGGCGTGGCCCCTGGCGGCATGGTAGGCGTTTCTCCGCATTTGGATAAGCAGAGGAAACATCATGCTGACCATTCAGCTTCTGGCCGGGTTCATCTTGTTGCTCGGCGGGGGAGAAGCCCTGGTGAAGGGGGCGGTGGGCGTGGCCGGACGGTTGGGCGTGTCGCCCATGCTGATCGGCTTTCTGCTGGTTGGATTCGGGACATCGACCCCGGAACTTGTGGCGAGTCTCAACGCTGCGTTGGCCGGGGCGCCGGGTATCGCCGTCGGCAATGTGATCGGCTCCAACATCGCCAACATCCTGCTGATCCTGGGCGTGGCCGGTCTGATCCTGCCGATGGCCGTCAACCGCGATGCGTTTTTGCGCGATGGCGCCATGCTGGTGGTGGCCACGGTGCTGTTCGTCGGCGCCGCGCTGTTCGGGGAAATCGGCGTGCCGGCCGCGCTGGTGTTTCTGGCCGTCCTCGCGGCCTATTCCATCTACAGCTTCAGGACCGATCGCAAAGAGGTGTCCGCCGCCGCCGCCCAGATGCACGCAGCCGAGGCCGACGACGTGGACCTGACGCCGCCGGTTCATCCGAACCTGTGGCTGTCCCTGCTGCTGGCCGTGGGCGGCATTGCCGCCGTCATTTGGGGCGCCGACCTGCTGGTCGATGGCGCCATCGTGTTGGCCCGTTCGATGGGCATGTCCGAAACCTTGATCGGGTTGACCCTTGTGGCGGTCGGCACGTCGTTGCCTGAACTGGTGACCTCGGTCATGGCGGCGATCCGCAAGCACGCCGATGTTGCGGTCGGCAACGTGATCGGCAGCAACGTGTTCAACCTTCTGGGCATCATGGGCATCACGGCGCTGGTCAAGCCGATCCCCGTCCCGCCGGAAGTCCTGCGCCTGGACCTGTGGGTGATGAGTGGCGTGACCGCCCTGCTGCTGGTCTTTGCCATCACCGGCTGGCGTCTGGCGCGGTGGGAGGCCGGCGTGTTGCTGGCTCTCTACGGGGTCTACATGGCGGTGTTGTTTACTTGATTTCCGGCCCCGTCACCCCCTCATACTGAGGGTATGAGGTCGATCGAGGAGACGGCATGGCGCCGGACAGTTCAGTTCTCTCGCCCACCGGAATAGGGTCTTGGGCCGACGCGCTGGCATGGCACCGCCGCCTCAACGGCTACGCCGTGGCCGAGGTGGACGGCCTGAGGGTGGTTGGGCACCTGCAAGGCCTCTACCCCGGCCCGGCCAAGCTCTATGCCCTTGTACGGGCGCGGCGGGGGCTGTTCGTCGCTTTGGTTGCCGGGTTCACCGACAGCGGCCGTCTCCAGACCGAGGATGATCTGTTTGCTCGCCAGAGGTTCCTCGCGCCCTTCGACCTTGCCGCCTTCACCCGTGCCCTGGCCGACCACATGCCGGCCCTGCGCGACGGCCTCCAGGCCCCGCTGCGGCAGGCCGTGCGCGACCACCGGCGCGAGGCGCTGGGGTTCGAGGTGCCGGGACTCGGCCGTGTGGTGCCCTATCCGCTGCGCTTTCCCACCCTGGCGCGGGATCTGGGGTTCGATCCGACCCACCCGGTAATGGGCGTGCGGCGCGACTGGATGACCGTTGTAGACCTCGGCCGGCGGTCCTGCCTGATGCCGACGCCCGAGGTCTTCACGCGGTTTCATGCCGAGGAGGAACCGGCGGTGCGGGCCGTCCTGGCCCCGGCCGCCGGACTGATCGACGCCGATGCGGTCGCCGTCATGGGGCTGGCCACCCAGTACCGTCAGGATACCTATCGATTTTATCGAGGGGCGGGGCAGCGCGCCCAGGTGCGACGTCAGGCGGCGCGGGCCTATCCGGTGTTCGCCCGCGCCATATCCGAGGTTCCGTCGCTGCGGCGGGCGGTTGATGCCCGTGCCCCCCTGGTCCCGGCCCTGGCCGAGGCGTTCCAGGTGTCCGAGGCGGTGCTGCGCTGCTTCCACGGTTTCGGGCACCGGGTCATTCCCGACCATGCCGAATACCTGCTGATGTTCCTGGAGGACATTGACGGCAGTCTGTGCCCCGGCCGCCGCGCCGCCACCTCCCACGAGCACGAGGACGACCCGTGGGCGTGCTTTGCGAGCCTCGCCCAGGAACTCAACAGCCTCGCCGCGTTCATCGGCGGCCCGGCCGGCGGGCGGAGGGAAGCCCTGCGTGCCTTGCTGCGGGGTTTTGACGGCGACTGGTGCGCCCTGTTCCGCGCCGTTGGCGGGGAGAGGGTGCACCCCGCCGTGCCGCTGACCCGCGTCCCGGCGGTGACCGGCAGCACGGCCGATATCTTCGACCCGCGCCGCCGTGCCCAGGAGGAGGACCGCATCGCCGCCGCCATCGCCTGGGACAACTTCCGCCATCTGCTGCGCCTGCCATGGGGCGGCGAGGCCATCCGCGACGGCGCGCGGGCCTTTGCCTATTCGGTCTGTCTGCCGCTGGCCGCCCACGACAGCGGCAGGACGACCGTGCGCGTCGATACCCAGGCCCTGCGTCTGGCCGAGGCGGTGGCGACCGCCTTCTTGCTTGCCTCCCGCACGTTGCCGCAGATCGTGCAGTTCTCCGACCGCTTCCACCGCTCTATCGGCACGCTGTTCCCCCATGTGTCGCTCAAGAACGTGCAGGGGGCGAACCTTGCGTGGTCGCGCCCGTCACCGCCCGTCGAGGCGCCCAATGGGTTGGGGATCGTGCCGCTGGGGTCGGTTCAGGATTTGGTGGAGGAGGGGGAGGCGTTGGGCAACTGCCTGCCGCTCTACGCCGTGCCCTGCGTCATCGAGGGCCACCGGGTGATGTCGGTGCGGCGCAATGGCCTGCGCATTGCCGCCTTCGAAATCGCCCGCGAGCGCAGCACTGTCCCGTGGCGCCTGCGCCAGGTCGAAGGCCCGCGCAACGGCCCCGCACCCCATGAGGTGCACGAGGCGGCCGGCTGGTATCTCGACCACCTGCATGGGCTGGGCAACGATGCCATCATTCCGGCCGATGCGGCGCGCGGCGATACCGATGTCCTGCGTGCCCTGTGCGGCTACGACTGGCATGACCCGGCGGCCCTCGACACCATGTGGGCGCTGTGGTCGCGCTCCGGCCCGCCCCCCGCC